>CAIMVC010000276.1 GCA_903844825.1 uncultured Burkholderiales bacterium | reverse complement strand
GGCGGCAAGACGATTGAAGTGGTGGTGGCCGACGACCAGAACAAGCCGGACGTGGGCACCAACATTGCCAGGCAGTGGGTCGAGAAAGACAAGGTGGATGCGATCTTGGGCGGCTCGGCCTCGTCGATCGCGCTGAGCGTGACGAACATCATGCGCCAGGCCAAAAAACCCTACCTGATCTCGGGGACGGTGACCTCGGACCTGACGGGCAAGTCCTGCTCGCCGATGAATGTACAGTTTTTGGTGGACACGTACTCGCTGCCCAAGGCGGGCGTGGCGGGTCTGATCAAGCAAGGCATCAAGAGTTTTTACTTCATCACGGTGGACTACGCGTTTGGCGCGGCGCTGCAGTCTGAAGGCACAAAGTTCATCGAGGCGGCCGGCGGCAAGGTGGTGGGCTCGGTCAAGCACCCGCTGGGCGCGACCGATTTTTCGTCTTACCTGCTGCAAGCGCAAGCGAGCAAGGCGCAGGCCATTGTGGTGCTCAACGCAGGGGCGGACCTGAACAACGCGCTCAAGCAGGCGGCGGAGTTTCGGGTGACCAAGTCCGGTCAGATGATGAGCATCTTTGGCATGACGATCAACAGCGTCGGTGCGATGGGGCTGGACGTGGCGCAGGGTCTGCAGATCACGGCGCCGTTTTACTGGGACATGAACGACGACACGCGGGCCTGGTCGCGGCGCTTCATGGAGCGCAACAAGGGCGTGGTGCCGACCTACATCATGGCCGGGGCGTACAGCGCAACGATGCACTACCTCAAGGCAGTGCAGGCGGCGGGCACCGACGAAGGCACGGCGGTGATGGCCAAGATGAAGGGCACGCCGATCAATGATTTTGCGATGAAGAACGTGCAAATTCGAGAAGACGGCCAGGTGATGCGCCCGACCTATATGGTGCAGGTCAAGACGCCGGCGGAGTCCAAGGGCAAGAACGATTTGTACAGCATCAAGGGCGAGATCCCGGCCGAGCAGGCGTTTCGCCCGCTGGCCGAGGGTGGCTGCGACTTCATCAAGAAGTAAGCACGGCTTACTATCCCTGGCGGGCCTGAGCGCCTGCACCGCATGCCGTGGTGCAGGCGCCTTTCTTGGCGGAGCCCGCGCAGGGAGCGCTAGCTTGAAGACATTGAGAAAACGTACCCAACGCACCTGGGCAAAGCAAAGACCCGCAGTGCCAGACAATTGAGACTGACAAGGACATGCCATTATGAAAATTCGATTCAAACATTGGCTGCTAAGCCTGACGCTGGTGGGGAGTTGGGCGGCCGCGCAGCCGGTCACGCGCATCATCGTGCCGTTCCCGGCAGGCGGGGGAACCGACGTGTATGTTCGACTGGTTGCGGCCGAGGTGTCCAAGGCCGGCATGCCCGTGGTCGTTGAAAACAAGCCCGGTGCTTCGGGCATCATCGCGGCGGATTACGTGGCCAAGGCGCGACCGGACGGGCTGACGGTGTTTGTCGGCACCAACAGCACACTGGCCAACAACACCGTGCTGTTTGACAAGCTGCCGTATGACCCGGTCAAGGATTTTGCGCCGGTGGTGCACATCGGCTACCAGCCCATGATCATCGTCGGACGCACCGATTTGCCCTACAAGACCCTGCCGGAAATGGTCGCTTACGCCAAGGCCAACCCCGACAAGATCAACCGCGGCTCACCCGGCGCCGGCATCATCAGCAACCTGGCGCCGATGATGTTTGAAAAGATGGCGGGTATTCGCACGACGCATCTGCCTTTCAGCGGCGACGCCCCCGGCATCCAGGCTTTACTCAGCGGCTCGATCGATATTCATGGCACCTCCATCACGGCTTCCTTGCCGCACGTCCAGAGCGGCAAGCTGCGCGTGCTGGGTGTGATGGACAGCAAGCGCCTGCCCCAGGTGCCGGGTGCCCCGACATTCAAGGAGTCGGGTTATGCCGTCGAAGCCTATGCCTGGTACACGCTGGTGGCCCCGGCCGGCACACCGGCGGACGCCATTGAGCGCCTCAACCGCGCCGTCAACCAGGTGATCGCCAAGGACGACTTCATCGCCCGTGCGCGGGCCATGGGCATGGAGCCGCGTGGCGGCACGCCCGATGAACTCGGTCGCTACATTCGCAGCGAATACGAGCGCTGGGTGCCGCTGCTCAAAAGCCTGGATCTGGCCAAAAGCGCATTTTGACGGGCGGGCGCATGCGTGACTGCGTCTGCGTTAAAGAAGATTTCAACCCGGCACGCAGCGACCACGCCAGTGCCGATTCAAAAGGAGACCCCCATGTCAACATCAACATCAACATCAACCTCAAACTCGGCCCTTAGCGCCGTCATCACCCGCCGGCAGGCCCTCATCGGCGCGGTGGCTATGGTGGCTACGGGGGCTCAGGCCCAAGCTACCGGTGACTGGCCGAATCGGCCGATTCGCTTCATCGTGCCCGGTCCGGCTGGCGCTGGCATGGACATCTTCGCCCGCCTGATTCAGTCCCAATTGCAGACTGCACTGAACCAGACCGTGGTGATGGAGTACAAGCCCGGCGCCAACAGCATCATTGGCATTGACGCCACGGCCAAGGCCGCTGCGGATGGCTACACGCTGCTCATCGCGCCCTCGTCAGCGATTGCCATCAACCCCGTGATCCAGCCCAAGCTGCCTTTTGACGTGCCGCGAGACCTGAGCGCTGTGGCGCAAATTGGCGCAGCGGGTACCTTGCTGATGGCTAGCCAGGCCAGTGGTTTCAAGAATTTGCAGGACATGGTGCGCTACGCCAAGGCCAACCCGGGCAAGTTGTCCTACGGCTCATGGGGCAACGGCTCGACTGGCCACCTGGCCATGGAAGGCATCAAGGCCCACTACGGTCTGGACATGCCCCATGTGCCTTACAAGGGAACGGCCCAATTGGTCGTTGACTTGCTGGGCAACAATATCAGCGTGGGCTTTACCGACATCTCGTCGCCGATTGTGCACATCCGCGCCGGCAAGCTGTTTGCCATCGGTGCGACGGGCTCGGCCCGTGGCCCCGCCTTGCCCGAGGTGCCCACCGTGACCGAACAAGGCTACAAGTTTGACGTCGACGGCTGGTACGGTCTCTTTGTGCGCTCGGGCACGCCGCAGCCTATCGTGGACCGGCTGAACCTGGAAGTTGGCCGCATCCTGGCAGCCGAAGAGATGCGTCAGAAGTTCGCGTCGCTGAACATGCTCATTCCGCCGCACAAAAATGCCGCTGGCTTTGCCGCGACGGTGAAGTCCGACACGGGGATCTGGCAGTCCCTGGCCAAGCAGGCCAACCTCAAGATGGAGTGAGGCTAAAGCTGCCTTCAGCTGGGGCGGGGCCGCTGGCCAGGCGACCCGTCACGCCGGAGGCCATGTCCGGGGGGTGAGAGCAACACGGCCAGCGGCCTGAGGTTGCTGGTCAGCTGCCGCGCAGCGCTCTCACCGAGGCCTTCGTCTGCGCCGAGCCCGGTGCTCAGGGTTCGACCACGTTGAACATCGGGTTGAAACTGTCGAGTGTTTGCACGAACTGACGAAACAGGGGTTTGTTGCCGCGCACATCCAGCGTGCCGCTGTCCAGCGCCTGCAGCAGCTCGGAAGGCCCCATCAGCAGCTGCGCCAGTTGCGCGCGCTCGGTGTGGATTTCGGCGTCGGCCGCCCCGCGGTGATGGCCGGGCAGGTGGTTCAGGGCGCCGTTGGACAGCGTGATCCGCTGGCATTCGTCCTGGCCCACGTACCAGTCAAAGCGCGCCACCAGGTCTTGCGCTTTCTGGCCGTTGACGCGAATCGCGATGTACTCAAGAAAGCTGCGCAGGGGCAGCAGGGCAACGATGTCGGGGCTGATGACGATGCCGCCCGGCGCGGCGCTGCCCGGCCGGCTGCGCAACTCGCGCGCAGCCAGCAAATACGAGTTGCGCCAGGTGGCCGACTCCGACTGATAGCCCAGCTGCTCCATCGCATCGGCCGACAACTCGCGTGCCTCGGTGTGCCCGGGTTGGTTGAAGATGACGTGTTGCAAGGCCTGCACCACCCAGCGGAACTGGCCCGTGTCAAAGTCTTTTCTAGTCCGTTCGATGATCTGTGCGGACCCGCCCATGTACTCCACGTACTTGGCCGCTGCCGCCTCCGGCGCCAGGGGGTTGAGGTTGACGGGGTTGCCGTCGTACGGCCCCATGTAGTGGGCGTAAATGGCAGCCACGTTGTGCGCTACGGCGCCGTAGTAGCCGCGGGCAAACCATTGCCTGGACAGGCGGTTGGGCATCAGCAGCGCCTCGCCGATCTCGGCGGGCGTCAGGCCATGGCTCATCAGGCGCAGCGTTTGGTCATGCAAGTAGCGGTACAGGTCGCGCTGGCCGGCGACGTACTCGTTGATACGCCCGTCCCCCCAGACCGGCCAGTGGTGCTGCGCAAAGACCACGTCCACGTCGGGCACAAAGGCGGTCAGCGCCTCGTCCAGGTAGCGCGCCCAGGCCAGCGCATCGCGTGTCTTGGCGCCGCGCAGCGGGCACAGGTTGTGCATCGTGTGGCAGGCGTTCTCGGCCAGGTTGAGCGCGCGCAGGCCGGGATAAAACAGGTTCATTTCCGCCGGCGCTTCGGTGCCGGGGGTCAGCTGAAAGACGATCTCGACGCCGTCGATCACATGCTTTTCCAGGCGCTGACTGACCAGCACATTGGGTGCAATAAAGCCGTCGGTGCCGCGGCCGACCGCCTTGCCCAGCCCGCTGTCCACGTGCGACATGGCGCCAGCAGCCAGCGAGGTGCCGAACTGGTACATCGAGCGGCGGCGCATCGGCACACCGGCCAGGATCGACTCGGCAAAAGCCTCCTCGACGAAGCCGGCCGGGGCGATCACCTGGACTTTGTGGCGGGTCACTTCTTCAGGCGATATCACGCCCCGCACACCGCCGTAATGGTCGCGGTGGCTGTGGGTGTAAACGATGGCCTTGATCGGTCGCTCTCCGCGGTGTGCGGTGTACAGTGCCAGGGCTGCGCGCGCATGCTCTTCAAAGGTCAGGGGATCGACAACGATGAGGCCGGTGTCGCCCTCGATGAAGGTGACGTTGGCCAGGCAAAAACCACGCACTTGGTAGATCCGCTCGGTGACTTTAAAAAGCCCGTGGATGGTGTTGAGCGTTGACATGCGCCACAGACTGGGATGGACGGTGTCGGGCGCCTGGCCTTCAATGAAGGCGTGCTCGCGCATGGTCCAGGCCACCTGGCCGGTGCGGGTCAGGATGTGGGCGTCGGGCAGGGTGCCGATGAAGCCCCGGCGGGCGTCGTCGAAGTCTCGGGTGTCTGAAAAGTTCAGTTCGTCGTAGGCGCTGGCGTGCGCCTCGCGGGTCGTGCGGTGCGCTGGTTTCATCAAGTTGCTGCTACGCGATCTGCTGTCTGCGCAAAAGCAAAGCTGCGGTAATTGTCCTGTGTCGCCGCTGCACAATACTCCCGGTACTTGGGGAAACCGCCGGTAAAAAGCGTCAGCCCGAGCGGCTTGTCCTTGACGTTGGCGCCCACGTACCAGGTCTTGGCTTTGGACAGCAGGGTGCGCTGCGATAGCGCCACAACGAGCTCCATCCAGCGGTCTTCGGCCTCCCCGGTTGGCTCGACGCAAGCCAGGCCGTGCTGGTCCATGTGCGTCATCAGCGCGGCGATCCAGTCGACGTCGTGCTCACTGATCCGGATGATGTTGGCCAGTGCGGCGGGACCGTTCGGGCCGGTGGTCATGAAGAGGTTGGGAAAGCCCTCCATCATCAGCCCGAGGTAGGAGTAAGCGCCATTTTTCCACTTCTCGCTGACCCGGCGCCCGCCGCGGCCCACCACCTCGCAGGCCAGCATGGCACCGGTCAGTCCGTCATAGCCGGTGGCAAAAATAAGCACGTCGAGTTCGATCTCGCCGGCGCGCGTTCGCACACCTTTTTCGGTGATTTCCTCGATCGGGTCCGTCAGGCAATCCACCAGGTGGACGTTGGGCTGGTTGAAGGTCTCGTAGTAGCTGCTGTCCAGGCAGGGACGGCGGGCGAAGATGGGGTAGCCGCGTGGTTTGAGCTGTTCGGCGGTCACCGGATCCTTGACGATTTCGCCAATTTTGCCGCGCACGAATTCGGCGACATGCTCATTGGCCTCCGGGTTGCTCAGCAGGTCGGCGAAGGTCCCGAGCATCGCCAGGCCGCCTTGCTTCCAGGCGTCATCCAGCAGTTCGCGGCGCTGCGCCGGCGTGACGCTGAAAAACGCGCGCGTGCTGGCCGGCCGGACGCCGCCGTTCGGGCTGTTGCGGGCGGCCTCGCGCAAGCCCGCATAGTGCCGCTTGACCTCGGCCACGTAGTCGGGTTCTAGCGCCTGGTTGCGCATGGGCATGGTGAAGCTGGGGGTGCGCTGAAAGACAAACAACTCGCCCGCCTGCTTGCCCACTTCCTGCACGATCTGAATACCCGTGGACCCGGTTCCGATCACGCCCACACGCTTGCCCTCGAAGCTGACCGGATGGTGCGGCCACTTGGCTGCGCGCAGCAACTGGCCTTTGTAGCGCGCGATGCCAGGAATGTCGGGGTCTTTCGGAATCGACAGTGGGCCGGTTGCCATGATGCAGTAGGTCGCCTCAAAGGTCTGGCCGCGGTCGGTGCGAACCGTCCATAACTTGCGCTCCTCGTCCCAGACGGCACTGGTCACGCGCGTGCTGAAGTGGTAGTGACGGCGCAGGTCCAGCCGGTCGGCCACGAAGTTGAAGTACGCCAGCAACTCAGGCTGGGCGGCGAACTGCTCCGACCAGGTCCACTCCTGCTCGATCTCGGGCGAAAAGGAGTAGCTGTAGTCGATGCTTGGCAGGTCGACTCGCGCGCCCGGGTAGCGGTTCCAGTACCACACGCCGCCGACATCGCCGCCAGCCTCGATCCCCACGATCTTCAGACCCATTTCGCGGTACCGGTGGGTCGCGCACAAGCCGCCAAAGCCGGCACCGACAATGACCACATCGAGTCGTGTTACCGCCGACGGCATGTTGACATCGGTATCAGCGGGCGAGGAATGGGGCGTGGTTTCTGGGCTGGATGTTGAGTGCTGCATGTGTTTGTTTTCAGAGTTCGTGCCTTTGCCACGCCATGCGACCTGCCGTGCGCTCGTGGTTGACTGCGCTGGCGGTCCCACGTCGCGGCGGCGTTGTGAGGTGAAGTCGGATGATGCCTAGCGGTCGAACAAGAATCAAGAAAATATTCGTTAGTGATTCGCAATATCACATCTGTATATTTTTGGCTTCGCCTTTGAGTCGTTGCATCCTCACGCTCTCCCGGGATGACAACCTTGCGTCGGTGCTTCCGTGCAAGCGAAGCGCGGCAATTCAACCCTCTGGCGCTAGCTGCCTACGACAGGCGCAGCGGCGAGTGGTAGCCGGTCATTTCCAGGTAGCCGCGGCCTACGCGCTTGCCCTGGCTGTCGATCAATTCGCTCAGGCCCTCCCAGTACAGCGCGCCCGTGGAGGCGCGGCTGTCGAGTTCCTGGGCATCGACCAGTGCCCTGACGGTGTAAAAATCCGCTGGCGTGCGGACCATCCACTCGACCGGGTAGGTGGTTTGCGTCAGCGGGCTTTTCCACAGGCGCATGGGCTTGAAGATCACCTCGCCCCGGCTGAAGATGTAGGCGTCCCCCTTGGCGGGGCGAAAAGAGCCGCCATCCCACAACACACCGCCGTCGTTGCTGCGCAGCTCAAAGGCCGTCAGCGCGCTGCCATCGTCGAGGTTCATGCCGATCCAGTCCCAGCCACGGGCCTGCGGGTGCAGTAGTTCCTGGCTCCACTCATGGTCCAGCCAGGCCTTGCCCTGAACGTCAAAGCGCTGGCCACGCAGTTTGAGCTGGCCCCTGGCGCTGAGTTGCGGCTGGCTGTAGTAGTAGCTCGCCTGCCGCTCGTCCGGCCCTTTGCGAGACAAGCCCTGGCGCCCCTCCAGCAGCAGCGGCTGGGTGCTTAAAAAGTCGAGTTCGATTGAGAAGTCTTTGGCCGGCAGCCGCGCGCGGTAGGCTGACCCGGCCAGGTCCGGCTCGGCAGGGCGCCGCTGCAATTGCCAGTCACCGAGCTTGAGCTCGGTATCGGCGCTGCTGGCGGCGGCGTAGTTAAAGCCTTCGCGTGCAATGCGTTGGTCATGCCAGAGTTTTTTGCCCGCCACGTCGGTGATGGCGGCGTGCGCAAACACCAATTGCCTGGCTGCAAATTTTGATGTGAGGCTTTGCGCCGCATCCACCCGGGTTCGAAAAAACGTCAGCTGAAAACCGAACTCACGCCCGGCCGCATCGCGCGCCTCGCCGGTGATGTACCACCATTCGGTGCGCATGTCGGGATGGGCCCCGTGGTCCCGCGGGAAACGCAGGGTTTGCGCCGGCAAGGCCTGGGCGTCAGGCAAAGCCCCGAGGCCCGCTGTCAGGGCGGCCAGGCTTTGGAGTACGGCGCGCCGCTTCGGGCCAGGCGAGCTTGGCGTGCTTGTTTCTTGGTCCAGTGAGGCGGGCGCAGACGGCATGGGCCGATTGTCGCTGCAAGGGCTGGTGGCTTAGTCGAGTTGAGGCGGCTCGCCGCCCCGGACGGTTGTGCGCAAGAGCGAAAGAGCATGCTGCTGTGCCCTGGCATCTCGACCACGCGAGAAGGCCTGGATCTTCGTGACAGCCTTGGATAGCTCGGCTTTGCGTTCTTTTTCTCTTGCTGCGTGGTCGTAACCGCCATAAAAATCATCGTTGTATTGATGATCGGCAAATGTTTCAGCGGCCCGCGTGAACGCGCCACTCGGATCCATGAAAAATGAGCTGCGACCGACAAACCGCAGGTAATCAAACTGGGGCCCAACCGGCCCCTTGAACACCACGCTGGTGCTTCGGGTGTCGCGTGTCGATGTCACCTGAATGCCATCGACAAAAGCCTCTTCAAGCACAGCGTTGCCTAAGGCTCTGCAAAAACTGGCATCCGAGGGATCCATGTACGCGTCAATACAATTGCGCCCCGGCAGAAACGCGCTTGGTGCGTCTGCCTGCGCAAGTTGAAAGACGTTAGTGACGAAAAAACTCGTGTCATTCGGCGTCGTGGGAAGCTGCAAGTCGAGGACCCGCTTTCTTTCTGACAACACAAAAGTGAACATGAAGTGCAACTTGTCAGTCAGGTGCCACACATTGGTCGGACTTGGCGCCTCTACCTTGTCATTGTCGGCATCGAAAGATGCTGGGACGAATTGGTAATACTTCACACTTTTTTGGGGAGAGTCTGTTTCGGTGGGCAAGTAGTGAAACAGTTCGGAAAAAAGCGTGTCCTTGCATTTTTCGGCCTCCAGCGTGGTGTAAAGCCCCACTCTGCCACCCGGGCCACCCAGCGCGGAGCCGGTCCAGCGGTTGCCGGTGTCCCCTTCCAAGGCGCCCCATATCTTGCGCGCGCCCTGGTAGTTTCCGTCGCTGAACTTGGCTGTGCCATAGCGGTACACATGCTGCCCCTCGATGAGGTCGATCATTTTCATAAATGGAACATGACCGGGGCCCCACCAATTGAGTCTGAGCAAGTCCCTGGTAGCTTTGTAAGTCGCGTCATACAGGGGCCTGTTGAGGATGGTGGGCAAGGTCGTGCTCCTGATGGGTTAAGTGGCTGCATGGGTTCAGACGGCTCAGGCTAAGCCGCTGGCTTGGCGAAGGTCGGCCGCCATACTTGGTGCTGGCTCGCAACGCGTGATGCACTCGAAAAAATTTAGCTCAATCGTAAGGGGCGTTTCGGATGCTTCGGTGTACTTGTTTTGGTTTGTAAGATATTTTGCAATCTACGCACGCACCAGTCAGCCGATTAACCGGGCGAAACGCACACTTTCACACGAATTTTCTCTTGAATATCGCAGCGCGTAGGGCTGCGTTAATCGGTTTGATGGCTGGTTCATTGTTAATATTTATTTCGACTCGAATACACTCGGATTTGTCTGTAACGACTGCTGACGGTTGCGCGTGCGGCCTTGCGCGGCTCGTCGGCTGTTAGCGCGTGATGTGCTTGATGGGTTTCGTGGGCTGGTGCCCATGAGTTTTGACCGGAAGTGAATTGGCATTGCTTTTTTCGTCGTGATTCCCGCTTGGGGATCGTCCTAGCCCAGGGTTGAACCATTTTTTAGTTTCCAGAGCATGTTGTACCCATTGATTGCGCTGTGGCGCCACAACTGCCGGGTGACGTTTTACGAATCCGGCGGGTCCGCCAGCACGGCCTTGTTTGGCACGTCGCACTCGAGCGGGCCGGACTCGGTCATGGGCAGCCGCATTCATTTTTATTCCCATGTGGATGCCCAGAACTATTTGCGCTTCTGGGTGGGCGATCCCGCCGCTCGCGCTGAGCTCAACTGGATGGTGCACAGAATGGAGACATCCTCCGCCGGCCAGAGAGGCGGGGACGACTGGATCGAGGTGCTGGCCAATCGTTTGTTTGGCGGAGGCTTGGTCGCCATGGAAGAGTCCAGCCGCTTGGCCTCGCCCGGAAGATTAATTGTTCCCGGCAAGGCCGCGGCCAAAGCAGCCGCGGTAGCGGCATTGCCGGCCTTGGCCAGCGTGCCGGCCGTGCCCGTGGTGGTGCCGCTTTTGCCCGCGCTGGAAGACTTGCAGATTGAGACTGCGGAAGTCATGCCCGAAATCAATCAAAGCCTGGCCAAGGTGGACCTGACCATGGCCAGCGTGAGTTCGGTGACGGCGTCGCTGTCGCCCACCACGGCGGGTATTGCAGACATCCAGAAGTCAGTCGACAGTGCCTCGTCCAGCACCACTAAGCAGTTGAGCGACCTATGAGCGCCTGTCCACCCACCCGCAGCCGCGCGCTCGCTGCCCCCTCATGAAACTGGCCACCGAGTCAGAAAGCGGTATTTCGGGTAGCGCGTCGCGCCTGGGCGCTGCCATCTCTACGGCAGCGTCGACGGTGAGCACAGCGCTGACCAGCTTGCCGGCGGACTTGCTGGCGGCGCAGCAGGCCATCGCGGCGCACAAAGCCGCCATCGACGCGGCTAACGCCTCTGTGCCCCCCTTGCTGGATCCGGCCCCTGTGGTGGCCGGTCTGGCGCCAGGCATAGAGGCCGGACTCGGTAAGGTCCAGGCGGTGGGGGCGGACGCCGGGGCTGTGTCCACAGCGGTGCTGAGCCAATGTGACGAGGCGACGGCTTTGAACGCCAAGGTCGAGACGGTACGGGACGACCTGTCGGCTCTGCCGGACGACCTGCAGGCCCTGCTGGACGGCGTGCGGAGCTACCTGCAAGAGCACGCGGCTTACAGCCAGGCTTTGCAGGCCGTGGCGGCCCAGGCCGCGCCGGCCTCGGGCGTGGTGGCCGATTTCGGCGCCAAGTTGGAGGCTGCCGTGCCAACAGCGGGCAGCGCGGCGGTCATGCAGACCTTGCATCAGGCTGCCGTGACCCGTATCGAAGCATTGCGTGGCCAACTGGCATCCGCCGTGCAGGCTGAACAAGCTCGCTTTGGTGGGGCGGGCGCGGCGTTGGCGCTGCGGCTCGACCAGGTCTTGCTGTCGGTGGATGGGCGCATTGCTGGCCTGAACACCTCGCTGGCCTCGGCGGCCAAGCCCAGCCAGGAACTGGCCGAATCGGTCGGCCGCACAGGTGAGGCCGCCGCCGAGCAGTATGGCCAGGCTCAGGAGGCGTTGGTGCCTGCTGTCAAAGCCGTGGCCGAGCCGGTGACGGCTTCCCAGGCCAGGCTCGAGAAGGTCAGCACCTCGGTCGGCTCGGCCAGCCAGACCTCGCAGGACTCACTCAAAAAGATCACCGAGGCGATCAACGCCTGCGAGGCCAAGCTCGACGCTTGTGTTGCCGCCATTGCCAAGGCCCTGGACGCCTTTGAGGCAGAGATCGGCGCCGTCAAGGAGGTGCTGGCGCAGATCAATGCCAAGGCCGACCAAGCCAAAGCAACCTTGAAGGCCTTACCCGACAACTTTATGCCGGTGGGCACCATGATCGCGGGCGCCGTGGCCTCGATCGAGGAGATCAAAGCCGGCATCCCGGCCATGATCGCGTCGGCCAAGTCATCGCTGACCGCCGCCAGTGCCGAGCTCGATCAAGCCTCGGCCCTGTGCGACTCGGCCATTGAAATTTGCACGCGCTACATGATGCGCGCACCGATGCTGATGCCGGCGCGCCTGCTTTTTATGGGCGTCAAGGCCATGATTCCGGGCATCAAGGTCGCCATCACGGCCGCCATCGGTTCGCTGGGTGCGGCCGAGACCACTGCCGTCAAGTTGCTCGATACTGCCATTGGCGGCGTCAAAGGTTTGTCGGGCGTTCTGACCCAGATCATCGATCGCATCAAGGCGGCCATCGCGGTGATGGAGGGCCTGATCACCAGTTTTCAAACCGCCCTGGCCTCGGCGCTCACCAAGATAGAGCCGGTGATTGCCAAGCTGTCGGTGGCGGTGGACGCCGTGCCACCGAAGATTGATGCCTTGCGTCTCAAACTCAACACGGCTATTGAGGGCTACCTGGCCAAGGCGAAACCCGGAACGACGCCGGTGAAGGCCAAGGTGGATGGCGTCAAAGAAACTGTTTTCGAGCCGGCCAACGCCCAGCTCGATAGCGTGGATGGTCCCTTGGGCAGCGCTATTGCCGAGGCCAAAACCCAAGTGCCCGAGCTGGCTACTGCGCTCAGTGGCACGCTTGGTCAGATGGGCACCGAGCTCAAGGGCACGCCCGAGCTGTCGCGCCAGGCTGGCGAGACATTCAAGTCCCTGATTCAAAGCGCCAAGACCAAGTTAAGCACCCTCAATGCCAGTGAAGCCGCGCAGTCGAAAGCCGCACTTGGGCAGATCAATGCCTTTTTAGATGCCAGTGTGGCCCAACTCTCTGCCCTGCAAGCTGCTGCCGCGGCGCCTGAGGCCGCCGAGGACTCGGACTCTGGCGCCTCCGACACCTTGGCTGCCGTGGCCGGAATCGCCGCGCTTGGCGTTCTGGCAGGTGTTGCCTTGGCCGATGGCGCGGGTGCCGGCGCGGGTGCTGCGGGTGCGTCGGCTGATGCCGGCGCCACAGACGGAGCCGGCGCTGAGTCTGCGTCTGCATCTGCATCTGGCGAAGAAGGTGCAGGCGGTGAGAGCGGCTCCGAGGGCGGCTCGGATGCTGAGTCTGGCGATGAAGCTGGCTCCGAGGACGGTGAGTCGTCGGAGTCCGGCGATGAGGCTGGGTCGGAGGATGGTGAATCGTCCGAGTCTGGCGAAGAAGGCAAAGACGGCGAAAGCGGCTCAGATGGCGAGAGCGGCTCCGAGGACGGTTCCGGCGCTGAGTCTGGCGATGAAGCCGGGTCTGAGGAAGGTGAGTCGTCGGAGTCCGGCGATGAGGCTGGCTCGGAGGATGGTGAATCGTCGGATTCTGGCGAAGAAGGCGAGAGCGGCTCTGAGGACGGTTCTGACTCTGCGTCTGGCGATGAGACTGGCTCCGAGGATGGTGAGTCGACCGAGTCTGGCGAAGAAGGAAAAGACGGCGAAAGCGGCGCAGATGGCGAAAGCGGCGCCGATGGCGAGGGGGGCTCAGAGGATGGTTCTGACTCTGAGTCTGGCGAGGAAGCCGGCTCGGAGGATGGTGAATCGTCGGATTCTGGCGAAAGCGGCTCAGATGGCGAGAGCGGCTCCGAGGACGGTTCTGAGGCTGAGTCTGGCGATGAGGCTGGGTCTGAGGACGGTGGATCGTCCGAGTCTGGCGAGGAAGGAAAAGACGGGGAGGAAAGCGAGAGCGGCTCCGAGGACGGTTCCGACGCTGAGTCCGGCGATGAAGCTGGGTCTGAGGATGGCGAGTCGTCGGAGTCTGGCGAAGAAGGCGCAGACGGCGAAAGCGGCTCCGAGGACGGTTCTGACTCTGAGTCTGGCGATGAGGCTGGG
>CAIMVC010000275.1 GCA_903844825.1 uncultured Burkholderiales bacterium | reverse complement strand
TCGGCGCCATCACTTTCAGCGGCTCGGTGATTGCCTTCGGCAAGCTCAGCGGCAAGTACAAGTTCCGCCTGTTCCAGGGTGCGCCGGTCACCTTCGCGGGCCAGCACAAGCTCAACCTGGTGCTCGGCCTGGCCACGCTGGCCCTGGGTCTGGTGTTCACCTTCAACGGCAGCTGGACGGCATTTTTTGCCATGCTGGCGCTGTCTTTTGTGCTGGGCGTGCTGATCATCATTCCCATCGGCGGGGCCGATATGCCGGTGGTGGTGTCCATGCTCAACAGCTACTCGGGCTGGGCCGCAGCGGGCATCGGCTTTTCGCTGAACAACGCCATGCTGATCGTGGCCGGCTCGCTGGTGGGCTCGTCGGGCGCGATCCTGAGCTACATCATGTGCAAGGCCATGAACCGCTCGTTCTTCAATGTGATCCTGGGCGGCTTTGGTGGCGAGGCCGGTGCAGTCGCCACCGGCGCCGCGGTGCAGCGCAGCGTCAAGTCGGGCTCGGCCGATGACGCCGCGTTCATTCTGGGCAACGCCGAGTCCGTGATCATTGTGCCGGGCTACGGCCTGGCGGTGGCGCGAGCCCAGCATTCGGTCAAGGAGTTGGCGCAAAAGCTCACCGACAAGGGCATCAGCGTCAAGTACGCGATTCACCCGGTGGCCGGTCGCATGCCCGGCCACATGAACGTGCTGCTGGCCGAGGCCGAGGTGCCTTACGACCAGGTCCACGAGATGGAAGACATCAACGCCGAGTTTGGCCAGG
This sequence comes from uncultured Burkholderiales bacterium, assembly GCA_903844825.1. GTDB lineage: Bacteria > Pseudomonadota > Gammaproteobacteria > Burkholderiales > Burkholderiaceae_C > Polaromonas. The sequence continues at coordinate 2,410 of CAIMVC010000275.1, read as the reverse complement.
CCGATGTGGCCATCATCCTGGGCGCCAACGACGTGGTCAACCCGGCGGCCCACGTCAAGGGCAGCGCCATTTACGGCATGCCGATTCTCGAGGCCTACAAAGCCAAGACCGTGATCGTCAACAAGCGCTCCATGGCCGCCGGCTACGCGGGCCTGGACAACGAGCTGTTTTACATGGACAAGACCATGATGGTTTTTGGCGATGCCAAGAAGGTGATTGAGGACATGGGCAAGGCCATCGAGTAGCCGACGCGGGAGCAGGCCACCGGGGCCTGCCCGCGGACCCGTCGCCCAAGCGCTGGGCCCATCTGACCCGAACAGCAAGACCCCTCAGAGGGCACTGCGGCCAGCCGCCCGGGCCGCAGAGCAAGCGCAATAACAAGGAGCAAACCACATGAACGCATCGACTCTGGACCGACCCTGGCTCAAGGCTTATCCACCCGGCGTTCCCGCCGACGTTGATACCGCGCAGTACCGCTCGCTGGTCGAGCTGCTGGAGGAGGGCTTTCGGCAGTACGCCGACCGGGCGGCCTACAGCTTCATGGGTAAGGAGATCAGCTTCGGCCAGACCGACCGGCAGTCGCAGGCGCTGGGTGCGTATTTGCAAGGCCTGGGCCTGGTCAAGGGCGACCGCGTGGCCATCATGATGCCCAATGTGCCGCAGTACCCGATCGCCGTGGCCGCCATCTTGCGCGCCGGTTTTGTGGTGGTCAATGTCAACCCGCTCTACACCCCACGCGAGCTGCAATACCAGCTCAAGGACTCGGGCGCCAAGGCCATCGTCATCATCGAGAACTTCGCCCACACGCTCGAAGAGTGCGTCGCTGACACGCCGATCCAGCATGTGGTCTTGTGCGCCATGGGCGACCAGCTCGGCATGCTCCAGGGCGCGCTGGTCAACTACGTGGTTCGTAATGTCAAGAAAATGGTGCCGGACTTCAACCTGCCGGACGCCGTGCGTTTTAACGACGCGCTGGCACAGGGCACTCGTGCAAGCTTGAAGCGGCCAGAACTCAACCCCGATGACGTGGCGGTGTTGCAGTACACGGGCGGCACCACAGGCGTGTCCAAAGGGGCGGTGCTGCTGCATCGCAACATCATTGCCAATTTGCTGCAATCCGACGCCTGGAACGCACCGGCCATGAAGGGTCTGCCTGCCAGCGAGCAGGTCACCTATGTCTGCGCGCTGCCGCTGTATCACATCTTCGCCTTCACCATCAACATGATGCTGGGCATGCGCACCGGCGCCAAGAACATTCTGATTCCCAACCCACGCGACCTGCCGGCCGTGCTCAAGGAACTGGCCAAGCACCGCATTCACAGCTTCCCGGCCGTCAGCACGCTCTTTAACGGCCTGGCCAACCACCCCGACTTCAACACGGTCGACTGGTCCCATCTGCGCGTATCGCTGGGTGGCGGCATGGCGGTGCAAAGCGCCGTGGCCAAGCTCTGGCTCGAAAAAACCGGCTGTGCGATTTGCGAAGGCTACGGCCTGTCGGAGACCTCGCCGTCGGCCTGCTGCAACCCGACCACCAGCAAGACGTTTACCGGCACCATCGGCGTGCCCATCCCGGGAACATGGCTCAAACTGCTCGACGACGAGGGCCAGGAAGTCGGTCCGGGCCAGGCTGGCGAAATTGCCATCAAGGGGCCCCAGGTCATGGCCGGCTATTGGCAACGCCCGGACGAAACCGCCAAGGTCATGACGGCCGACGGCTATTTCAAGTCGGGCGATATCGGCATCATTGACGAGCAGGGTTTCTTCAAGATCATTGACCGCAAGAAAGACATGATTCTGGTCAGCGGCTTTAACGTCTACCCGAACGAGATTGAAGACGTGGTCGGCAAGCTCGAGGGCGTGCTCGAGTGCGCCTGCATCGGCGTGGCCGACGACAGAACCGGGGAAGCCGTCAAACTCGTGATCGTGAAGAAAAATCCGGAGCTCAGCGAAGAGCAGATTCGCGAGTACTGCAAAGCCAACCTGACGGGCTACAAGCAGCCCAAGGTGATGGAATTTCGAGCCGAGCTCCCAAAGACCCCGGTAGGCAAGATCCTGCGGCGTGAGTTGCGGGACAAGAAGTAGCGAGTAGCGGCCTGCAGGCCGCTTCAGACCTTGCGGTGCTTGGCCTGACGCAAGGCATCTGCCGTCATTGCACAGCGCGGCAACCCGTGACTTCGGGCCACTGGACCGCCGCGGCCCTTCGGGCCTCCATGCAGTGACGGGGACTTTGCTTTGGTGAGAGCGCGGCCCGGCTCAAAACCCCAGCTTGAGGCTGGCGTCCTGCACCTCGATGGTCTCGAGGTACTTGCCGACCATGTCCGGCACGTGGTAGACGGCGGTGCCGTCCAGCAAGGTCAGTACCGAGGAGCTCAGGGCAGAGGCGACCGACTCCGGCAGCGCCTTGTCCTCG
>CAIMVC010000274.1 GCA_903844825.1 uncultured Burkholderiales bacterium | reverse complement strand
CAAAAGCTGCTGCCGCGTGGCGCCGGCTCGGTGTTCAGCTTCGACATCCGGGGCAGCCGCGCGCAGGGCAAGGCCTTTGTCGAGGCCCTCAAAGTCTTCAGCCACCTGGCCAACGTCGGCGACTGCCGCAGCCTGGTGATCCACCCAGCCAGCACCACCCACTTCAGGATGAGCGACGACGCACTGGCGGGCGCCGGCATCACGCAGGGCACGATCCGCCTGAGCATCGGCCTGGAGGACCCGGCCGACCTCATTGATGACCTCAAACGCGCCCTCAAAGCAGCAGGAAAGGTGGCAGGCACGGCAGCCAGTCCAGCCGCAGGGGCCAAGGCCGCCGGAACCGAGCCCCGCAAGGAGGGCAACTGATATGCAACTCATGGTCCAAGGTGCCAGCACCTACTGCTACACCGGCGGCAAAGCCTTTGATCCGGCGCAGCCCACGGTGGTGTTCATCCACGGCGTGCTCAACGACCACAGCGTCTGGATCCTGCAAAGCCGCTACCTGGCGCATCACGGCTGGAACGTGCTGGCGGTTGACCTGCCCGGTCACTGCCGTAGCGAGGGCGAGGCGCCGGCCACTGTCGAAGCGGCCGCCAGCTTCATCGCGGCCTTGCTAGACGCGGCCGGGGTGACGCGCGCCGCGCTGGTCGGTCATAGCTGGGGTTCGCTGATTGCCTTGCACGCGGCGGGTCAATTGAAGGACCGGGTCAGTCACCTGGTCTTGATCGGTACGGCTTTTCCGATGAAGGTCTCGGCGGCCCTGCTGGAGGCAGCGCTGAGCGAGCCGCACAAAGCCATTTCCCTGGTCAACGTGTTTTCATGCAGCACACTGGCGCCGCCACCGTCGGCTCTGGGGCCTGGCACCTGGGTGCACGGGGCCAGCACCGCACTGGGCCGGCGCGTGCTGGCCAGCAACACGCAGGTCAATGTCTTTCACCGCGGCTTTGACGCCTGCAACCGCTATACCCAGGGACTGAGCGCCGCCGCGCAACTGCGCTGCCCGGTGTTGTTCATCCTGGGCAGCCAGGACCAGATGACGCAGCCGCAAGCGGCTCAGGCGCTGATCGAGCAAGCCCGTCAAAGCGGGCAGGCGGTGCAAGTGGCCTATCTGAAAGTGGGCCATCACCAGATGAGCGAGGCACCCGACGAGACGCTGCAGCTCCTGCGCGACTTCCTTGGCCGCTGAGCCCGGCACCCGGCTGCGCACACAAGCCGCAGCAATCTTCGGCTGACGTCGCATCCGCTACCCGCGCCCAACTGGATTTAGGCTCAGATGACGTCGCGCAACCGGGTCGCCGACCAGCCGGCACTTTGCCAGAGCTTGCTGGTGGATGCAGTCTTGTCCAGCAGCAACTCGGACAGCAGCGGTTCGAGTTCGGTCGTGTCGGGGTCGGCCAGTAACACGTAGCTGGGCTCCGCATCCGTCTCAGTATCGACCAGCTGGCCGATCCAGCCGAGGCGGGTCAAAGCCTCCAGCACCGGCTCGAGCTGCAGCAAATCGACCCGCAAGGTCTGCGCCAATGCCGAGGCACCCAGCCCGCGCCGCTGCACCGTGCGCGTCTGGTTCAGCAGCTGCAAAACCTCCAGCGCCAGCTGAAAACTCCAGCCATGCACCGCGCTGCGTCGGGCCGCACCCGCCAGCAGGCTTGGCAGGTAGGCGGTGATCACCGCCCCCATCAGCACAATGACCCAGGCCATGTAAATCCACACCAGCAAAATGGGCACGGCCGCAAAGGCCCCGTACACCATGGAATACGTCGGGACGCTGACCAGGTACAGCGTCAACAGCTTTTTAGCCACGGCAATACCAACGGCCACAAACACCCCACCCGTCCACGCATGCGTCCACTTCACATAGGTGTTGGGCATGTAGTGGTACAGCGCCGCCAGGCCGCCGGCCAGCGCCAGAAATTCGAAGGTATCAATGACCCATTGCACGAGTTCCGACGGCCCGCCAAGGCCATTGCGGGCAAACGGCAGCAAGTAAGACGTGGCCGCCAGGCTGGCCCCCAGCAGCAGCGGCCCGAGCGTGACGGCCGCCCAGTAAATCAGCACCCGCTGCGCCAGCGGCCGTGGTTTTCGCACGCGCCAGATGCTGTTGAGCGTGCGGTCAATCGTCAGCACCAGGGCAATGGCAGTGACCACCAAAATCGCCAGACCGGCCACCCCGAGCTTGTTGGCCTGCCGCGTGAACTGCGTCAGGTAGCCCAACACCTGGCGCGCGATATGGTCAGGGATCAGGCTGTCCACCAGCCAGGCCTGCAGCGAGCCCTGCAGCTTGGCGAACATCGGAAAAGCCGTAAAGATCGCCAGCGCCACCGTAAAGAACGGAACCATCGCAATCGAGGTGGTGAAGGTCAGGCTGCTGGCCGTCAAGCCCATGTGATCGTCACGAAAACGGTTGCGCAAGGTGACGGCAGTGTCGCGCCAGGGAAAATGAGTTAAGTCCGTCAACAGCTGCTGCACATTCATAGCCCGGTATCATGCCACCGACATGAACACAACCCGACACATTGACATGACCCGCTGGCTGGCCACCGCCAGCCTGGGCGGCCTGATTATTCTGGGCCTGCTGTGGGAGCTCTGGCTGGCCCCGATCCGCCCCGGCGGCTCCCTGTTGGCCATGAAAGTGCTGCCGCTGTGCCTGCCGCTGGCGGGCGTCCTCAAGAACCGCATGTACACCTACCGCTGGCTCAGTCTGCTGGTGTGGCTTTACTTCACTGAAGGCGTGGTGCGCGCCTGGAGCGACAAGGCCCCCGGCAATTACCTGGCCCTGCTGGAAGTGTTTTTCTGCCTGACGCTGTTCACCGCCTGCGCCCTGCATGTGCGGGTGCGGCTGAAGAAATCCCCCGCACCCGCAGCGCCAGCCAGCGCGGACGCTGGCGCCTGAGGCTCACAGCATGCACACGGCCCTGCTGACCTCACTGCGCCAACTCTGCGGTGACAGCCATGTTTTGACCCAAGACCTGGCGGCCTTCGAAGCCGACTGGCGAAAACGCGGTCGCGGCAAGGCCCTGGCCGTGGTCCGGCCGGGCAGTACGGCCGAAGTGGCCGCAGTCGTCAAGGCCTGCGTGGCCGCTGGCGTCAGCCTGGTGCCGCAAGGCGGCAACACCGGTCTGGTGATGGGCTCCACACCGGACGAATCGGGCCGCCAGATCGTGCTGAGCCTGCAGCGCCTGCGCGCCGTGCGCGCCATCGACCCCGCCAACCTGACCCTGACCGCCGAGGCCGGTTGCGTGCTGCAGAGCCTGCAGGACGCAGCCCGCGAAGCCGGCTTCTTGTTTCCCCTGAGCCTGGCTGCCGAGGGCAGCTGCACCATTGGCGGCAACCTGGCCACCAACGCTGGCGGCACGCAGGTGCTGCGCTACGGCAACGCCCGCGAGCTCTGCCTGGGCCTGGAGGTCGTGACCGCCCAGGGCGAGATCTGGCAAGGCCTGTCGGGCCTGCGCAAAGACAACACCGGCTACGACCTGCGCGACCTGTTCATCGGCAGCGAAGGCACGCTGGGCATCATCACCGCCGCCACGCTCAAGCTCTACCCCCTGCCGGCGGCCCGCCTGACCGCCTGGGCTGCCGTGCCGTCGATGGCGCATGCCGTTGAACTGCTGGGCCTGGCGCACCGCCACCTGGGCGCGGGCCTGACGGGTTTTGAAGTCATGGGCCAGTTTGCCCTGCGCCTGGTCGCCAAGCACTTCAGCCAGCAGCGCGTGCCTTTTTATGAGTCGACGCCGTTTTGCGTGCTGCTCGAAAACTCCGACCACGAGTCCGAAGCGCATGCCCGCGAGCAATTTGAGCGCCTTCTCGAAGCCGCACTCGAAGCGGGCTGTGTCAGTGACGCCGTGGTCGCCGAAAACCTGACCCAGGCCCGGCAACTCTGGCACCTGCGCGAAAGCATACCCATGGCGCAGGCCGAAGAAGGCCTGAATATCAAGCACGACGTGTCCATCCCGGTGTCGCAGATCCCCGCCTTCGTGGCGAGCACCGACGCTTTGCTGCAAAGGGAGATTCCCGGCGTGCGCCTGGTCAATTTCGGCCATCTGGGCGACGGCAACCTGCACTACAACGTGCAAGCCCCCGCCGACGGCGATGCCGCCGAGTTTCTCGCGACGCATGAAGAGCGGGTCAACAACCTGGTCTATGAGTCGGTGACGCAATACCGCGGCTCGATTTCAGCCGAGCACGGCGTCGGCAGCATGAAAGTCGCCAAGCTCGAAGCGCTCAAGTCACCGGTCGAAATGCACATGATGCGCGCCATCAAAGCCGCCCTGGACCCGCTGAACCTGATGAATCCGGGGCGCGTGCTGCGAGCTTGACCTGAGCTCAGCAACGGGCCGCCATCAGCCCCCATCCCAACCTTTCCCCAGCGGGGGAAGGCGCGAACCCTGATACCGCTACCTCTTACCCCCTCGCCCCTCTGGGCCCCTTTGGAAGTGCCGTATCGAAGGGTTGCCACCCCTGCGTTCGCCCCGAGGGATCGAAGGGTTACTCCGAGCCCAAACAGAGGAGGAAGGCCTGCAGCCCCCAGACCTACTCGGGCACACCCTTGACAACTCAGGGCTTGGCGAGCTTGGCCGCCAGGCGTTCCAGCCGGGCGCGGTAGGCCACGGGGTCGTAGGCGCGGCGGGCCACGCCACTGTCCACGGCCGCCTGCGCAACGCTGGCAGACACGGCCACCAGCAGGCGGTCGTCGAGCAAGGTGGGCAGCAGCTTGTTACGGCCAAAGGCTTTGTCGGCGCGCGCCAGATCGGCCAGCGCCAGCACGGCGGCTTGCTTCATGGCCTCATTGATCTGCGATGCGCCCACATCCAGCGCAGCACGGAACAGGTAGGGAAAGCACAATGCGTTGTTGACCTGATTCGGGTAGTCGGAGCGACCCGTCGCGGTGATCGCCTCGGGGGCTGCCGCCATCACCAGCTCGGGGCGGATTTCAGGGTCGGGGTTGGCCAGGCCAAAGACCACCGGCTTGGCAGCCATGCTGCGCACCATCGGCTGATCGACCACGTTCGGGCCCGACAGACCCAGAAAAACATCAGCGCCCACCAGCGCGTCCGCCAAGCTGCGCGCGCCGGTATCGCAGGACCAGGCGGCTTTCTCGCCATCGTCGCCTTTGGCGCCCCGGCCGTTATAAATAGGCCCTTTGGAGTCGCACACCGTGGTGTGAGATTTTTGAAGACCCAGCCCCACCAGCAACTCCAGACAGGCCACGGCAGCGGCGCCAGCGCCATTGCAAACCAGGCGGACCTCGTCGAGTTTTTTTCCTTGCAGGTGCAGTGCGTTCATGAGCCCGGCGGCCACCACGATGGCCGTGCCGTGCTGGTCATCATGAAACACCGGGATCGACAGGCGGCTGCGCAGCGCGCGCTCGATCTGAAAACACTCGGGCGCCTTGATGTCTTCGAGGTTGATGCCGCCGAAGGTGGGGTGCAGGCTGGCGATGATCTCGATCAGTTTGACCGGGTCGGTCTCGTCGATCTCGATATCGAAAGCATCAATACCGGCAAAGCGCTTGAACAGCACCACCTTGCCCTCCATCACGGGTTTGCCGGCCACCGCGCCGATATTGCCCAGGCCCAGCACTGCCGTTCCATTGGTGATGACTGCCACCAGATTACCCTTGGCGGTGTACTCGTAGGCCAGCGCCGGATCGCGGGCGATTTCGATGCAAGGCATGGCTACACCGGGCGAATAGGCCAGCGACAGGTCGTCCTGGCTGGCCACCGGACGGGTCACGCTGATTTCGATCTTGCCGCCAATGTCGTCAAGGTGCTGCGGACGGTGGTAGGCCAGGGCCGCTTCGCGCAGGTCGACGCTGCCACTGGCGGCGCGTTGCTCTTGCTGACCGGTCACGGGGGTCGCGCCGTCGGCTTGGGCTGAGGTGTACATGGGTTTGTCCTTTTAATTTTGTTCTAAGCAGACGAGGCCAGCCCGGGCGGGCGCCTTTTCTGACGTGGGGCGCCATTTTGATGCCATTTCGGCGCAGTGTCACATATGGATGGGTCGCAAGACTTTTGCTTTATTCACATGCAATCGGGGTACCGGGGGGCGAGCGCAGGCTGGGCGCAGCCCACTCGCCCCCTACAATCCGGGGCCTGTTTGAAGACCCGGACCCTGGACCCGACATGACCCACCCCCTACGCTGCCAGTACGAAGATTTCATGCGCCATGTCAACACGCAAGGTGTCTTCAAGGCCGATCGCACGGGCACCGGCACCAAAAGCGTGTTTGGTTACCAGATGCGCTTTGACCTGAACGAAGGTTTTCCGCTGGTCACCACCAAAAAGGTTCACCTCAAGTCCATCGTCCATGAACTGCTGTGGTTTTTACAGGGTTCGAGCGACAACAACTGGCTCAAGGCGCGCGGCGTGACGATCTGGGATGAGTGGGCAGGCGACAACGGCGACCTCGGTCCCGTCTACGGCGTGCAATGGCGCAGCTGGCCCACGCCCGAGGGCGGCCACATTGACCAGATCGCCGACGTCATCAAGACGCTCAAGACCAACCCGGACTCGCGGCGCATCATCGTCAGCGCATGGAACGTCGCCGACCTGTCCAAAATGGCGCTGATGCCCTGCCATGCGTTTTTCCAGTTTTACGTCGCACCGCCGCAGGCCCCGGGGCAGCGCGGCCAGCTCAGCTGCCAGCTCTACCAGCGCAGCGCCGACATCTTTTTGGGCGTGCCCTTCAACATCGCCAGCTACGCGCTGCTCACGCACATGGTGGCGCAGCAGTGCGACCTGGACGTGGGCGACTTCATCTGGACTGGCGGCGACTGTCACATCTACAGCAACCACCAGGCGCAGGTCGACCTGCAACTGAGCCGCACACCGCTGCCCTACCCCACGCTGGCCATCAAGCGCCGACCCGCCTCGATCTTTGACTACGAGTTTGAGGACTTTGAATTTGTGAACTACCAGCACCACCCGGCCATCAAGGCGAGCGTGGCCGTCTGAAGATTTCATGCCCCGCATCAACCTGATTTATGCGCGCGCCGCCAACGGCGTGATCGGCAAAGACAACGCCATGCCCTGGCACCTGCCCGAAGACCTGGCGCACTTCAAGCGCCTGACCAGCGGCTGCCCGGTAATCATGGGCCGCAAGACCTGGGACTCGTTGCCGCCACGCTTTCGCCCGCTGCCAGGCCGCACCAACCTGGTGGTGACGCGCCAAAATGACTGGGCCGCTGACGGCGCAGTACGTGCCAGCAGCCTGCCAGAGGCGCTGGCCATGTGCACAGACGCCGCCGACGTGTGGGTCATTGGCGGCGCACAAATTTACGCCCAAGCCGAACCCCTGGCGCAGCGCATCGAAGTCACCGAAATCGACCACGCGTTTGAAGGCGACGCCTTCGCCCCCACCCTGGGGCCGCAATGGCACGAAACCGCGCGCCAAGCCCTGCTGTCGAGCAGCGGACTGCCCCTGAGCTTCGTCACACTCGAACGCGGGCAACCAGACGCCGCCCCAGCCCAGACCTGAGCCCGGCGCCGGGCGACAGCCCATGAATTCGAGCCCATGGACTGCCTCAGCCCTTCGGGCTTCGCGGTAACGGGGATAAAAGTCGCAGCGGCGGGGGTCTACTTCGCAGTGAAGGGCAGGTTCAACGCCGCCGCGCCCACAAATTTCCGTCGTTGCGAGCGCAGCGCGGCAAGCCATGCATTCGGGCTCCTGGACTGCCACAGCCCTTCGGGCTTCGCAAGAACGGGAAGCCCCCCTCAGCGCGAATACAGCTTCTTGTGAATCCGCCGGATCAGCCACCACACCGTCCACAGCACCAGTGGCACCAGGGCGCCCACCGTGATTTCGGGGTCCAGGGGCACGCCCGCCCCTTTGAGCGCCTTGGCCGCGTACAGCAGCAAGCTGATGACGTAGTAGGAAATACCGGCGATTGACAGGCCTTCGACCGTCGATTGCAGGCGCAGCTGCAGTTCTTGACCCCGCGTGAGCTTTTCCAGCAGCTGCTGGTTTTGCTCCTCGGTCGCAATGTCAACGCGGGTGCGCAGCAAGGCGCTGGTGCGTGAGACCCGCTCGGACAGCGAGGTCAGGCGCTGCGCCGTGGCGGCCACGGTGGCAATCGCTGGCGAGAGGCGCCGCTGCATGAATTCGCCAATCGTCTGGGTGCCGGGCAAGGCGTTTTCGCGCAATTCGGCGATGCGCTGGGCGACCAGCGTGTCGTAAGCCCGCGTCGCCGAAAAACGGTAGACGGTCTCGGCGGTCGCCCGCTCGACGCTGGCGGCCAACGCGACCAGGGTGTCGAGCAAGGCCTGATCCGACGCCGTTTTACTCTCCAGGCGGGCTGTGATGTCGGCCAGCGCCCGTTCAGCAGCGGCCAGCGTCGGGCCCAGATCCTTGGCCACCGGCAAGCCGCGCAGAGCCATCAGGCGGTAAGTCTCCAGCTCCAGCAGGCGCTGCGAAATCCGGCCGGCCCGAGTGCGCGAGGTGCTCTCTGGGGCAACCACCAGGATCCGCTCAAAACCGCTGGGCCGCAGCACAAAGTCACTCACCGCCCAGGAGTGGCCGTTCTGGCCCATCACCGAGGCCACCAGCGCGGTGTCGCCGAACCAGGCGCGCGCCAGCGCCAGCGTGCTGTCCGGCGCCTGCAAGTCGCCATACACCATGGCCAGCTTGATGGCCACAATCGTTCGGCCGGGGATGCCACGCAGCCAGTCAGCCGACACCGCAAGACGCTCCGACAGGTCCGGCGTGACCGCGCCCAGCCCGGCCTGCTCGGGCAGCGGCTGAACAATCGAATAACGCGTGAACTCGGTGTGACGCTCCCACTTAAGCGTAAAGCCGTCGAGCCGAAGCCGCAAAAAGTTGCCCCCCAAGCGCTCCGGCGCCAGTGCCTGCTGACCCGGCAACTGGCGCAGGTGCTCGCACTCCTGCTCGCGCGAGACCCCTTCGTTGAGCACCGCCACGTACACCACCAGTGCCGGCAAGCGGATGCGCGCCGTGGGCCGCGCATGCACTTCATTGTGCAAAGCCGCCCGTTGCGGGTCATCGGGTGGCAACAAAGACGTTGGATGGCCGTCGGCCTGGGCTTGATCAGTCAGGTTCATGACGCCATTGTGAGCGATTGCCCGCGTCTGTCCAGCACCGGAGGCGACCCGGCCCGGCGAGCCGGAGCCGATAAAATCGTGCCAAATCGAGGTAACCCTCCGATACCTTGGGGCGAACAGTGGGGAAGCTGCCCCGATCCTCGTCAGGAGACAAGTTCATGGGCATTTGGTTAGAACTCGGTATTTTTGTGCTGTTCCTGCTGTGGTGCCTGTGGCAATTGCACGACGTCAAACAGGCACGCGCCAAAACGCTGGCCGACAAGGCGCGGGCGCAGCAAGAAGCCGGACGCGACAGCGGCCCGCCCTGACGCATCTGCCCCGGCGGCGATCACCGCACGGGCCTTCAAGACCGCCCATCGGCCGGTAACCAGGCTCGCTGCGCCTGCGTACTATCCCCCGGTCTGACAGCGCCCGGGCTGTGCAATACTCAAAAGGCTATGTCACACACATTTCCTTTTTCGGCGATCGTCGGGCAGGACGAGATGAAGCAGGCGATTTTGATCGCCGCCATCGACCCCCGTATTGGCGGTGTTCTGGTGCTCGGCGACCGCGGCACGGGCAAGTCCACCGCGGTCCGGGCTCTGGCCGCGCTGCTGCCCCCCATGCGCGCAGTCACCGGCTGCCGCTATGCCTGCGACCCCACCGAAGGCGCGGCCTGCTGCGAGGACTGCGCCGCGCAGCGGCAGGCAGGCCAGGCCTTCAAGACCCATCTGATGCCGGTACCGGTGATCGACCTGCCCTTAGGCGCTACCGAAGACCGGGTGGTCGGCGCCCTTGACCTGGAGCGTGCCCTGTCGCAAGGCATCAAGGCCTTCGAGCCGGGCCTGCTGGCGCGGGCTAACCGCGGCTTTTTGTACATCGACGAAGTCAATCTGCTCGAAGACCACCTGGTCGACCTGCTGATTGACGTGGCGGCCTCGGGTGAAAACGTGGTCGAACGCGAGGGTCTGAGCGTGCGCCACCCTGCGCGCTTCGTGCTGGTCGGCAGCGGCAACCCTGAAGAAGGCGAATTGCGTCCGCAGCTGCTGGACCGCTTTGGGCTGTCCGTCGAAGTCAAAACACCCGACGACCTGGCCAGCCGCGTGGAAGTGGTGCGCCGCCGCGACGATTTTGAACGCGACCCCGTAGCCTTCGCTGAGCGCTGGAAAAAAGAAGGCGAGCGTATTCGCCGGCAGGTGGTGGCCGCACGCAAGCGCCTCGACGAGACTGAAATTCCCGAAGCCGCGCGCACCCGCGCGGCCCAGTTGTGCATGGCGCTGGGCACCGACGGCCTGCGTGGCGACCTGACCCTCATGCGCGCCGCCCGAGCGCTGGCCGCGCTGCAAGGACACCCCTGCGTGACCGACGCCCACTTCCGGCAAGTCGCCGCGCCGGCCCTGCGCCACCGACTGCGCCGTAACGTGCTCGACGATGCCGGCTCCACCGTGCGCGTGGAGCGTGCAGTGGCCGAACTCCTGGGCGCATGAAGCCCACGTCGGGTCCGCCCCCGGCAGCAGCCGCCCCGCGCTCTGCCAGCCGGCCTGATGCCACGCGGGCTGAAGGCCCGCCTTACCCTGCAGGGGTTGAAGGCCCGCCTTACCCTGCAGGGGCTGAAAGCCCGCATCAACCTACTCGGGCTGAAAGCCTGCCTCACCCTGCACGGGCTGCCAGCCGGCCTGATGCCACGCGGCGCCTGGCCGACGACAACCTAGCAAACCTCCTGAGCGCAGACGATGCGCTGGTCGCAGCCTTGCTGGCGGTCGATCCGGTTGGCCTGGGTGGCGTGGCGTTGCGCGCGCCTGCCGGCCCCTGGCGCAGCGCCTGGCTGGAACTGCTCAAACAACTGCTACCGGCCGGCACGCCCACGCGGCGTGTTCCTTTGAACGTCAATGACGCAGCCCTGCTGGGCGGACTCGACCTGGCCGCCACCCTCAGCCTGGGCCGGCCGGTGCCTCAGCAAGGCTTGCTCGCGCAAGCCAACGGCGGCCTGGTGCTGCTGGCGATGGCCGAACGCCTGCCGGCCGCGACCGCCGCCAAGCTGGCCAACGTGCTGGACCAGCAGGAAGTGCGCCTCGAACGCGATGGCCTGACCGAGCGCCGGGCGGCCCGCCTGGGCGTGATCGCGCTGGACGAAGGGGTCAGCGACGACGAGCGCACGCCCGCCGCCCTGCTCGACCGTCTTGCCTTTCACCTGCAGGAAACAGTTAACGAGCCGGGTAATGATCCGGTTAACGCGAAGACTTTCGAGCCAGGCAGCCTCCCCGTTCGTCCTGAGGTATCGAAGGACCTCCCACTACCCACTCGCCCGGCGGGCAACGACAGCCATGAAGCGATCGACTGGAGCGCCGAAGACATTCAGCGCGCCCGCGCACGGATGCCGCGCATCCAGGTCAGCGACCAGACCCTGCAAGCCCTGTGCGCCACGGCGGTGGTGCTGGGTGTGGACTCCATGCGCGCCCCCCTGCTGGCGCTGCGCGTCGCCAGGGCCGCTGCCGCCCTGGCCGGGCTGGAAAGTGTCGAGGACAGCCATGCGGCCCTGGCCTCGCAGCTGGTGCTGGCGCCACGCGCCACCCGGCTGCCACCGGCTCCGACCGACGATCAGCCGACTCAGGACAACACCGAAGCCCAGAATCAGCCAGAGCAGGAGCCACCGCCCGCTGCCCAGACCGAACCCCCGCCCGAGCCCGAAGCCAATAACGAGTCTCAAAATGACGCCCCCGAGGACGAGCAGGAGCCCGAGCTGCCCAGCGCCGAAGACCTGCAAGAATT
>CAIMVC010000273.1 GCA_903844825.1 uncultured Burkholderiales bacterium | reverse complement strand
CACTACCGCGCAAACTGGCGCTGCCGACGGTGACTGGATCTGGGGCCAGGGCAACGGGACCGACACCTTGGTCTTGTCGGCCAATGAGCTGGGCAAGCTCATCACGGTCGATTTGCAGAGTTTTGACAGCACGGGCGTCTACTGGGGCGGCAGTTTTTCGCAGAGCCTTACCGAGGCGGTGCAGGCCGCGCCGGGCAAGCGTCTGGACCTGCTGGCCTACCAGTGGAAAACCCATGCGCTGCTGGGCAATGTCGACTTCACAGCGGGCACGCACAGCGGCAGCACCGACCCGCAAGGCGCGGCCAGCGTGGCCGCCGTGACAGACAGCGCCTTGAGCGTGAGCGCCAGCCGCGCTGTCCCCAGCGCTGAAGCCGAGGACACTACCGACGCCGTCAACCTGCAAGACGCCATCGCCATCCTCAAGATGATCGTCGGGCTGAACGTCAACGCAGGGGGTGCGTCGCTGTCGCCCTACCAGGCGCTGGCCGCCGACTTTGACGGCAACAGCCGGGTCGAGCTCAATGACGCGATTGGCGTGCTCAAGCACGTGGTCGGCCTGACCGGGGCTGGCACGCCCAAGCCCGAGTGGCGCTTTGTCGACGAAGCCAGCGCCGCGGTGGTGGCGATCAAGGATGCCGCCGCTTTGAGCCCCGGTCAGGCGCCGGCCATCAGTCTGGACCTGACGGGCGAGGGCGGCGCCGCCCGCGTCGGCCTGGTGGGGTACTTGCGCGGCGACGTGGACGGCAGTTTTGCGGGGGGTGCCGGAGCGCTGGACAAGGGGTACTTTGATGCCCTGGTGGCCGAGCACTCGGCGCTGAAGTTGGATCTGGCGCAGTTTGGGATTTATGGCTGAGGCGGTTTTGATGTGTCCGGGTTTGATCTGCACGATGAACTGGCCCCGCTCAGGGTGGCGTAGCACTCAAGGCTGAATTTAAATCTGTCACAGTTCGGGTTTTACGCATCCAGATTTTTCATGTCCTCTGAAATGACGCTGCCCACGCTGTGGATGAACTGTGCCAAGTCGGTGGAGGGTCAGGACGCGGGCAGTGAGCTGGTCTTTGAGCTGACGCTGTCGTCGGCCAGCGACACGGAGGTGAGCGTGACGGCGGGTACCGCGTACGCCTATACCGCGACGGCCTCGGTGGATTACCTGCCTTTCTCGCAGCGGGTGACGTTCGCTGCCGGGCAGACGAGCGCGACTTTTCGGGTGTCGGTCTGGGGCGACGCGCTGTTTGAGCCCAATGAGGCCATTCATGTGCTGTTGTCCGACCCCGTGGGCGCCACGCTGGGCGATGCCCAGGTTTATGGCGTGATCGTTGACGACGATGCGCCCTATGCCTTGCCGCAGGACCCGCTGGCGCGCTACCAGTGGTACCTGTATCCCGACACTGGCGTCAATGCCTTCGCGGTCTGGACCGACTACACCGGCGCCGGCGTGAAGGTCGCCATCTATGACGAGGGCATTGACGCCACTCACCCGGATCTCAGCGCCAACGTGTTGGTCGAAGCGGGGCGCCTGGCGAGCGATCTGACGCCTGGAGGTGCCCCGGTTTTAGCGACCGACAACCACGGCACGGCCGTGGCTGCAACGGTGGCTGCCGCGCGCAACGGCCAGGGGATGGTGGGTGTGGCCTACGGGGCCAGCCTGGTGTCGATTTATTCCACGTTCGAATCGGCCGAGATACCGAATGCGCTGGACTACGCAGCCGGCTTTGACGTGATCAACAACAGCTGGGGTTTTGCCCCCCAGGCTGACGACGAGTACGCGCTAACGGGCCAATGGTCCTTTGTTGATAATTTTTTGATGCCCGAGTTTGCAGAGTCAGGCACTGCGTTGGCCAACCTCGCATCGGCCGGGCGACATGGACTGGGAACGGTGGTGGTGCAGGCAGCGGGCAACAGTTACAGCCTGGGCGACGACACCAACTTGCACAATTTTCAAAACAGCCAGTACATCATCACGGTGGCCGCCACCACTTACCAGGGGGAACCGACCTATTTCAGCACCGGCGGTGCCTCGGTGCTGGTGGCCGCACCCGGCGGGGCAGGGGGTGATTTTTTTACCAACATCCTTACCGCCGACCGGGTGGGTGCACCTGGCTACGAGCCCGGCAATGTGGGCGCGATTGCGGGCAATTCGCTGGTGGTGCAGAGCGCCGATGGTGTGCTGCCGCTGTTGTCGCCGGCCAACGAGGGCGTGGGTTACCCAGATTTGCCGCATTTGCTGGCTGCAGATGGCTATGTCGATGGCAACTATGTGGCCGAGTTCGGCACCTCGTTTTCGTCACCCATCGTCGCCGGTGTGGTGGCCCTCATGCTGCAAGCCAACCCGGGCCTGGGTTACCGGGATGTGCAGGAAATTCTGGCCTATTCGGCGCGGCAGACCGTGGCCGAGGAACTGCAGTGGGACTACAACCACGCCGCTAACTGGAATGGTGGTGGCCTGCACTTTGACGCGCTGATGCACCGTGTTGGCTTTGGCCTGGTCGATGCGCTGGCGGCTGTTCGCCTGGCCGAGAGTTGGGGCGCGCTGGCCCATACGGCTGACAACCGGCAGCAAATCACGCTCAGCAGCGCTGTGGCCCAGGCCATTCCTGACGGGCAGGAAGACGGCGTGACCGACCAGATCGTGGTGACCGAGTCGTTTGCGGTCGAGCGTGTGGAGGTCACGCTGCATATCACCCATCCGTTTGTGGGTGATCTCGGGGTGATGTTGACCTCGCCCGGGGGCACGGTGAGCTATTTGCTCTGGCGCGCGCAGGCCCGTGATTTGAGCGCGACCGGCCCGCTGGGCACCAGCCAGGAAAATGTTGACTTTACTTTTGACACCGTACTCAACTGGGGCGAGTCTTCTCTGGGTGCCTGGACCTTGTCGGTCACCGACCATGAGGTCGAGCATGCGGGTATCTTCAACGAGTGGACGCTGAACCTGATCGGCAAGGCCCCCTCGGACGACACCACCTACCTCTACACCAACGAGTACGCCGAGAGTTTGGCCAGCCAGGCCGAGCGCGGCACGCTTACCGACAGCGCTGGTGACGACACCCTCAACGCAGCGGCCTGCACCACCGATCTGGTGCTTGACCTGCGAGAGGGCGGCGTCTGCACGATCGATGGCAGTGCCCTGGCGCTGGCGCCCGATACCCTGATCGAGAACGCTGTGGGTGGCGACGGTAACGATGAGTTGCTGGGCAATGACAGCGCAAACGTCTTGTACGGCATGCGCGGCAACGACAGTTTGCAGGGCGCAGGCGGCGATGACGCGGCGGTGTTTCGAGGCATGCGGGCCGACTACCTGTTGACGCCTACGAAGGCCGGCTGGATCTTGTCGGGCCCCGACGGCGTTGACACGCTGACGTCGATCGAGCTGGCCCGGTTTGCCGACCAGACGCTCTCGCTGGCCAACTTCAGCCCCACCGGTGAACTGTTGATCAGCGGTCAGGCCACGCAAGGCCAGACGCTGAGCTTTGTCAGCACGCTGTCGGACACCGACGGGCTGGGCACGGTAGCCTGCCAGTGGCAGGCCGGCGGGCAGGACATCAGCGGTGCGAACGGTGCGCAGTTGCTGCTGACGCAGGCGCAGGTCGGCCTGAGCGTGACCCTGGTTGCGCGCTACACCGACCTGCATGGCACGCAGGAGGCAATGTTCAGCAGCCCGACCGATCCGGTCGCCAACGTCAATGACATTCCAGTGGCCAATGCCACTACCGCAGTCACGCCAGAAGACCAGGCGCTGTCGGGCGTTTTGACCGGAAGCGATATAGACAGCAGCGCTCTGCGCTACGCCGTGGCAGACGCACCTTTGCACGGCGAGGTGGTGGTCACCGCTGACACCGGCGCCTACCGCTACCTGCCCGAAGCCAACTTCAACGGCACCGACAGCTTTACCTTCATCGTCAACGACGGCACGGCCGATTCCGTCGCGGCGGGGGTGAGCATCACGGTGTCGGCCGTCAATGACGAGCCGGCCGGGGAGCTGAGTATCGAGGGCGTGGCGAAGGTCGGCCAGCGCTTGTGGGTCACCCACACCTTGACCGATGCGGACGGCTTGACGGCTTCGGGGCCGGACGATGGCCTGGTTTACCAGTGGTATGCCGGCGCTCAAGCGCTGGCGGACGGCACGGGCAGCAGCTTGACCGTGCTCGATTCGCTGGCCGGCCAGGACATCACGGTCCGGCTCAGTTATGTCGACGCCCAGGGAACCGCCGAGCACCTGAGTTCTCAGGCCGTGTCTGTGCCGCCCAGCAAAACGCTTGATTTTTGGGTCTACAGCTGGCGCGGCCACGACTTGCTCGAAGGCGTGAGCCTGAGCTCGGGCGCGCGCGGTGCCGACACAGACTTGGCGGGGCGTGCACAGTTCGGCGCCGTCAACGACGATGGCTTGACGATCAGCGCCACCCGCGTGATGACGCAGGGGCAACTAGACGACGCAGCGTCGGCCGTGAACCTGCAGGATGCCATTGCCATTCTCAAGATGGTGGTCGGCCTGAACGTCAATGCAGCGGATCAGCGGCCGTCGCCTTACCAGGCGCTGGCGGCTGACTTTGACGGCAACGGTGCAGTCGAACTCAATGACGCCATTGGTGTGCTCAAGCATGTGGTGGGGCTCACCGGTGCGGGCACGCCCGAGCCGGTCTGGCGCTTTGTTGACGAGACGAGCCCGCAGGTGGCGGGCATCGCTGCGGATGTGTTGCACCCCGGCCAGCCGCCGGCCATCACACTGGACCTGACGGCTGTCGTAGCCCGCGTGCATGTGGGCCTGACCGGCTATTTGCGGGGTGACGTGGACGACAGTTTTTCAAGCCAGATCCAGGGGGCGAGCGTGGAGACCACATCGCCCGACTATTTCGAGACGCTGGTGGCTGATCATCCCGAGCTGGATCTGGCTCAGTTCGGGATTTACGGCTGAGTTTTAATCCGCATGTTTTTGAATGGCTAACCTGAGCCTCTCCTGAATGGACCGGTCGAGCTCAATGACGGGCTTGACCTGCTTAAGCAGGTGGTGGGCTTGACCGGGCTGGGTACCCCTGCGCCCGAGTGGCGCTTTGCCGATGAAGCCAGCGCTGCACAGGCTGCGAGCCCGGGCGACGCGGCATTGACCCGCCGCCGGACATAAATACCGACCTGACGGGCGCGGACGCCGTGATTTTGGCCGGCCTGACCGGCCTGACCGGCCTGACCGGCTATTGGCGAGGTGATGTCGATCGCAGTTTTCCCGGCAGTTCCGTGGCACAAAAAATGCTTGATTTGTCCGATTTCAGTGCATTGGAAGAAGAGCCAGCACTTTTTTTGACACAGTTCGGCATTTACCAATCAGGGAGCTGACATGACGGTTTTTGAATCAGAGTCCAACAACAAACTGACGAGGGCCGATGCAGTCGCTTTGGGCGCGGAGATCAGGGGCCGCTTGGCGAGCCGTGTCGATGTGGACTATTACAAGGTGGTCACTTCGGCTGCGGGCAGCCTGTCGGTGGTCTTTGATGCCCCCACCGCGAGTCTTTATTCAGACTACTTTCAACTCGGCGTCTATGACGAGGTGGGCACGCTGCTGGCGAACTTCAGCACGGGCTCTGACAGCCAGTACACCGTCGGGGCGCCGGCGGGCGGGGTTTACTACGTAGGCATTGCCAGTGACTCTTTCAACTTCAACGCCGGGCAGTACGGCTTGTCGGTCAGCCACCTGGCTGACACGGCCAGCGGTTACGAGTCGGAATCCAATGACCGCATGGACAGCGCCAATGCGGTAGCACTCAATGCCGCGGTCGCCGGGCAGTTGGCGAGCCCGTTCGACATAGACTTCTACAAGGTGCTGGCCTCGCCCGAGGGCAGCCTGTCGGTGGACTTTGATGTGCCTACCGAGCGTCTTTATTCTGACTACTTTCAACTGGCTGTCTATGACGCGGCAGGCACCCTGCTGGCGAACTATAAAACCGGCTCTGACGGCCAGTACACGGTCGGGGCATTGGCGGGCGGCGCTTATTACGTGGGCATTGCCAGCAGCTACGACAACTACGACGCCGGGCCGTACAGCATTGTGGTCAGCGGCCTGGCCGACTCGGCCAGTGGCTACGAGTCAGAGGCCAATGACTCCCTCGCCAGCGCCAATGCTGTGGCGCTGGACGTGACGATAAAAGGCCAGCTGGCGAGCCCGGACGATGTCGACTACTACCAGGTGGTCGCCACCGAAGCGGGTAGCTTGTCGCTTGCTTTTTCTGTGCCGACCTCGAGCGCTTACCCGGGCTATTTCCGGCTGGGTTTGTACGACGCCGAAGCCACGTTGCTGGGCTACTTCAGCGCTGGCGCTGACAGCACCTACACCGTGGGTGCGCCCAGCGGCGGCGTCTATTACGTGGGCGTTTCCGGCGACTACGACAACTACAGCTCCGGGCAGTACGGCTTGTCGGTCAGCAACCTGGCAGGCTCGGCCAGCAGCTACGAGTCTGAATCCAATGACAGCCTCGACAGCGCCGATGCCGCAACGCTGGACATGGCGATACAGGGCCAGCTGGCGAGCCCCGGCGATGTCGATTATTACCAGGTGGTCGCCACGGCAGCGGGCACTTTGTCGGTAGCGTTTGACCTGGCTGCGGCCAGCGCTTATGCAGACCACTTCTGGCTGTTTTTACAAGACAGTGAAGGCCAGCTGCTGGCGAGCTTCACCGCCGGGGCAGACAGAACCTACACGGTGGGGGCACAGGAAGGCGGTACCTATTTTCTGGGCGTTGCCAGTAACCACCACCACAGCGCCGAGCAGTACAAGGTCACCTTCACCAACCTGGCGGAAAGTGCGAGTGCTTACGAGTCAGAGTTCAATGACACGCCCGAAAGCGCGAACGCTGCAGCGCTGGGTGTGGCGATAGCGGGCCAGCTGGCCAGTCCGGACGATGTGGACTATTTCAGGGTGATCGCCACGGCTGCGGGCACCCTGGAGCTAGACCTGGATGTGCCGACCTCGAGCAAACGTACGGACTTCTTCGAGCTCGGCTTGTACGACGCTGGGGGCATTCGACTGGCCAATTTCGCCACCGGCTCTGACAGGACCTTCACGGTCGGGGCGCCGGCGAGCGGTACTTATTTCGTGGGCATTACCAGCGGCCGCTACTACTACAACTCCGGCGAGTACAGTGTCACGGTGAACCACACGGCGGGCACGCCCAGCGGCCATGAGTCCGAGTCCAATGACACGCCCGGCAGCGCCGATGCTGCAACGCTGGACGTGGCGATCACGGGCCAGCTGGCAAGCCGTCAAGATGTGGACTATTACAAAGTGCTCGCCACGGCCCCTGGGACTTTGTCGGTGGCCTTCGATGCGCCGACTTCGAGCCGCCATTCAGACTACTTTGAGCTCGGTTTGTACAACACGGCAGGCACGCTGCTGGCGACGTTCAGCACCGGGGCGGACAAAACCTTCACGGTGGGAGCACCGGCCAGCGGAACTTATTACGTGGGCGTTGCCAGCGACGACTACTACAGCTCCCGGCCCTACAGCCTCACGCTCAGCCACGAGGCTGGTGCGGCCAGCGGCTATGAGTCCGAATCCAATGACACCCTTGAAAGCGCCAATGCCGCCGCGCTGGATGTTGCCATGGCGGGTCAGGTGGCGAGTCCTGGCGACGTGGATTTTTACAAGGTGTTCGCCCCTGACGCGGGCAGCCTGTCGGTGGTCTTCGATGTCCCGACCACAAGTGCGTATGCAGACTATTTTCAGCTGGGTTTGTACGATGCCGCGGGCACGCAGCTGGCGCGATTCTCCACCGGTGCCGACAAAACCTACACCGTGGGAGCGCCCGCCAGCGGCACCTATTACGTGGGCGTTGCCA
This sequence comes from uncultured Burkholderiales bacterium, assembly GCA_903844825.1. Classification (GTDB taxonomy): domain Bacteria; phylum Pseudomonadota; class Gammaproteobacteria; order Burkholderiales; family Burkholderiaceae_C; genus Polaromonas. Next base: position 7,896 of record CAIMVC010000273.1, on the reverse strand, counting down.
GCGACGACTACAGCGCCGGGCCGTACAGCTTTATCGTCAGCAATGCAGCCGGACCGACCCCTGCTTACGAGGCGGAATCGAACGATACGCCAGGCAGTGCCACGGCGCTAACGCCGGGCGATGCGATGAAGGGCCAGCTGGCTTCGAACATCGACACCGACTGTTTCAAACTGACGGTGTCCGGCCCCGGCGTGATCACGCTGGCCTTCGATGCCCCGACCCGCAGCAAATACACCGACTACTTCCAGGTCAGCGTGACCGACGCCGCCGGCAACCTGATCACCAGCCACGCCACCGGCACCGACATCAGCTTTCAGGCAGCCGTGGGCGCCGCGGGCGATTACTACATCAGCGTTGACAGCCCGGACTACTACTATGACAGCGGTTCTTATGCCCTGACAGCCACCGTCAGCAACGGCAACAGCGGGTACGAGCTCGAGCCCAATGACAACTTTGCCAATGCGCTCAGCTCCGGGGTTGCGATGCGCGGGCAAATGGCCACTGCGTCGGACTCGGACTGGTTTGTCCTGACGCTCGATCAGCCCGGCAACCTGTCGCTTGCCTTTGATGCCCCGACCAACAGCAAGTCCACCGACTACTTTAATGTCTGGCTGTTTGACCAAGGCGGCAACCTGCTCGCCAGCCGGGCCACGGGAAAGGACTTTGCGCTGGATGCCAGCGCGCCCTCGGCGGGCGACTATTTTGTGCTGGTGACCTCGGGCCAGGTTCACGACGCAGGCTTGTATGCCCTGACCCTGGTCAGCACCGCCGGCGCCTTGCTTTACGAGTCAGAGGTCAATGACTCTCGGGCTCAGGCCGATGCACTGGCCCTGGACAGCCAGATCAGGGGTCGGCTCGCATCGCGCAGCGATGAAGACTACTTTGCCGTCACGCTGACATCAGACGGCACTTTGACGGCCACTTTTGATGCGCCGACCAACAGCACCTGGGCCGATTATTTTCAGATTGCCATTTACGACCAGGCTGGCGAGGTGCTGGCTTTTCGCAGCAGCGGCACTGACCTGGCGCTCGATGCCACGGTCACGGCGGGAACCTATTACGTGGGTGTCCGCGCAGGCGATGACTACTTCAGCCGCGGCGACTACAAGCTCAGCGTCACGGCGCTGTTGTCAGACCCTATTCCCGAGGGCGCCATCGTTGGCACCGGGGCCGGCGACAAACTCACCGGCAGCGCCTCGGACGATCTCATCTACGGGCTGGGCGGTAGCGACCAGATCAATGGTGCCGACGGGATTGACACGGCGGTCTTCAGAACTGCGGCGGCTAATTTGTCCATCAACACCATCGCCGGGCTGACGGCCGTCAGGGGCAACTTCAGTGCTGGCGAGCACGCCTATTCAACCAGCCGGCTGTGGAATGTGGAGAAGATACAGACGCTCGATGGCGAGCAAACGCTGGGCACGGTCAGCATCAATCCATTGCTCGGCACATTGAACAACGACGTGTTGACGGGCACGGCGGACGATGACCTTCTCGATGGCCTGGGCGGCAGCGACTACCTTGACGGCGCGGCTGGCCAGGACACCCTGCTGCTCTTTGGCGCCACGGACAAATTTGAGGTTCTGACGGTCGGCGGCATTACCCGCGTGACGGCGCTGAGCAATGCCGATGCCGATGAATATGCCGGGCACACCAGCAAGGTCACAAACGTCGAGGCACTGGCATTCACCCAGGGCCAGACCAAGCCGCTGGAGACGACCGACGCCGTGGTGATATTTGGCACCTCGGGTGCCGACACCCTGATGGGTTCAGCCGCCAGCGAGGTGTTTGACGGGCAGGGCGGCAGGGACCGTATTGACGGCGGTGCCGGCTCAGACGCCGTGGTGTTCTTTGACCGCGCTGACAACTTCACCATCACGTTTCCAACGCTCGCAGCGCCCGGGGTGACTGTGCAGGGCAAGCCGGGCACAGCCTACGCAGGGCAGGCCTTGCTGGCCAGCAATGTCGAATCGCTGGTCTTTACGGACCGTGCGGTCGAGGTGGTCAATGCACCCGAGGTGATCCTGACGCCCTCGACCACGGTGCTGGCTGAAGGCGGCGCGGGCGCCAGCCTGGAAGTTGCCTTGTCGGTCGCACCGGCGGGGGACGTTACCGTTCATTTGTCGGTCGGCGAACAACTCATCGCCAGTTTGACGGAGCTGACTTTCACGCCCAGCAACTGGGCGACGCCTCAAACGGTGACGGTGAGCGCCGTCGATGACAGCGTGCTCGAGGGCGTCCACCGCGGAGCTTTGAGCGCAAGCCCGCAGACCACCGACCCCGTCTACCAGGACGTTGGCAGCGCGAGCCTGGACTACACCATCTCCGACAACGGTAACGATATGGCGCCCACCGGCGGCGTCAGCGGCAAGTTGTGGAACGACTTTGACAAAGACGGTGTCTTTGACGCCGGCGAAGCCCGCCTGGTGGGCTGGGTCGTTTTTGACGACAGCAACAACAATGGCCGGCTCGACACCACCGAGTCGAGCGCCGTCACCGACAGCACGGGCAACTACCTGCTGGGTGATTTGTCGCCCGGCACGCACACCATCGTGGCGGCGACGCCCGAGGGCTGGATGCCCACGGCGCCCGGTCAGGCGAGCGCCAGCGCGACGATCATCAGCCAGACCGGGCCGTCGGGCACGGCAACGGTTGAAACGCTCATGCAAGGCGCGGTCTCGAGCGCGCTGGCGCAAGCCATGTATGACAACCTGGGCACGGCCACCGGCATCGCCGCGTTTCATGCTGATCCGCGTTTTGCCGACATCACGGGGCGGGGCTCGGCGGTCGTCATCATTGACACCGGCATCGACCTGAACCATTCCTATTTTGGCGCCGACAACAACGTCGACGGTGTGGCGGACCGGATCGTTTACCAGTTCGATTTTTCCGGCAGAAACGACGCCAGCGCCGCCGACGGTCAGGGCCATGGAACGCATGTGGCCGGCATCATCGGCTCGTCTGACCAGAACTTCCCGGGCATTGCCCCGGACGTCGACCTGATTGTGCTGAAGGTTTTTCCTGATGCCGAAAATGGCGCCGCCACCAGCGACATCATCGAGGCGGCCAACTGGGTTGTTCAAAATGCCAGCAAGTACAACATCGTTGCTGTCAATTTGTCCCTGGGCGGGGGCGAGTTTGACACTGCGCCGACCGCCGGGTATTTATCGACCCAATTTGAGACCCTTGCCAACAACGGTGTGATCGTCGTGTCGGCGTCGGGCAATGGCTACGACGGCAACTCTGTTCAAGGTGTCTCGTACCCGTCTTCCGACCCCTACTCGCTGTCGGTGGGCGCGGTCTGGGCCGCAGACGGGTCGTGGCTGCCGGCTCAGGCCGGTGTCACCGACGCCATTGCGTTTTTCTCCCAGCGCGACGACACCGAGTCCGACATATTTGCCCCCGGCATCTGGATTGACTCGGCCTGGAACGATGGCTCGCACCAAGCGCTGGCCGGCACCAGCATGGCCTCGCCGGAAATTGCTGGCATGGTGGCGCTGGCCCAGCAATTGGCCGTGCGCGAACTCGGGCGCCGCCTGTCTTTTGACGAAATTCGGAGCTTGTTCCAGAGCACAGGCGACGCCATCGTCGACGGTGACAACGAAAACGACGAGGTCCCCAACACCGGCCTGACCTTTTTTCGCGCCGACATGCTGGCCCTGGCCGATGCCATCGTCAACCTCAAGCCGCCCTCGTCCTACAGCGTGACGATCACAGCGGGCAGCACCCTGGCCGACCTTGATTTCGGTTTTGCCGCCACCACCGCGGTACAAGCGCTGGCCAGCGACGACCTGGTGTATGGCACGGTTTACGGCGAGGCTTTGCGCGGTGGCGCAGGCGCTGATCGACTCAATGGCGGTGCTGGCGATGATCGGTTGTACGGCGAGTCGGGCGACGACATCATCGACGGCGACGACGGACTTGACTCGGTGTTTTTTCCGGGTAACCAGGCCGACTACCTCCTGACTCAAACCGCAGCGGGCTACCAGGTTCTGGACACGCGGGGCACTGAAGGCACTGACATTGTTGTCAACGTGGAGCAACTGGTGTTTCTTGACGGCACTGTCAGCGTCGACACGACGGCTCCTGGCGTCAGCCGTTTCAGCCCCGCCGATGGTGCCACCAACGTCGGCCTGAGCAGCCACATCGTCCTGACCTTTGACGAGCCCGTCCTGGCACTCAGCGGCGGCACCATTGAACTGCTGACAGAGGCGACCGGCCAGGCGGCGGAGGTCTTTTTAGTCAGCGACAGCACGCGGGTCAGTATCAGCGGCAACGTCGTGACGCTGGACCCCGGCAGCGCCTTGCTGCCCGGCACCGGCTATCGCCTCGGGTTTTACAACGCACTGAGCGACAGCGCCGGCAATGTTTTTTCGGATGCGTCCGGGCGCTACAACTTCACGACAGAAGCGGCCGGCAGCACGGCCAGCAGCGCAGACGTGCTGGCCTACAGCTGGAAAGCCCACACCCTGCTGGGCGGCGTTTCTCTGGCTGGCAGCACACACGGCGGCAGCACCGGCCCGAACGGCGCCGTCAGCCTGTCGCCGCTGACCGAAGCCAGCCTGACGCTGACCGCCAGCCGCCCCATCCCCGAGGCCGAAATAGACAACACCACGGGCGCCGTCAATCTGCAAGACGCGATCGCTATCCTCAAGATGATCGTGGGCTTGAACGTCAACAGCGACGGCGCGGCGTTGTCGCCCTACCAGGCGCTGGCCGCCGACTTTGATGGCAACAGCCGGGTCGAGCTCAATGACGCGATTGGCGTGCTCAAGCATGTGGTGGGGCTGACCGGCGCGGGCACCCCGGCGCCCGAGTGGCGCTTTGTCGACGAAGCGAGCACCGCGGTGGCTGCGATCCAGGGTGACGCGGTCTTGAGCCCGGGCCAGCCGCCGGCTATTGCGGTGGACCTCAGGGGCGTTGACTCCGCCGTTTATGTGGGCCTGGTGGGCTACCTGCGGGGCGATGTGGACGGCAGTTTTGAGGGCAGCAGCGAGGCGCTGGACCTCGATGCGCTGCATCAGGGATATTTTGGCGCCCTGGTGGCCGACAATTCAGCCTTGAATCTGGCACAGTTTGGCATTTACACGGGCGGCTGATCCTTGGCCGCCGATGACACTTTTTTTGACTGATGACCGCACCGACCGTAAAAATCACCGACAACCTGCCCGGCATTGTCAATCGCACGACCACCCGCGTCACCTATAACTTCGACTTCAGCGAGCCCGTCACGGGCCTGACTGCCAGCGACTTCCTGATCCTGAATTGTTCGGTCAGCGCGGTCTCTGGCAGCGGCGCCAGCTGGCAGGTCAGCGTCACGCCCGCCCAGGGTGTTCAGCTCTACTACATGGGCTTGCAACTGAGGGCCGGCAGTGTGATCAATGCGGCCGGCGAGACCAACGCGGTAGTGACCGACACGGCGCAGTTGATTGATACGCGGGTGGCGCCGCCCAAACTGGTGACCGATGCCAGCTTCAGGTTTTTGGTGGACCCGCAGGTGACGCTGCAGACACGTCTGGGCACGGTGGTCATTGAGCTGGACCCGACGCACGCCCCGGTCACCGTGGCCAATATGCTGGCTTATGTGAACGATGCCTATTACGACGGCACCTTGTTTCACCGCGTGATCAAGAACTTCATGGTCCAGGGCGGCGGCTTTACCCCTGGCTTGGTGACTCGCGCACCCACCTATGACGCCATCGTGCTCGAGAGCAACAAGGGCTTGTCCAACCTGCGTGGCACGATTGCCATGGCGCGTACCGAAGATGCTGACTCGGCCACCAGCCAGTTCTTCATCAACCATGTCGACAACCTCTTTTTAAATTATTCAAGTGCAGCCAACCCCGGCTACGCCGTGTTTGGTCATGTGACCTCAGGCCTGTCGGTAATTGACAGCCTGGCCCTGGTGGCAGTGTCCAGAGTGGGCGGCAATGAGGGCGTGCCTAATTCAGACGAGGTCATTACCTCCATCCGGCAGACCGTGGCTGGCAGCTGCCTGAACAACTCGGGCTTCATTCAGGTCGGCGCTATCGAGACTTACGCGACCTGGGACTACAGCCTGGACGCAGGCAAGACCTGGCGCGCCGGCTCGGGCAGCAGCATCGCCCTGGCCGAGGGCAGCTACGCCGCCGGCATGATTGCGGTACGGCAGACCGATGTAGCCGGCAACGCCAGTGCCACTACCGGCGTGCTGACCAGTGACCTGCGGGTGGACACTACGGCGCCTGTGCTGCAGGCCGCCAGCGGGGCCGGCGAGGCATTGGCCGTCGCCCGCACGCGGGGCGCCATTGAGCTGGTCTTTAGCGAGGCGGTGGAGCCAGGCAGCGGCAGCATCGTGCTCGCCACGCCGGCCGGCGCAGTGATTGAAAGCTTTGACCTCGCCCCCAGTTCGCGCCTGCTGCTGGCCGGCAATACGCTCACGCTGCACCCGAGCGCCGATCTCCAAGAGGCCACGGGCTACAGCCTGTCGCTGGTTTCGGGTGCGGTGACCGATCTGGCGGGTAACAGCTTCAAGGGCCTGAGCAGCTACAACTTCACCACGGGCACAGCGGCCATCGACGTGCTGGCGTACAGCTGGAAAGCGCACACGCTGCTGGACCAGGTGCAGGTGAGCATGAACGGCTCGCCGCAGGCCACGGACAGCGACGGCCGCGTCGGCTTGTTCGAGGCCAGCGCCGGTGTGTTTGAGCTTGGCGCCAGCCGCCCCGTTCCCCTTGTCGAGCAGGAGGCCACGAAGGCCGCCGTGAATCTGCAGGACGCCATTGCCATTCTCAAAATGGTGGTGGGCCTGAACCTCAACCCCGGCAACCAGGCCCTGTCGCCTTACCAGGCCCTGGCCGCCGATTTCGATGGCAACGGGCGGGTCGAGCTCAACGACGCCATTGGCACGCTCAAGCATGTGGTGGGCCTGACCGGCGCCGGCACGCCCACACCCGTCTGGAAGCTCGTCGATGAGACCAGCCTCGCCGTGGCCGCCATCACGACCGACCCGCTACACCCCGGTCTGCCGCCTGCCATCAGCGTCGAGCTGACCGGCAGCCGGGCTGTGCTACCGGTTGGGCTGGTAGCGTATTTGCGCGGTGACGTGGACGGCAGTTTTGCGGGTGCCGCGGGCGCGATGGACCTCGATACCGAGCAGCCCGATTATTTGACAGACCTGTCGAACGCGCACGGTTTGAGTTTGTCCCAGTTCGGGGTCTACGCCACGCCTTGAGGTCGCTGGCGAAAAAAAGCCGTCGTTGCGAGGCCTGTAGGGCCGAGGCACACAAGCCCGTCATTGCGTCCATCCCATTGAGGGCCGAAGGGCCGTGCAATCCATGAATTCGGGGTCATGGATTGCCGCGCTGCGCTCGCAACGGCGCGGGGAGGAACGCTCGCGACGACGGAACTGCACGCGCCATGACAGTGGCGCGGTGTCGCCGCCACAGGGGAATGTAAATTTTTTAAAAATGCATGGAAATGTCTAGTAAAGTATTTTGTTGCCTACCCGATTCATTATCGGAATTAGCGCCTTCTTACTTTCTTAAAAAATATATTTAGTACTATATTTAAAACTCGGAATCAATATTTAGTAGTATGAATAATTTAATCGTCATTGATTCCGGTGTTGTCAATATTCTTGATCGTGAGAAGTTCAGCGTCGATTTGCCGCCGGGTTATGCGGTGGTCTGGCTGGAGCCCGATCAGGACGGGGTGGTGCAGCTCAGGGACATGGTGGCCGGCTACAGCCAACTCAGCGCCATCCACCTCATGACCCACGGCTCGGGTGGGTCGATCGCGCTGGGCAATGCCTGGCTCAATGCGTCGACCTTGCCGGGCTATGCCAGCGCGCTGTCTGCGGTGGGTGCCAGTCTGGCGCCGGGTGGTGACATTTTGGTCTATGGCTGCGATGTGGCT
>CAIMVC010000272.1 GCA_903844825.1 uncultured Burkholderiales bacterium | reverse complement strand
AGTTGTTGGTGTTGGCGCCCCTCAGCAGGGTGCTGGTGGAGAAAGTAGCGGTGGGCGCTGTGGTGTCCACCATGTAGGCCAGGTTATCGGTCGAGGGCGAATAATTGTTCAACGTGACGACAAAGCTGTTGTTCGCCGCGTCTTTAAAAGTTCCGCCAGAAAGCAAAAAGCCATTCATAGGGACGGCTATGCCGTTGCTGTCTGTCTGCCCAGCCAGGACGGTATAACTAAACACCAGCGCGCTGCTGCCCGAGCCTGACACATAAGTGGCTCGCACAGGCGTGCTTCCGATCGTGATGCCGACCGTGGGCGTGCCGGTCACAATGGTGTCCTCGCTCATGGTCATGGTCAAACTAAGCACGTCGCCGGCGTTGAGCGTGTTGCCCATGATGCCCGTGGCGCCAGTGATGGCGACGCTGGAGACCGTGGGGGCTACGGTGTCCACAATGACTTCAGTGGTCGCGAAGTTCCAGTCGATGGCGTTGCTGATGCCCGCCCAGGCGTTGCCTGCGGCGTCGGTGATGGCGGTGCTGGCCATTTCTACGTGGTAAGCGTGGCCTGACACCAGGTTGGCGCTTGGGTTCAGGGTGAGGCTTGCGCCGCTAATGCTCACCTCTGCACTGCCCACCGCAATCGTGGTGCTGGTGCCCGCTGTGTCGTCCACCAGCACCAGGTTGCCGCTGCCCTTGGAGATGTTTTCGTTAAACACCAGCACCATGTTGGCACTGGCCGCCAGGGCCACGCCGTCGACCGTGGCCAGGTTGGTGGTGGGGGCTGTGGTGTCCACCAAATAAGAGGCGTTGGCCGCCACCGGCACGTAATTGAGTGTGGCTGCGTTGCCTGCCGCATCCGCCAGACTGCCGCCGTTGAGCACCAGGCTGTGACCTGCGTCCAGGTTAACGCCAATAGCGATGCCGTCGGCATCGGTCTGCCCGGCCAGCACGGTGTAGTTAAAGACCAGCGCGCTGGTGCCGGTGCCAGAGGCGTAGCTGGCCAGCACCCGGGTTTCGCCTATGTAAAGCCCCAACTGCGGCGTGCCAGTCACCAGGGTGGCCTCGCTCATGGTGACAGTCACGCTGAGCACGTCGCCGGCGTTGAGCGTGTTGTTCTGGGAGCCCGTGGCGCCTGTGATGGCAACGCTGGAGACGGTGGGGGCGACAGTGTCGCTAACAATGCTAGGTACCGCGAAGTTCCAGTCGGTAGCGTTGCTGATGCCCGCCCAGGCGTTGCCGGCAGCGTCGGTGATGGCAGTGCTGTCAATGGTCAAGTGGTAGGCGTGGTCGGCCAACAGGTTAGCGCTTGGGTTCAGGGTGAGCGTTGCGCCGCTGATGCTCACTTCTTGACTGTCCACGACAATCGTGGCAGTGGTGCTCGCCGTGTCGTCCACCAGAACGAGGTTGCCGCTGCCAGCGGCGATGTTTTCGTTGAACACCAGCACCAGATTGGCACTGGCCGCCAGGGCAACGCCGTCGACCGTGGCCAGGTTGGTGGTGGGGGCTGTGGTGTCCACCATATAAGCGGCGTTGGCCGCCACTGCTGCGTGTGTGAGCGTTGCATCAGGGCCGTCGCCAGCCACGAGACCACCGTTAAGGCTCAGGCTGTTGGCGTCGATGCTGATGCCGTTGCTATCGGTCTGGCCGGCCAGCACGGTGTACTGAAACACCAGCGCGCTGGT
>CAIMVC010000271.1 GCA_903844825.1 uncultured Burkholderiales bacterium | reverse complement strand
TGAGCGTGCTGTTTTTCATGAGCACGATTTTTTACTGGCTGGGCATGCTCGGCGGCCGCGATGGTACTTCTGAGCGCGCCACTTTCGAATCCTTGGGCTCCAAAATTGCCTGGGTGGCTGTCGGCATGGCGCTGATCGGCACCATGGTGCGCTGGTACGAAAGTTACCTGCTTGGCGCCGATGTAGGCCATATTCCGGTCAGCAACCTGTACGAGGTTTTTGTTCTTTTCTGCTGGATGACGGCGGCCTTCTACCTCTACTTTGAAGCGCAGTACAACACCCGTTCATTGGGCGCCATGGTCATGCTGGTGGTCAGCGCCGCAGTGGGTTTTTTGCTTTGGTACACGGTCGTTCGGGAAGCCCACGAAATCCAGCCGCTGGTGCCGGCGCTCAAGAGTTGGTGGATGAAGTTGCATGTGCCGGCCAATTTCATTGGCTACGGCATGTTCGCACTGGCTGCGATGGTGTCACTGGCGTACCTGATCAAGCAGCAGGCTGAGGAAACCCGCTGGCATAGGCTCACGCCACTGTGGTTGCTGGGTGTGGTCATCTGTTTTGTGCCCATCGTGTTTCGCAAGTCACCGGCCGAGGCTGGTGGCAGCCAGTACTGGGTCGGCTATCTGGCTGTGTCGGGCTTGATCGCTGCAGGCTTGATGCTGGGGCGCAAGCGCATTGCTGCGCGGCTGCCCAGTTTTGAAATTCTCGACGACGTGATGTACAAGGCCATTGCCGTGGGCTTTGCCTTTTTTACCATTGCCACGGTGCTGGGTGCTTTGTGGGCGGCAGAAGCCTGGGGCGGCTACTGGAGTTGGGATCCCAAGGAAACCTGGGCCCTGATTGTGTGGCTCAACTACGCCGCCTGGCTGCACATGCGGCTCATGAAGGGGCTGCGCGGTACGGTCGCCGCCTGGTGGGCACTGGTGGGCCTGGCGGTCACGTCATTTGCCTTCTTGGGCGTGAACATGTTTTTGTCAGGTTTGCACAGCTATGGTGAACTGTAGGGCCTCGGGCAAATCCAGCGCAAATTAATGCCGTTATCGGCGCCTATCCGGAGACTTGAATGCTAATAAAAAATTCCTCGAATGGCTTTGTCCACCCTTTGGCCAGCGAGATCACTCCGGCGTCGGTCTACCTGGGTCGGCGCGAACTCATGCGACGCATGGCTGGTGGTGCGGCCGGCGTTGCGCTGGCTTCCTGGGCAGGTCGAAGTGCCATGGCGCAGACAGCAGCTACAGGCAAGCTGGCGCCACTGGTGGGAGCCAGGTCGGCGGTGGCCGGGGCAGTCAGCATGGACAAGGTCACCGATTACAAAGACGCCAGCACGTACAACAATTTTTACGAGTTTGGCACTGACAAGGCTGACCCTGCCAAGAATGCGCACACGCTCGTGACTTCGCCCTGGACGGTAGCCGTCGAAGGCCTGGTCAAGCAGCCACGCAATTACGCCATTGAAGATTTGCTCAAGCTCAGCCCACAAGAAGAGCGCATCTACCGAATGCGCTGCGTGGAGGGTTGGTCGATGGTCATTCCCTGGGTCGGTTATTCGCTGGCCAATCTGATCAAGAAGGTCGAGCCGCTGGGCAGCGCCAAATATGTCGAGTTTGTCACTCAAGCCGATCCAAAGACCATGCCCTTTGTCGGCTCTCGCGTGCTGGAGTGGCCCTATGTTGAAGGGCTTCGTCTGGACGAGGCCATGAATCCGTTGGCCTTGCTGACGTTTGGCATGTACGGACAGGTGTTACCCAACCAGAACGGCGCGCCGGTGCGGTTGGTCGTGCCCTGGAAGTACGGCTTTAAAAGCGGCAAGAGCATCGTCAAGATTCGTTTTACCGACAAAGAACCCCAGACCGCCTGGAACAAGGCGGCCCCATCCGAGTACGGCTTTTATTCAAACGTTAACCCTGGGGTTGACCACCCCCGCTGGAGCCAGGCCAGCGAACGCCGCATTGGCGAGGACGGGCTGTTTGCTAAAAAGCGCAAGACCCTTCTGTTCAATGGGTATGAAGCGCAGGTCGGCCAACTTTATGCGGGCATGGATCTCAAGAAATTCTTTTGAATTTCGCCGCTTATCTGCTGTGCTTCGGCGCTTGGTGTGAGGCCCGTGTGCCCGCGCATCGAACACCGGACCGAAAAGCCTATCCAACAGGGCACCCAAAAGCTGGCCCAACAGCGTACCCAGCCGCCCGCTGAGCCATGATCAGGACCTTCAATCAGTGGCTGCTAGGCGCCATGGCCAAGCCGTTGGTCTTCACGGTCTGTCTGTTGCCCTTTGGCTGGTTGCTCATGGGGGCGGTGACAGACCAGTTAGGCGCCAACCCGCAAGAGGCATTGATACGTGCTACCGGGGACTGGGCCCTGCGGTTTTTGTGCCTGGTGCTGGCGGTCACGCCACTGCGGGTCATGATCAAGCTGCCCGCTTTGGCGCGTCTGCGCCGCATGCTGGGCTTGTTTGCCTATTTTTACGTGGCCGTGCATTTCCTGAGCTACAGCGGCTTCGATATGGGTTTTGATCTGGCGGACATTGTCAAGGACATAGCCAAGCGCCCGTTCATCCTCGTGGGCTCACTGGCTTTTCTGCTGCTCACACCACTGGCGCTGACCTCCTGGAATGCGGCGATCAAGCGCCTGGGTGCCAGGCGTTGGCAGCGTTTGCATCAGCTGGTCTACGTGATTTCAGGTCTTGCGCTGTTGCATTTTTTCTGGATGCGTTCGGCTAAAAACAATTTTGCCGAAGTCTTTGTGTACGCCGCCATCGTGGCGTTGCTGCTGGGCTGGCGCGTTCAGCATGCGCTGAAAAAAGCAAAGACTGCGCGCCCGTCCTGACGGGCGTCAGCCGGCCGGCTGGACCAGTCGTTCGTGCCGCATCTGATCACTGACACTTTCCCGCTCCCGAATGAGGTGCGCGGTTGCGCCGTCTACCAGCACCTCGGCGGCACGGCCCCGGGTGTTGTAGTTGCTGGCCATGCTCATGCAATAGGCGCCCGCGGACAGGACGGCCAACTGATCGCCCGGGGCGACACTCAAGACCCGGTCGCGGCCAATCCAGTCACCGCTTTCGCAGATGGGCCCGACAACGTCGTACGCAGCCGCCGGCGCTGGCGAGTGTTTGGCGGCGATCGGCACAATCTGGTGAAAGGCCTGGTACATCGCCGGACGCGGCAGGTCGTTCATGGCAGCGTCGATGATGCAGAAGTTTTTTTGCTCGCCGGGTTTGACGTACAGCACCTCGGTCACGCACAAACCTGCATTGCCCACCAGCGAACGGCCGGGCTCGATCATCAGTTTTTTGGCACCATGTCCGCGCGCGTCGATTTTGGCCAGCAATTGCGCCCAAAGGGCATCGGCCGCCGGCGGGGTGTCGCCGTTGTAGTTGATTCCCAACCCGCCGCCAAAGTCAATGTGCGCCAGCCGAATGCCGGCCGCCTCAATGCCCTCGACCAGGTCGAGCATCCTGTCCATGGCGTCCATGTAGGGGGTGACTTCGGTGATTTGCGAGCCGATATGGCAGTCGATACCGACGACCTGCAGCCCCGGCAGGTGATGGGCATGCTGGTAAATGCGCAGCGCGTCGACGTGCGCTACCCCGAACTTGCTGCCCTTCAGACCGGTGGAGATGTAGGGGTGTGTCTTGGGGTCCACATTCGGGTTCACGCGTATGCTGACTGCAGCCTTGAGTCCCATGGCTTGCGCAACGCCTGATAAGACATCGAGCTCGGCTTCACTCTCGACGTTAAAGCAACCTATGCCCGCCGCCAGCGCCTGGCGCATTTCTGCCCGCGTCTTGCCGACGCCTGAAAAAATGACCTTACCCGCCTGACCGCCGGCCGCCAGAACCCGTTCCAGCTCGCCACCGGAGACGATGTCAAAGCCGCAACCGGCTTGAGCAAACACTTGCAGTACGCCGAGTGAGGAATTGGCCTTCATGGCGTAGCAAATTTGCGCGTCGCGGCCAGCAAAGCCGCGCTGATAGGCGCCCAGCGCGGCCAGCATGGCTGCCTTCGAATAAACAAACAGCGGTGTGCCGTGCGCCGCAGCGAGTTGCGTCAGGGCGACATCTTCCACGTGTAACGCGTCGCCGCGGTAGGCGATGAACGGGTGACCAGGCAGGGCCTCTGGAGTTGCCGTAGGGTTGTTCGGTGCGTTCATCGGGTGGCCGGGTTGGTCGCGATCGGGGCGCTGGCCGCGCTGCCCGATGGGCCAGGCGCAGAACTCGCACCTGGGATGAAGAGAGGCCCTTTTTGCCCGCAGCCGCTGGTCAATGACAGCCCCAGCAGCGCGGCTGCAAGCCCATGCCAGCGTGTCGTGCTGCTCTGACGGCCTAGAATTTGGCGCTTCTGAAGTGATGCAAACATGATGGGATTGTAATGACCGACCTGGATTATCTGGACCGCGCCGAAGCCTTGCTCAAGGCGGTAGAGGGTGCTTGCGACCGCATCAATGACGAGTCGGACGCGGACGTCGACAACCAGCGCACTGGCGGCATGATCACGTTGACCTTTGCCAACCGCAGCCAGATCATCATCAACTTGCAAAAGCCACTGCTTGAAGTCTGGATGGCCGCCCGCGCGGGTGGTTTTCATTACCGTTTTAGCCAAGGGCAGTGGCTTGACACCAAGGACCAGAGCGAATTTTTTGCACGTCTGTCACGCTACGCCAGCGAGCAGGCCGGGCAGTCGCTGCTGTTTCGTGCCTTCGACTGATGGCCGGCGCGCTGCTTTAGTTTCTGAAGAGATCGAGGATGCGCTTGCGCTCGTCAGTGGCCGGTAAGACCTGAATCGGCGCGGCCGCACCGGCTGCCTCGGTGCGTCCGGCTTTGGCTTCGGCGGGACGCCCATCCAGACCCAGGCTGGTGATGCCGGCACCTCGTGCATATTCTTCGTAGAACCATTCGCCGCCCGTGTTGACGACCCCGGGCGGTACCGGCTGCTCCGAGACCGGAACCGATTTGAGTGCGAACTCCATGAAGTTGATCCAGACGGGCAGGCTCAGCCCACCGCCGGTTTCGCGGTCACCGAGTTTTTTAGGCTTGTCGTAACCCATCCAGACGGCTGCAGCCAGGGTCGGCTGATAGCCCACGAACCAGGTGTCGATGGAGTCATTGGTGGTGCCGGTCTTGCCGTACAGGTCGGGTCGTTTGAGCGTGGCTTGCGCCTTGGCGGCCGTGCCCGAGCGGGCCACTTCCTGCAGCAAACTGGACATGATGAAGGCGTTGCGGGGCTCTATCGCCCTGGCTGACTCGTCAGGGACTGGCGTCGGCGTCTGGACCAGCACGCGCCCCTGCTGATCGGTGATGCGGGTGATCAGGTAGGGGTTCACGCGCAGGCCGCCGTTGGCAAAAACGGAGTAGCCAGTGACCATCTGCATGGGTGTGACCGAGCCCGCGCCCAACGCCATGGTCAGGTAAGCCGGGTGCTTATCAGCCTCAAAGCCAAAGCGGCCAATCCAGTCCTGGGCATTTTGGGCGCCGACGGCCTGGAGAATGCGAATCGAGACCATGTTCTTGGACTTTTTCAAGGCTGTGCGCAGGTTCATCGGGCCTTCGAACGTACCGTCGTAATTTTTGGGCTCCCAGGGCTGGCCGCCGGTGACGCCGGCGTCGAAAAACAGCGGTGCATCATTGACCACGGTGGCTGGCGTGAAGCCTTTTTCCAGTGCTGCCGAATAGATGAAAGGCTTGAAGCTCGAACCCGGTTGGCGCCAGGCCTGAGTGGCGTGGTTGAACTTGTTTTTTTCAAAGTCAAAACCGCCGACCAGTGCTCGCACGGCACCGTCGCGCGGGTCAATCGCGACGATGGCGCCCTCGACCTCCGGCAATTGGGTGATTTCCCAGGCCGATGAGCTGGTTCTGACGACCCGGATCACGGCGCCGCGCCGCAGCCGGATGTTGGGCGCAGCCTTGTCTGTCAGGCCGGACTGGGCCGGCTTGAGGCCTTCGCCGGTGACTTCAACCACCTCGCCGTTTTGACGCATGGCCATGACTTTCTTGGGCGTCGCATCCAGCACGACGGCCGACATCACGTCGCCGTTGTCAGGGTGATCGGCCAGTACATCGTCGATGGCTTCGTCAGCGTCCTTGCCATCGGGAGGCAGGTCGATGAATTTTTCAGGCCCCCGGTAGATCTGCCTGCGCTCGTAATCCATGATGCCCTTGCGCAAGGCCTTGTAGGCGGCGGTCTGGTCGCCAGCATTGAGCGTGGTGAAAACATTCAGGCCGCGCGTGTAGGTCGTGTCGCCATACTGACCAAAGACCAACTGGCGCACGGTTTCTGCCAGGTACTCGGCATGCACTCGCGAGTCGTCATGCGCGCTTCTGATCTTGACGGTTTCGGCCTTGGCCGCTAAGGCCTGTGGCGCCGTGATGAAGCCGTTTTCCTCCATGCGCTCGATGATGTAGAGCTGCCTGGCACGGGCCCGCTTTGGATTGACGATGGGGTTGTAGGCCGACGGCGCCTTGGGCAGGCCGGCGAGCATCGCGGCTTCGGCAATGCTGATGCCTTTGAGCGGTTTACCAAAGTAAGTCTCGGAGGCCGCTGCAAAGCCGTAGGCCCGGTTGCCCAAAAAAATCTGATTCATGTAAATTTCAAGGATCTGGTCCTTGGTCAGCAGGTGCTCGAGCTTGAAGGTCAGCAAGATTTCGTAAATTTTGCGCGTGTAGCTCTTTTCGGTCGACAAATACACATTGCGAGCCACCTGCATGGTGATGGTCGAAGCACCCTGGCTCTTGGAGCGGCCCACATTGGCCAGACCGGCCCGGATCACGCCTAAGTAGTCCACCCCGCCGTGCGAGAAAAAGCGGGCGTCCTCAATGGCCAGCACCGCGTCTTTCATGACCTGCGGAATGTCCTGAATAGGCGTCAGGCTGCGGCGTTCTTCCCCGAACTCGCCGATCAGCACGTTGTCGCTAGAGTAAATCCGCAGCGGTAGCTTGGGCCGGTATTGCGCCATTTCCGAAATATCGGGCAGGTTCGGGTAGGCCACTGACAGCGCCACCGCAATCACCAGCAGCAAGCACACCACACCTGCCGTAGCCAGCCCCAGGCCCCACAGCGCGACTTTGAGTACCAGTTGTTGCCAGGGCAAGGCAAAAGCCGGACTCGAAGCGTTGGTGGAAGCAGGTGGTTTGGTGGACATGAGGGCAATCGTGGGAACGGTGGGGCATTATAAAAATCTGCAGACCTCCGTCAGACCTTCTGCAGACAAGGGATGCAAATAAGGATGAGGCGCTTGCGGTCCGCAGCCTCTGGTCCGGATGGTTGCTGGTGAATACAGTTAAAAAAATACTACTTTTTAACTTTAAAAATTAAATAAAACGCCATAAATTATCTGTTTCTGCTAGCCTTCTTACTCGTTTTTAGCAATTTTTCTAGCCAGACTCGGTATCGACTTTCCCCTGGGAGCAGTGCGGTGAGATCATGGACCTCCTTGTTTGCCAAGCGCCCACCCGGCTTGCTGGGTCTGGATTTGAGCGCATCCGCTGCGCGGCTGGTCGAGTTGGCTCGAGCCCCTTCCGGGGGGCTGGTGCTCTTGCATTGTGCTGGCGAGCCGCTGCCGCAAGGCAGTGTGGTGAACGGCCAAATCGAGCAATTCGACGTCGTCGCTGCTGCCCTTCGGCGGCTGGTCAAGAACAGCGGCAGCTCTACCCGGCAGGTGGCTATGGCCTTGCCCGCCGCGGCGGTCTCGACCCTGCGGATCAAGGTACCCGCCGGCCTGGACGGCTTGGGGCTGGAGGGTGTGGTGCTTCAAGAGGCGGCCCGCCGCTTGCCTTTTGCGTTTGATGCCGCCTGTTTTGACTACGCCTTGCTGCCCACGGAGCCCGGCACGGCGTCACCGCCCCAGCGTGAGGTCTTGCTGGTGGCGGCCCCAGCAGAGCAGGTCCAGGACTGTCAGGGGGTGGCGGAAGCCTGTGGGCTCCAGGTGTTGATCCTGGAGGCGCAAGCGCAAGCCCAGCAACGCGCGGTGCTCAATGGGCTGGCCGCTCAGGCGACCGACCCGCGGGGCCCCGCACTTGCCTTGTGGGATCTCTCGGACCAAAGCGCCGGTTGGCTGGTGTTTCGTCACAGCCACGTTTTTCATGAAGGCACCTTGATCTGGCACGCACGGCCGGCGCTGGTGCCCGCCGTATCGGTCGATGCATTTTCTTGGCAGGAGCCTCAACAAAGCCGGCTTCGGGATGTCCATACCGGCGCCGAGCTTCAAGGTGCCTGGACGCCTGATCTGGCACCTCAATGGCCGGCTGCGCGGCAGGCGTGGCCCGCAGGCGCCGACGAGTTCGCAGCTACGGCCCTGGCTGGTGAGGGCTGGGCCACTCAGATGGCGCAGGCTCTGGACGCGTATGCCCGTGGTGGCTCCGGTCCGGCATTGGCGCAAGTTCTGCTGGCGGGCACTTGTGCAAGATCCCCGGGCCTGGGCGAGCAATTAACTGAGCTCTGCGGCCTGCCGTGTCAGGTGGTTGACCCTCTCGCCAGGCTGCAGGTCGGGGCCGGTCTTGTAAATTGGACCGCCCCGCCGGATGCGCCGGCCTACCTGGCGGCTTTTGGTCTGGCCTTGCGCCGGTTTGATGCATGATGCAGCTGAACCTGTTGGGCACCCGCCAGGCTGCGCGTAGCCGGCTGCGTCAGCGTTTGATGCTGCACTGGTTGGGCGCGGGCGCAGTCGGTATGGGGCTGGCGCTTGCCTGGGTCATGGAGTTTCAGGCCGATCTGACCCGGCAACAGGCGCGAAATGCATTTTTAAAAATCGAGCTTGACTTGCTTGATCGACAGATCAAGGAGGCGCAGATTCTGGTTCCTGGTAACGCGGTGTTGCTCGCCCGAAAGGCCGTTCTGCAATCGCTGCAGGACGAACGGGGCCGGTCAGCGCTTGTGCTGAGCGACTTGCCGCGTCAGCTGCCGCCCGGCGCGCAGCTGACCAGCTTCAAGCTGGAGGGGGTGACGGTTGTGGTCTCCGGACTCGTCCCGTCGGGCCAAAGCCTGGTTCCGGTGATGGATGGTTTTTCGGGGCGCCATGGCTGGCTCGGTCGGCCTGAATTGCTGGAGCTGGGCGCTGCCGTCGGCTCGGGAGGGTCTGCAGCGGTCGTCAGCGCGCCTGGTGCTGCGGTGTCGTCGCCAAACTCGAACGCCCCTTTGACGCAGAACAAGCTGCCTGGCTTGTCCTTTTTTTCGCTCCGGCTGACCTTGAAGGCAGGCCCTGGCAGCACGGGGGGGCCTGGGTGATCCGCCCATGGCAACGCCAGGCGCTGGCGCTGATGCAGCCTCCTGGCCTTCAGACGCTGGCCGGCGGGCCAGCCTGGCGGCGTCATCTGTCCAGCCTGGCTGTCGGCGCCCTGGCGTTTGGCGCGCTGTACCTGCTCGCCTTGCCCGGTGTACGCGACGAACTTCAGGTTGAGCAGGCCCGCGAGGCCGCCCTGAAGGCCAGCTTCTTGAAAAAACTCGTGCCGGCCCACCAGCTTGAGGCGCTTACCCTTCAGCGCCAGGAACTGGGCGCGGCGCTGGATGAACTCGAGCCTCAGCTGTCCGACGGCGATGCGGGTGACGCGCTGCTCCTCAAGCTGCACGATATGGCCCTGGGTCACCAGATGCTCATAGAGCAATTCAAGCCGGGCGCGGCCGTTGTGCGGCCGGACTATATCGAGTTGCCCCTGGCCATTCGGGTCAAGGCGCGCTACGGGCAACTGCTGGCTTTTGCCACCGAGCTGGCGCGTCTGCAACCGGTGGTCACTGTCAGCCGCCTGCAGATCATGGCCGGGCCCGAAGACCTGCACACGGTGGACATGCTGCTGCTACGCTACCGCAGGCTGAACGTCAGCCCGGGCCTTGTTCGCCCATTGCCTGCGCTGCCTCGTCCGCAGGCTGCTCCAACCGCTGCTTTGGCGCCATGAACGTCCGCTGTCTGGCGCTATGGGCTGTGCCCTTCTGGGCTGGTGCCGACCCCGGCGGGCAAGACCTGCCGGCCTGGACGGCGCAGCAACGGCAGCTGCACCGACCTGCGACCGCCAGGCCGGTGCCCGCTCAGACGCTGCCGCCGGGGCAGTCGCCACCACCGCGGCCGCCGCTTGCGCCGCAGTCGGCTCAAGTTATTGCGGACCCGTTCAGTGTCCATCGGCTCGACCTGAAGGTCGGTCGCCCGCCAGCGGAGCCAGCGCCACCAGACTGGCTGCTGGCAGAAATCAGCCGCCCAAAAGGGTTGCTGGAGGCCGTTCCATTACAGAGCCTGGCGATGGTTGGCACACTCAGCAAGGATGACGGCTGGGTCGCCCTGGTGCTGCTGGACCGGATGGTTCATCAGGTGCGCGTGGGCGACTACCTGGGTCAGGACTTTGGCCGTGTCGAGGCCATCCTGCCAACGGCGCTGGTGCTGCGGGAAATAGCGCGCGATGTCTCCGGCCAGTGGAGCCAGCGCCAGGTCCGCTTACCTCTGGGCGCGAGGACTTCATGAAGACCTCGCCTCACCGTCTCATGCGCAGCTTCAACGGGCACTTGAAGCGGCAGGCCGCCCCCCGTTGGCTGGCTGGGCTGCTCTCGTGGGTCTTCTTGCTGTGGTGCTCGGGTGCGGTGGCCCAGGTTGCGACGCAGCCTGAAACCGTGCGTGATGCTGCTCTACCGACCCAGGAAAAGCCCGTATCCAAGGCATATCAGGGCGAAAAAATTTCGCTTAATTTTCAGTCAGTCGATGTTCGCGCCGTGCTGCAGGTGCTAGCTGACTTCAGTCAGTTCAATATTGTCTGTTCTGATAGTGTGAGTGGGGCGCTGACCTTGCGGCTCAAGGACGTGCCCTGGGACCAAGCCCTTGACATCATTTTGCAAGCCCGGGCCCTGGATATGCGGCAGTCGGGTCAGGTGTTGTGGGTTGCACCCAAGGCCGAGTTTGCTGCGCGCGATCGGCAGGAACTTGAAATCCGGCAGTCGGTGCAGACGCTGGAGCCTCTGCGCACCCAAAACTTCCGGCTCAACTATGCACGGGCAGATGATATTGCCCGTAGCCTCAATGCCGGTCTGGCGAGCAACAAGATACTCTCACCGCGGGGCAGCGTGATATCGGAGGCGCGAACCAATCAACTGTTTGTCACCGACACGCCGGCGCGCCTGGTGGTGGTGCAGGCCTTGGTCCATAAACTCGATATTCCGGTGCGCCAGGTCATGATCGAGGCGCGCATTGTCGAAGCCGGCGACACCTTCAGCAAATCGCTGGGCGCCCGGTTGGGCGGCAGACCTTTTGCGTCCGGCGGCAGCCCTGGTGCGCAAGCCGGCGCCAGCTACATCGTTCCCAGTATTCCTGTGGGTCGTGAGCCGGTGATGGGCCGGGACTTTGGCATGACCGGGGCTGATTTCGTGAACTTGCCGGCGGCTGGCCTGAACGGCTTGCCTGCTTCGACGTTCGCGATTTCCCTTTTCAACGCTTCCCTGACCCGAGTTTTGAATTTGGAACTCTCGGCGCTCGAAGCTGACGGCAAGGGCAAGGTCGTTTCCAGTCCGCGCATCGTCACGGCCGACCAGGTTAAGGCTCTGATCGAGCAGGGGACCGAGCTACCTTACCAGCAGGCGACGTCCAGTGGCGCGACAGCGGTCACGTTTCGCAAAGCCAATCTGAAGCTGGAAGTCACGCCGCAAATCACGCCAGAGGGCCATCTGATCTTGAACGTGGATGTCAACAAGGACAGCGTGGGCCGCAGCACGGTCAATGGGTTTGCCATTGACACCAAGCATGTGCAGACCCAGGTACTGGTCGAAAACGGGGGCACCGTGATGATCGGCGGGATTTTTGAGCAGACCGAGCGTGATGACGAAACCCGGGTCCCGTTCTTCGGCAGCCTGCCGGTGCTCGGTCACTTTTTCAAGAGCCAGAGCAAGAGCGTGAGCAAGTCAGAGCTGCTGGTGTTCATCACGCCGCAGTTGCTGTCGGCGCCATCCGCAGCGCCCGCAGCCCCCTGAAAAATCGCCTCCGCCGCAGCGCCATGGCGGGGACGATGGTCGCTGGCGTTTATCATTTGAGGTTGCTCAACTGACCCGAAACCCTTGAACTTGCCTCATCAACTCATCGCCTGCGTGGGTCTTCCTGGCTCCGGAAAATCCACCGTGGGCCGGCAACTGGCCCGGCGGCTGGGGCTGCCGTTTCTGGACTCCGATCAGGTGATCGAGCAGCGCATTGGTTGCTCGATCAGGGAATTTTTTGAGCGCGAGGGCGAGTCTGCCTTTCGAGACCTGGAGCAAAGCGTGCTGGACGAGCTCACCGGCGCGGATGCCGGTGTGGTGTCAACCGGCGGAGGCGCGGTGCTGCGCCCTGCCAACCGGCAGCATCTGCACGAACGCAGCACCACGGTTTATTTGCACTCGGCCCCCGAAGATGTGTTTCGACGGCTGCGTCACGACCAGAACCGGCCTTTGCTGCAGGTGGCGGACCCCTTGAGCCGGCTCAAGGAGTTGTACCTTATTCGCGATCCGCTCTACCGGGAGACAGCGCACTTCGTGATCGAAACCGGCCGTCCCTCGGTCGCCACCCTGGTCAACATGATCATCATGCAGCTCGACTTGGCTGGCGAGCCTGATCGCCGCTAACCGGCACGCCCGTGACCGCCCGGTCCCCGCTCGCGTCCTGGCTCGCGTCCTGGCTCGCGTCCCCTGCCGCAGCTGGCGGCCTCTTACACTTGCAGCCATGAACAGTGTTTCTTCTTTTGCGCCTGGGCCTCTCCCAGAATTTTTGCCAGCATCAGCCGCATCGGGATCGGCCCCCGATCGGGTTCGTATTGACCTGGGCGATCGCAGTTACCCGATCCTGATTGGTCCGGCTCTGTTGGGCTGGGCCGACACCTTTCAGGGCTTGCCGCAGGCGAGCACCGCCTTGATCGTCTCCAACACCAGCGTGGCGCCGCTGTACGCCCAAACCCTTCAGGCGGCGCTGCAGTCCCGCTACGCCAGGGTCTTGCTGGTGACCTTGCCCGATGGGGAGGTTCATAAGGACTGGCCCACGCTGCAGCTGATTTTTGACGCCTTGCTGGAGAACGCCTGTGATCGCAAGACGGTGCTGTTCGCGCTCGGCGGCGGTGTGGTGGGGGACATGACCGGTTTTGCTGCAGCCAGTTACATGCGCGGCGTGCCTTTCGTGCAAGTGCCGACCACCCTGCTGGCGCAGGTGGACTCCTCCGTGGGTGGCAAAACGGCCATCAACCACCCTTTGGGCAAAAACATGGTGGGGGCCTTCTACCAGCCGCAGTTGGTGGTTTGCGACCTGGATGTGCTGCGTACCCTGCCGGCGCGCGAGCTGAGCGCGGGACTGGCGGAAATCATCAAGTACGGACCGATTGCCGACATGGCTTTTCTGGCATGGATCGAGGACCAGCTACCGGCCTTGCTTGCGCGTGATCCGGCGGCGCTGGGCCAGGCCGTTCGGCGCAGTTGCGAAATCAAAGCCTGGGTGGTGGGGCAGGACGAGCGTGAAGCCGGCCTCCGCGCGATTCTCAATTTCGGCCACACCTTTGGCCACGCCATCGAGGCCGGCATGGGCTACGGCCAGTGGCTGCATGGCGAGGCGGTCGGTTGCGGCATGGTCATGGCCGCGCATCTGTCCGAGCGGCTGGGGCTGATTGATGCGGCACTGGTGACACGTTTGACGCGGCTGATTCAGGCGGCCGGTTTGCCGGTGGTCGGCCCGCGCCTGGCCGCGCTGGACAATGCCGGTCGGTATCTTGAGCTGATGCGGCTAGACAAAAAATCCGAGGCTGGGGCCATCAAGTTCGTGGTCATTGACAGCCCTGGCAGTGCGGCGGTTCGTTCGGCGCCCGATGCTGTGGTTCGCGAAGTTATCGACGCTACTTGTGTCGCTGCTTGAGGGCGGCCGGTTCATGCGGATGCCTTCATGAGCCTGGCGGTCTTCGCCTGTGACCCTTTGCAGACCCGGGGCAGGCGTTACCTGGAGCCCCTGGCGCCCACGCGCTCGGACTTTCAGCGCGACCGGGACCGAATTGTTCACTCCACGGCGTTTCGCCGTCTGGTGTACAAAACGCAAGTTTTTCTCAACCATGAGGGCGACCTCTTTCGCACCCGGCTGACGCATTCGCTCGAGGTGGCGCAACTCGGGCGGTCGATTGCCAGGCCGCTGGGACTCAACGAAGACCTGGTCGAAGCCATCGCCCTGGCGCATGACCTGGGTCACACGCCGTTTGGCCATGCCGGGCAAGACGCGCTCAATGAAAGCATGCTGCTCCACGGTGGGTTTGAGCACAATCTGCAAAGTCTGCGGGTGGTCGATCGGCTCGAAGAGCGCTACCCGGCTTTTGACGGGCTGAATCTGACCTTTGAGACCCGCGAAGGCATTCTCAAACATTGCTCCCGACGTAACGCCGAACTACTTGAGGCAGCCGAGCCTGGCGGCGTGGCCAGGCGGTTTTTGGACCGCACGCAGCCCAGCCTGGAAGCCCAGCTTTGCAACCTGGCGGATTCGATTGCCTACAACGCCCACGACATTGACGACGGCGTGCGTTCGGGGCTGATCCAGCTGGCGCAACTCGAGTCAGTCGCCTTGTTTGAGACTTACCGGCGGCAGGCGCTCGCCGAGTATCCCGACCTGGCGCAGCCACAGCGTGCGCGCCGCTTGCTCTACGAAACGATTCGCCGCATGCTCAGCGCCCAGGTGTACGACGTCATCGCCGCGACTCAGCAGTCGCTGGCGCAGGCCGCACCGGGTTCGGCAGACGCGGCGCGTTTGGTGGCACCCTTGCTGCGCTTTAGCCCGGCCATGCACGCGCAGTCGACGGCGCTCAAGCAGTTCTTGTTCACGCACTTGTATCGCCACCCCCAGGTGACGCAGACCATGGAGCAGGCCAAGACGGTGGTCAGGGACCTGTTTCAGGCCTACATGGCGACGCCTGCCGAGATGCCGGCCGACTTTGCCGCCCGCGCAGACACCCCGCGCGCCGTGGCGGACTACATCGCCGGGATGACCGACCGGTTTGCCGGGCGAGAGCATGAGCGGCTCACCGGTCGTGCCTGGCGATGACGCGTCGCAATGCGCTTTGACATGACACGCGTGATCAAGGTGTCCTTGTGAAAGACAGCTCGAGACGGGAAAACGCCGGCCAGCGCGGCGCCTGGCTGGTCATCCTGGCGGGTGTGGTGGCGGCGCTGCATGTCGGCAAACTGCCGCCGGCCTTGCCTGTCCTGCGCGAGGCGCTGGGTCTGTCCTTGTTGCAAGCGGGCTTTTTGCTCTCCATGGTTCAGTTCGCCGGCATGACGCTTGGATTGGTGGTGGGCTTGTTCGCCGACGGCCTGGGCCTGCGGCGCAGCATGCTCTGGGGCATGGCCCTGCTGACGCTGGCCAGTGCGCTGGGTGGCATGGTGCGCGACCCCTGGCTTCTGATGGGCCTGCGGGCGGTCGAAGGCCTGGGCTTTTTAGCCGTCAGCCTACCAGGACCGGCCCTGATTCGTCAGCTGGTCAGGCCGCAGCGCATGAGTGCCATGCTGGGCATGTGGGGAACTTACATGCCGACCGGAACGGCGCTGGCCTTGCTGGTCGGGCCGGTCTGGATGTCGGCGCTGGGCTGGCCCAGTTGGTGGTTCCTGTTTGCCGTGGTGTCGGGCGCCATGGGCTTGTGGCTGGCTTTCGAAGTGCCGTCGGATCGCGTGCGGCTAGCGCAGGTGCAGCCGTTCGCGCCGGCGCCGATGAAGCAAGCCGATGACCCGCTGCATTGGTGGCTTCGTCTGAAAGGCACCCTGTCAGCCGCTGGCCCCTGGCTGGTTGCACTAACCTTCGCCATGTACTCGCTGCAGTGGATCGCCGTCATCGGGTTTTTGCCCTCGATTTACGCGCAGGCGGGCTTGTCCGGTGCGGTGATTGGCGCTTTGTCGGCGCTGGCGGCGGCGGCCAACATCATTGGCAACGTCACGGCCGGTTTCTTGCTCCAGCGTGCAGTGCCGCCACCCCGGCTGCTGGCGGCTGGTTTCTTGGCCATGGGACTGGGGAGTTGGCTGGCATTTGGGCCGTCCACGCAGGCCCACCCCGCCATGCAATTCATAGGTGTGTTTTTCTTTTCGGCCACTGGCGGGCTGGTGCCTGGCACCCTTTTTTCGCTGGCCGTCCGGTTGGCGCCGCATCAGACGCAGGTGTCTTCCACGGTGGGATGGATGCAGCAATGCTCGGCCTTCGGGCAGTTCGCCGGCCCACCACTGGTGGCCGCCCTTGCCGCCTACACCGGTGGCTGGCAATGGACCTGGATGGCCACAGGCACTTGTTGCCTCGCAGGGCTCTGGCTGACCGCGCGTATTTCCGGGCTCTTGACCCCGCGCTGACCCTGCGCTGAGCCGTGCCACCGGCGCTGGCGGGCGCTGCCAGGTAGGGCTGCAGATGGGCTTTTCCCTTACCATCTGCGCATGGCGCGCCTTCCCCGTCTTACTGTCACCGGCTACCCCCACCACCTGATTTTGCGAGGCAACAACCGGCAGGATATTTTTCGGGGTCCATCCGACTTCGAACGCATGCTCGAGTTGCTGGAGGGCTACGGCCGGGAGCACGGTGTCGAGGTCCACGCCTACGTGTTGATGAGCAATCACCTGCACCTGCTGCTGACGCCGCGCCGCGAGCAGGCACTGCCCAAAATGATGCAGGCGCTGGGTCGCAGCTATGTTCGCGGCTTCAATCAGCGCCATGGCCGCAGCGGTACCCTGTGGGAAGGGCGCTACCGTTCCACCTTGATTCAGACCGAACGCTATTTGCTGGCCTGCATGGTCTACATTGACCTCAACCCGGTGCGGGCGGGCATGGTTGCCCAGGCCGGCGACTACGGCTGGTCCAGTCATGCGCATTACACGGGCAGGCGTTCAGACCGGCTGGTGACGCCGCATGCGCTCTACTGGGGCTTGGGCAACACGCCTTTTGCCCGGGAAGCGGCCTATGCCGAAATGGTGCAAACCGGCGTGACGGCGACCCAACAACGCGCATTGACCGATTCGACGCTCAGCGGTTGGGCGCTCGGTGAGCCTGAGTTCATGGCCGATTTGCAACAAAAAACGTCGCGTCGACCCGTTAAATCCCGGGCTGGTCGCCCTTTTTCGGTGAACTTGCCGCCAGTCGGTGATACGAGCGCCGGGTGATTTTACCGATAGATCCTTGTTTTTATTGAATTTTTAATCTGTCCCTAAATAAATTCAGAAGCCAAAAAAGAAAAAATAATTTGAACCTGACCCCAATTATTTAATTTGGCATTATTGTTGCAGCGCACTATGCTTCGCCCTCTGGAATTTTTTTGAACTGTTAGGAACCGCCATGACCACGGCTGCTGAAATCAAGCATTTTGAACAACACGGTTTGTACTCGGGCCAAAACGAGCATGACGCCTGCGGCGTTGGCTTTGTGGCGCACATCAAGGGACACAAGAGTCACGCCATCGTGCAGCAGGGTCTGAAGATTCTCGAAAATCTGGACCACCGGGGTGCTGTGGGCGCCGACAAGCTGATGGGTGACGGCGCGGGTATCCTGATTCAGCTGCCTGATGCGCTTTACCGCGAAGAGATGGCCTTGCAGGGCGTTGCCCTGCCGCCACCAGGTGAGTACGGCGTGGGCATGGTGTTTTTGCCCAAGGAGCATGCCTCGCGTCTGGCTTGTGAGCAGGCCCTCGAACGTGCCGTCCGCCTGGAAGGTCAGGTGCTGCTGGGTTGGCGTGACGTGCCGGTTAACCGCGACATGCCGATGTCACCCACGGTGCGTGAGAAAGAGCCGGTCCTGCGCCAGATTTTCATTGGCCGTGGCAACGACGTGATCGTGCAGGACGCGCTCGAGCGCAAGCTCTACGTGATCCGCAAGACCGCCAGCGCAGCCATTCAAAGCCTGCAGCTGACCCATAGCAAAGAGTACTACGTGCCGAGCATGTCGAGCCGCACTGTTGTCTACAAAGGCTTGCTGCTGGCCGATCAGGTGGGCACGTACTACCTGGATTTGCAGGACCAGCGCTGTGTCTCGGCCCTGGGCCTGGTCCATCAGCGCTTTTCGACCAACACCTTCCCCGAGTGGCCGCTGGCCCACCCTTACCGCTACGTTGCGCACAACGGCGAGATCAACACGGTTAAAGGCAACTACAACTGGATGAAGGCCCGCGAAGGCGTGATGTCGTCGCCCGTGCTCGGCACCGATTTGCAAAAGCTCTACCCGATCAGCTTTGCCGACCAGTCCGATACCGCGACCTTCGACAACTGCCTTGAGCTGCTGACCATGGCCGGCTACCCGATCAGTCAGGCCGTGATGATGATGATTCCCGAGCCCTGGGAGCAGCATTCCACCATGGACGAGCGCCGCAAGGCTTTTTATGAATACCATGCGGCCATGCTTGAGCCCTGGGATGGCCCCGCCTCAATCGTCTTTACCGACGGTCGCCAGATCGGCGCCACGCTGGACCGCAACGGTCTGCGTCCCTCGCGCTACTGCGTGACGGACGACGACCTGGTCATCATGGCTTCGGAATCAGGCGTCTTGCCTGTGCCCGAAAACAAGATCGTGCGCAAATGGCGCCTGCAGCCCGGCAAGATGTTTTTGATCGACCTGGAACAAGGCCGGATGGTCGATGACGAAGAGCTCAAGGCCACGCTGGCGCACAGCAAGCCTTACAAGCAGTGGATCGAGAACTTGCGCATCAAGCTCGACGATGTGAGCCATGTCGCCGCAGATGCAGCCTTGAGCACCGCCGCTGCCGAGCCTGGCGTGTCTCTGCTCGATCGCCAGCAGGCTTTTGGGTACACGCAAGAAGACATCAAGTTCCTGATGTCGCCGATGGCTCTGAATGGCGAGGAGGCGACCGGCTCCATGGGCAATGACAGCCCGCTGGCCGTGCTGTCTGGCAAGAACAAGCCGCTGTACAACTACTTCAAGCAACTGTTTGCTCAGGTGACGAATCCACCGATTGACCCGATCCGCGAGGCGATCGTGATGTCTCTGGTGTCCTTCATCGGCCCCAAGCCCAACCTGCTGGACATCAACCAGGTCAACCCGCCGATGCGGCTCGAGGTCAACCAGCCGGTGCTCAACAGCGCCGACATGAAAAAGCTGCGCAATATCGAAGCCTACACGCAAGGCAAGTTCCGCAGCTACACGCTGGACATCACCTACCCGCTGATCTGGGGCCATGAGGGTGTGGAGGCCAAGTTGGCCTCCCTCTGCGCCGAAGCGGTCGATGCCATCAAGAGCAGCAAGAATATTCTGATCGTCAGTGACCGTGCCGTCAGTGCGACCCAGGTCGCGATTCCGGCGGCGCTGGCCTTGTCGGCGATTCATCAGCACCTGGTCAAGGAAGGTCTGCGCACCACGGCCGGCCTGGTGGTTGAAACCGGCTCGGCCCGCGAGGTGCATCATTTTGCGGTGCTCGCAGGTTACGGAGCCGAAGCCGTCCACCCCTACCTGGCCATCGAGACGCTGGCCGAGTTGGCAGCCGGCCTGCCGGGCGATCTGAGCGCCGACAAGGCGGTCTACAACTACACCAAAGCTATTGGCAAGGGCTTGTCCAAGATCATGTCCAAGATGGGCGTGTCCACTTATATGAGCTACTGTGGTGCGCAATTGTTCGAGGCCATTGGCCTGAACCGCGCCACCATTGACAAGTTCTTCACGGGCACCGCCAGCCAGGTCGAGGGCATGGGCGTGTTCGAAATCGCTGAAGAAGCCCTGCGGATGCACCGCGCCGCCTTTGGTGACGACCCCGTGCTGGCCAATATGCTGGACACCGGGGGCGAATACGCCTGGCGCGCGCGCGGTGAGGACCATATGTGGTCGCCTGACGCGATTGCCAAGTTGCAGCACTCCACGCGCTCGAACAACTGGAACACGTACAAGGAGTACGCGCAGTTGATCAATGACCAGAACCGTCGCCACATGACGCTGCGCGGCCTGTTCGAGTTCAAGATCGACCCGTCCAGAGCCATCCCGATTGACGAAGTCGAGTCGGCCAAGGAGATTGTCAAACGCTTTGCGACCGGCGCCATGTCGCTGGGCTCGATCAGCACCGAGGCCCACGCCACGCTGGCCGTGGCCATGAACCGCATTGGCGGCAAGAGCAACACCGGGGAGGGTGGTGAAGACCCAGCCCGCTACCGCCAGGAGCTCAAGGGCCTCCCGATCAAGCAGGGGGAGTCACTCAAAGGCGTGATGGGTGACAAGCAAGTTGTGGGGGATCTGCCGCTGCTCGATGGCGACTCGCTGCGC
>CAIMVC010000270.1 GCA_903844825.1 uncultured Burkholderiales bacterium | reverse complement strand
TCGCCAGCCAGCGTCAGGTCTGCCCTGGAACTGATGAGCGCAGCCTACTCTGTGCACAGCGGTTTTGCCGAGGCTCGCCTGATCGAAATTGCCACGCAGTGCCGCCCCACGCTGCCCGACAATCTCCCCGCCATTCGCTATCTTGGCCCCAACACCGTGCAGATCAACGGCCTGTATCGACATGGCTTTCTGATCGCACCGGCCATGCTCGATGTGGTGATGCAGTTGATTCAAACCGGTCATAGCGAACTGGCCAGCCGCTTCAATCTGACGCTCACGCGCGCCGAATGCCTAAGCCGTTGAACAGACCCCAGACCCGCGCGCGAAGCCCCTTTTTTTCATGCTTATTTTTGTCAACCAAACCCCTTATGAACTGGACGAGAACGCCTCGCTGGCCGACGCTTTGTCGCGTGCCGGCGCCCGGGCGCCGTTCGCGGCAGCACTGAACCTGCAGTTCGTCCCCAAAACTCACTATGCCACCACAGCTCTTCAGGTCGGAGACCAGATTGAGGTGATCGCCCCGATCACGGGTGGCTAAACCTTCAACCAACTTTGCACACAACCATGAACACCACCCCGGACCATGATCCGCTTGTCATTTACGGCGAACAATTTGACAGCCGCCTGCTACTGGGAACGGCGCGCTATCCCTCACCACGTGTCATGGAGTCGGCGCTGCGCTGCGCGCGGCCGGCCATGGTGACTGCCTCGCTGCGACGGCAGGGCGCCGTATCGGCCGAAGCCAGCAATGGATTTTGGGAGTTGCTCAAGGACGTCGGCATTCCCGTTCTACCCAACACGGCGGGCTGCCACAGCATCCAGGAGGTCATCACCACCGCACAAATGGCGCGTGAAGTGTTTGCAACACCCTGGATCAAACTCGAACTCATCGGCGACGACTACACCCTGCAGCCCGACACGCTCAATCTGGTCGAAGTGGCCGCCCGCCTGATCAAGGATGGCTTCAAAGTACTGCCTTATTGCACGGAAGACCTGGTGCTGTGCCGACGGCTCGTCGACGCCGGTTGCCAGGCGGTGATGCCTTGGGCCGCGCCCATCGGCACGGGCAAGGGACCAATCAATCCCTACGCCATGCGGCTGCTGCGAGAGCGACTGGACGTCCCCCTGATCGTCGACGCGGGCCTGGGGCTGCCCTCGCACGCCTGCCAGGTCATGGAGTGGGGTTACGATGGCGTGCTGCTGAACACCGCTGTCGCCCTGGCACAAGACCCCATCTCCATGGCCGACGCCTTTGCCAAGGCCGTGCAAGCCGGCCGCAGCGCTTTTTTGGGCGGCGTGATGGTCGAGCAGGATGCAGCGCAGCCCAGCACACCCGTGCTGGGAACGCCTTTCTGGCACCAGTCCAGTCCGAACTGACTTTCTATCCGCTCGCCTCAGCAGTACCGGGAGACCGCCGATGTCGTATTCAGACTTTAACCACGCCGCAGCCGTTCAGGCCATCGTGTCTGCACACAGCCAGGCCATGGCCTTGCCGCTGCCTGCGACCGTGCAGATACCCTGGGCCGTTGACGCGTCAGTCATCCAAACGGCAGCGCGGGAGGCTTGCCTGCGCATGGGTTTTATCGCCGCTGACGCGGAGTGTCTGGCGCGTGCATGGCAACAGCAAGTCGAGCGAGTCGGACATTTTTCACCCCAGGACTGGCCCGGCGAGCCTGACGATTTCGGCATGCGTTCCTGGCCGCGGCAAGGCAGCTATCTGAGTTGCCCCAAAGACCTGGGGCTCTATGCTGTTCTACCCGATGCAGCATGGGTCGGCCGAATGGCCAAGGCCGGTGTTCCGACGCTGCAACTGCGCTTCAAGTCGAGAGACGCCCAGGCCATAGAACAAGAGGTTCAGGCAGCGGTCGCCGCCGTGCGAGGCACGGGCGCCCTGCTCTTTATCAATGATCACTGGCAGGCTGCTATTCGAGCCGGCGCCTATGGGGTGCACCTGGGCCAGGAAGATCTGGACGATGCCGACCTGCGCGCCATTCGTCAGGCCGGCCTGCGGCTAGGACTGAGTACCCACGGCTACTCGGAACTGATGCGCGCTGACGCGCTAAGCCCAAGCTATGTGGCCATGGGCGCGGTATTTCCAACCACGCTCAAACGCATGACCACCGCACCACAAGGCACTGGCCGACTCAAAGCCTACGCGGCCTTGATGCGCAACTACCCCCTGGTGGCCATCGGTGGCATCGACGCAACGAGCCTGCCTGAATTGATGGCCAGCGGCGTCGGCTCAGTTGCCGTCGTGCGCGCCATCGTCGCGGCCGATCAGCCCGAGACCGCCGCGATGCACTTGATGCAGCAAATCAAACAACTCTCGGGCGAGCGCAACTGAGCCGCTGAGCAAATAGTTAGCCGTCCAGCGCCACCGGCGAAAACCGGAAAAAATCACGCTATAATTTGAGGCTTCATTCCTCAATAGCTCAGTTGGTAGAGCGCCGGACTGTTAATCCGTAGGTCCCTGGTTCGAGCCCAGGTTGAGGAGCCAGAGTTTCGCAAAAGATTAGGCTTTAGATGGTGACATCTAAGGCCTTTTTTGCTTGTTGCCAGCCCCTGGGGTATTGCGTCAGTCAGGCGCCGAAAAACCGCCTGGGCCAGATCGTGCCGACATTCATTTGGGCGACTCCAGCGCTGCAACCCCATACGCGTGCATGGCCGACGACACCTGCGCTGCCTCGGTTACGGTGTCAGGATAAAACCGGTAGCTCGGGGCCAGGATGGGTCGGGCAGACTCTGCTGTGATCACCAGCACACTGCGGATCATGAAGCGGTTTCCCACCATCACGAGCAAGGGCGCAGCCCAGTCAGCAAAGCCAGGTGAATGCCGCGACACCTCGCGAGCCGTGCCTTGCAGTTTGTAGCCCTTTTGCAAAAAGACATCGACAAAACTCAGGCACACCTGAGGATGCTTGGCAATATTGCGTGCGGTCACTGGCGAGGCAATATGAGCTACCACCACGTGATCATCACCCATGATGGACCAGACCTCTTTGGGCGACACGTTCGGCCGCCCCTGTTCGTCCACAGTAGCGAGCCAGCAAAGCACACTGCGGCTGGCTAACTTGCGAACTTCGTGAGTCAAAGGCCCTGGCGCGTCGCTCATGATGATTCTCCAAAAAACCAATCACTCGGCACAGGTCAAGTAATTGCAAAGAGGCAATCAGCAGGGCGCAGACCTAACGACGCGGCCCCTGGACGTCCAGATGCGAAGCCGTCCACTTGAGCAGGTAGGCGCCTAGCAGCGCACCATTGAGATCGCCCAGCATCATGAAAAAAATCTGCTGCGGACTGCCCAACTGAGCTGGATCAAAGTAAAACCACACCCAGTGGTGGACCATCGCATTGATGATGCAGTAAACCAAGGTCAGTTCTGCCAAGTCGCGCAGTGAGGTCAGGCTGACGTCCCGACCACGGTAGGTCCGAAAAAGAAACAAGGCGGCCAGGGGGCCCGTGACCGAGCAGGCAATATTCAGGATTTCAGCCAGTGACGGCTCGCCAAAGGATTGCATCAGCAGCACGCCGCCCAAGGCGGTCGCCACCGTGCCCCTGAAGCGCCCCAGCAAGAGAAAGTTAAGTAAACGCAAAAACGCAGGCATATAAATCAGGCCAACGTGAGGTGAAATCTCGGCAAAGCCGAACAACCAGCCGTTAGCCAGATGCAAGACCGGAAACAAGACCGCCGAAGCGATGATCAAAAAAACCTCAAGCATGCTCTATCAATAGTCCTTGAATCCGCCCACCGCGACCGCAAACTACAGTTTACATGCGGCGCTCGCGCCATGAATTGACAAACCGGCGAGTAACAAAAAATCCGAGAAGTCACACCGGTCATGCGGCGCCCGCAATTAGCCAGTGCAGTCGCCGGGCTTGCCAAGGCGCTACCATCAAGGATAGCCGCCTGAGGCAGCCGCCAAACGAATGTCCCTACACAAACGAGCCACCTATGTCGCGAAAGCCTGAATCGATCACGTGGCTGGCTGCGGGCGAGAGCTTTCCGCCAGCCAGCAGCGCATGGGGAGCCGACACCCCGGCCCCCGGCCTGTTGGCGGCCGGCGGCCAGCTCGACGTTGCCACGCTGATTCAAGCCTATAGCCAGGGCATATTTCCCTGGTTCAGCCCGGGGCAACCGACGCTCTGGTGGAGCCCCGAGCCACGCATGGTGCTCAACACCCGGGATTTCAGACTTCACAGGTCCTTGAAGAAAACGATCAGGTGCTTCGCGCAATCTGACTCAACCAGGCTTAGCTTTGACCAAGCCTTCGGACAGGTCATACGCGCCTGCGCTCAAAAACCACGTGATGGCCAAAATGGGACCTGGATCGTGCCAGAGATGATTGGTGCCTATGAAACCCTTCATTTGGCGGGCCACGCTCACAGCGTTGAAACCTGGGTTGACGGAAAACTCGCAGGCGGGCTGTACTGCGTGAACCTGGGTGGCATGGTGTTTGGCGAGTCCATGTTTGCCCACCAGAGTGATGCGTCGAAAATCGCACTGGCGGGGCTGGTCGCCTTTTGCCGGGCGTCGGGCATCGACATGATTGACTGCCAACAAAACACGGCACACCTGGCGTCGCTGGGGGCAGCGCAAATGCCCCGGCCAGAGTTCATGTCCCGCGTCAAGCAGCGACTGACGATTCAGGCACCCATCTGGCAATTCGACCCCTTACACTGGCATCAGATTTTGACCGTTCAGCCGTGACGCATCTGACCGACTTACCGCTGCAGACCTTGCAGTTCTACGCAACAGCCCCTTACCCCTGCAGCTACCTGCCAGGGCGTCAGGCTCGCTCGCAGGTCGCCACGCCCAGCCACCTGATCAATAACGCAGCCTATTCGGACCTGGTCGTCAGCGGATTCAGACGCAGCGGCATGTTCACCTATCGGCCCTATTGCGACGGCTGCCAGGCCTGCGTACCGCTGCGGGTACCGGCCACCTCGTTCAAGCCAGACCGCAGCCAGAAGAGAGCCTGGCAGCAACACCAACACCTCGAGGCCCGGGTGCTCAAATTATGCTTCGTGCCCGAGCACTATCAGCTTTACTTGCGCTACCAGCATGGGCGACATGTCGGTGGCGGCATGGATCAGGACAGCATCGACCAGTACACGCAGTTTTTGCTGCAAAGCCGTGTCAATTCGCGCTTGATCGAGTTCTGGGAGCGCGGACCCGACGGCCAGAGAGGCGAGCTCAAAATGGTCTCGATTCTGGACGTTCTCGAAGACGGAATTTCGGCTGTCTACACTTTCTACGAACCGGAGTCGCACGCCAGCTATGGCAATTACGGCGTGCTTTGGCAAATCGAGCAGGCGCGCAAGCTGCAGCTGCCTTACGTGTATCTAGGGTACTGGATCGCGGCGAGCCCCAAGATGAACTACAAGACCCGCTTCAAACCGCATCAAAAATTGCTTGACGGTCGTTGGGTTTGATCGGGAGGCCTCAATGCCCGTTGCTTGGCGTGCCTCACACCGACCGCCCAAGCTGGTGTAAGCCGCCAAGCGTTTTCACCAAGTAAAATACGGTCTACTACTGCCATGAGAAAAACCGATTCCTCCTCCACTCCCGCCGAGCCAACGGTTCAAGTCATAGGACGGATGTTCACCTTGCTTGAAATCCTCGCGGGTCGCGAGGAGGCGGTATCGCTCAAGGAGATCAGTGAAAAGTCCGGACTCCATCCGTCGACAGCCCACCGAATACTCAACGACCTTGCCACAGGGCGCTTTGTTGACAGACCCGCAGCAGGCAGCTACCGCCTTGGCATGCGATTGCTGGAGTTG
Organism: uncultured Burkholderiales bacterium; assembly: GCA_903844825.1. Taxonomy (GTDB): domain Bacteria; phylum Pseudomonadota; class Gammaproteobacteria; order Burkholderiales; family Burkholderiaceae_C; genus Polaromonas. The sequence continues at coordinate 1,661 of CAIMVC010000270.1, read as the reverse complement.
GGCAACCTCGTGAAGGCCAGGCTGAGCGTGCGCGATGCCGCACTCATCCCCATGCGTGAGCTGCACAAACTGACCCAACAACCTGTGAACCTGAGCATGCGTCAAGGTGACGAAATCGTTTACGTGGAACGCGCCTACTCCGAGCGCTCAGGCATGCAGGTGGTGCGCGCCATTGGCGGGCGAGCCCCCTTGCACTTAACGTCAGTGGGCAAGCTTTTTCTGGCATTTGACGACCCGCAGCGCTTGCGTGCCTACGCCACCAGAACGGGGCTGCCAGGACACACTCAAAACAGTCTGACCCAACTGGCCAGTTTGGAGCGGGAGCTGTCAAAAGCTCGCCAATATGGCATCGCCAGGGACAACGAAGAGTTGGAGTTGGGAGTCAGATGCATGGCTGCCGGCATCTATGACGATCAGAACAAACTCATCGCCGGCCTGTCCATCTCCGCGCCCGCAGACAGACTTGACGAGGGCTGGCTCACCAAACTGCAAGCCACGGCGCAAGAGATTTCAGTAGCTCTGGGTTGCCAGCAATTTCAGGGCCAACGTTAAGCAACGGAACGCATTCAGCGTCTCAGGCGACCATCAGATCGCCATCAACCCGGCAATTGCGCCGTCTTGACCTTTTGCAATGCAACGGGATTGGACTCTACCCAACGGCGCACCCTCTCGGCATCCCCCAGCCGACTGAGCTTGCCGGCGGAGTCAAGAAACACCATGATCAGCTTGCGACCAGCGATGCGAGTCTGCATGACCAGGCACTGACCGGCCTCCGAGATATAGCCGGTCTTTTGCAGACCAATCTCCCAGTCTGGGTTCTTGACCAGGCGGTTTGTGTTGTTGTACTGCAGCGTGCGTTGACCCACGGCGACCTGGTAGCCGGGCGAAGTGGACAACTCTCGCAAGGTGGCGTCGGTGTGAGCTGCATTCACCAGCGTGGCCAGATCCTGGGCGCTCGACTGGTTCTGGCTGGACAGGCCGGTCGGTTCGACATACCGCGTATCAGACATGCCTAACAGTTTGGCCTTGGCGTTCATGAGTGACACAAAGGTGGGCAGGCCACCAGGATAAGTGCGTCCCAAAGCATGAGCCGCCCGATTTTCGCTGGACATCAGTGCCAGATGAAGCAGTTCTCCGCGTGTCAACGCGGTGCCAACCCGCAAACGTGAACTGCTGCCTTTTTCAGTGTCCACATCATCTTGAGAAATGGTGATCACCTCATCCATGGGTAGTTTGGCACCACTGATAATGACGCCCGTCATGAGTTTGGTCAACGATGCGATCGGAAGCACCGCGTGATCGTTTTTACTCAGGAGCACTTCGCGTGTGTCCTGGTCAATCACCAACGCAACACTGGACTTCAAGGCCAGCGGGTCATTGGCGCCATGCAAGCCCGCCATCTGGCCGTAAGACATCTTGGCAGGGACCACCGGGCGGTAGCTCGCCGCTTTGACAGAACCCTTGCGTGAGGAGGCTGCAACCTTGGCGGGCTTGGATGCCTTGGCCGTGTTCGACAGGTAAGGTTTGCGGGTCGCCCGCGCTTGCTCGCTCGCTCCGGCCGCATGCAGGGAGGGTGACACCAAAATAAAGCCACACACGACAGTGACAAGACTTTGAAGCAGTTTGCGCGGAAAAAATGAGGACATAGACAAAATAAAGGG
>CAIMVC010000269.1 GCA_903844825.1 uncultured Burkholderiales bacterium | reverse complement strand
GAAATAGTTTTCCCCGCTGGCGGGGTGATTTGTTGGTAGGGGCTTTGCGAGGTCAGATGCTGGTTCGCCTGGAACTTGCGGGTGAGAAAGTGGTTCGCGAGGAACGCCTGTTGACTGACCAAATCGGTCGCATTCGGGATGTGCGTTCCGGTCCGGAGGGGTTTATTTATGTGCTGACTGACGAGCCGCAAGGAGCCCTGCTCAGGCTTGAGGGGGTGGCTGACCTTGCACCCGTAAAACGTATTCCGTAGCGGATGGTTAAAAATCAGCCAGGGTTCTGCTGGCCTTCGGGTTTTCAGGCTTCGCAGCACGTTGAAGGGACGCACCACAAATATCAATTAGACGAATGTCGTCACAAAGCCAACCGAGCCCTATATAAGAAGCTCATCGATTCAATTTGGGAATTTGCGGAACACCACCAGAGCTTGATGCAACGGGAAAGATGGCTGGCCAACAAAACAAGCTTTACAGGCTTAGTTAGCGGAGACGCCAAGCTTCAGACCTGTGGCCTTGAGAACGGCACTCAGTGTTTTGATGGTTGTATGCGTCCGGCAAACACACATTGAAGGCTTGGTGACAAGGGGAGTTAGTGTGCGCGATGAACACCATGGCGAGCGACGCTCGCACCACCCAAGCCCCCAAGCGCCGGTTCTACAGCCCCGATCTCAAGGTGCAAGTTGTCAGCGCCTGCGCCCAGCCCGGCGCGTCCATTGCCGCAGTGGCAATGCAGCACGGCATCAACGCCAGCATCGTGCACCGCTGGTTGCGCGAACATAGCCGGGGCACGCTGATCAATCGGCCACAGACCTTTGTGCCAGTGACCTTGAGCGCGGCAACAGAACCGGCAGCACTGCCCCTACCCACTGGCGACATCCGCATTGAGGTCAAGCGTGCAAACACCAGCATCGTCGTACATTGGCCGCTTGCCGGTGGCGCTGCTTGTGCGCAGTGGCTTCGCGAGTGTTTGCAGTGATTCGCATTGACGCGGTATGGCTGTCCACCGTACCCCTGGACATGCGCGCCGGCACGGACACGGCGCTGGCCAGTGTGGTCAGCGTATTTGGTGCTGCCCACCCGCATACGGCCTACCTCTTTGCTAACCGACGCGCCACCCGCATGAAGGTGCTGGTGCATGACGGCAGCGGCATCTGGCTGGCTGCCCGCAGACTGCATCAGGGGCATTTCATCTGGCCCCAAACAGGTGACACAAGTGGTGCCAATCGTGTGAGTCTGAGCCGAGCCCAATTGGATGCTTTGGTGCTGGGCTTGCCATGGTCGAGTGAGGAACAATTAGGGTCAGGTTCAAATTAATCCCCTGCGGCGAGTCACCCCGCCACGGGTTAGTCATTGACGAGGAGTTGCGCCCGGGATGGTGATCTGGCCTTTAGACGCCAGGGTTGCGGTTGCCACGAAGGACGCCTTTTTCTCACCCTAAGGTAAGGTGAAATGACGTCAAGCCGTCTGCAGAGCGGCAACTTGGGCGAGCCCTATGGGCTCAGTCCGCCACGCGAGTGATTGGGCGGATAGACCGTTCCCCGCGGGCCGGCCGGACCAGGCTGAAAACGGCGAATTAATTCGAACCTGACCCGATTTGTCCAATCGTCTAAAACCGATCGCCCAAATATAATAGTAAGCTGACGATCCGCCCTTCGCCCAACTCCATTCCACTGCTCGGCTTTTGCCCCGAGTTCCCAAAAGAAACCCACCCCACGATGCGCTGCGCCCTGCCAAAGCGAGCCTATTCGCGAGCCTATTCGCGAGCCTATTCGCGAGCCTATTCGCGAGCCTGCGCCACCTGCGACCGCTGCGGCGGCCACAACCGTGACTGAGCAGGTCGTGCCCGAGGCGGCGAGCCGGCGCCCTGGCTGGCTGGGCTGGCTCCGCGAGAGACTCGTCCGCCATGAATCCGGTCGGAGCGCTTCGACCCAGGTTCAGGCCGAATACCTGCGCGTCATCTACCGCAACCTGACCTTCAGCACCCCGATTTCCTTTGCGATGGTGCTGTATCTGGTCACCCAGGCCAACCCGCTCCCGGGCGACGAGTTGCGAAATTGGGGGCTGTTGTTCAATGGCTATCTGTTGACCCGCTGGATCGCCAGCTTGCTGTACCCTAGCAATCTGGAACTTGCGCCATTGCAGGTGCGCTGGTGGTCGGCTGTCTCGGTGCTGATCCAAGCGACCAATGGGCTGCTGATTGCCTACCTGGCCTTGTTTGTCCTGCCCCTGCTGGACTTGTACGCGCAGATCGTGGCGGTGATGGTGGTGCTGATCTTGGTCGGGGCCACCGCCTTCAGCTTGTCTGGGCGCTGGATCGACACCCTGGTTTACGCCCCACCCATCTACCTGTCATTCGCCTGGACCATCTCCAAGCAGGATCATCCTTACGCCAACGGCGTCAGCCTGCTGACGCTGGCGCTGTTTGCGCTGCACCTGGTCTACGCCAGCAACCACCGCCGCTCGATTTTGCAGGGCTTTGCCTTGGCGCGGCGCAGTGCCGATCTGGCGCGCGAATTGCAGGTCAAGAACCTGGAGTTCCAGGAACTTGCCAGCGCCCGCAGCCGCCTTTTGGCCACGGTCAGCCATGATCTGCGGCAACCGGCCCACGCCATCGGTTTGCTGTCCGAACAGGCCAGGAGTGCCGGGTCCTTTGAGGCCGTCAAATCCACGCTGCGCGATCTCAACGAACTAAGCCAGTCCCTGAGCGCCTCCTTGACCACCTTGATGGACCTGACCCGGCTCGATGCCGGGCTGGTGCAGGCGCGGATTGCTCCTGTGTCGCTCAGGCAGGTGATGCTCAGACTCGAAGCCGAATACGGCGCCTCGGCCCGCGCCAAGGGACTGACCCTGAGCTTTGGCGCCGCAGACCAATGGGTGAACTCGGACCCGGTGCTTCTGCAGTCTATGCTGGGCAACCTGATTTCCAACGCGATCAAGTACACCCGCCAGGGCCGGATCGACATCACCATCGCGCAATCTGACAAACGCGTTCAGGTCAAGGTGCTTGACACGGGGATTGGCATACCTGCTGAAAAGCTGGACTTGGTCTTCAGGGAGTTCGTGCGCCTCGATGCCTCCGAGGCCGGCGCCGAGGGTCTGGGTTTGGGCCTGTCCATTGTGCGACGCTACGCCCAACTGCTCTCGCATTCCTTGACGGTGAGCTCGCAGCTGAACCAGGGATCGGCGTTCAGCGTGAGCCTGCCCCTAGCCAAGGCCCCGGCGGCGCAGCTCGAACCGGTCAAGCCGGCCCTGGCGGATCAAGACGAACGGACGCTGGCCGGTGCGCGGGTGCTGATCATCGAGAACGTCGAGCTGTTGCTCAACAGCTTGACCCAATCGCTCAACGGTTGGGGCTGTCAGGTTCGGGCTGCCCGCAACATGCAGGAGGCATTGCAGGAGGTACGTGCCCAGTGGCCTGATGTGGTGGTCACCGACTATCACCTCGGCGATCGCGAGGCCAACGGACTTGATTTGATCCAGGCCCTGCGCCTTCAGGGCGAGCGCGAAGGTCGGCCCGTCCTTAGGGCGCTGCTGATGACGGGTGATGTGTCCGCGCAGTTGGAGTCGCAGGCTACCGCCAGTGGCGTGCAGGTGCTGCACAAGCCGGTCAGGCCGCAATTGCTGCGATCGAGCCTGGTGGCGTTGATAGGCTCGCCTGTTGGCGGGCCGAGCCCTCCAGCGGTGCCCGGTGCTGCTTCGCGCGACCCCTCCCACGGAAAATTGGGGTCTGGTTCAAATTAATTTGCCGTTTTCAGCCGGACCCCAAACGTCCGTGGTGAACGTTCTATCTGCCCCGGCCCTTCCGGAATGGACTCGGCTCTGATTGGCACGAACCATGGGGCCGGTGCAAGCAGCCCTTTATTTTGACCCCCCATTTGTCCCGGCAGCCTACTGAGCGGGCTGGTGAGCGTGGCCGGGCCGATGTTTCGTGAAGACCTCGATCGGTTGCTGGCCAACGAGCGCGACTTCCAAACGGTGGCTGCTGTACACTTTGGCAACAATTAGACACTTTTTAAACATAATCTGCGGGAAGCATTTGGAAGCTTTTGTGCCAGGTAACGACCAACTGAAATAATT
>CAIMVC010000268.1 GCA_903844825.1 uncultured Burkholderiales bacterium | reverse complement strand
GCCCAGGCCCACGCCGCCGGACAGGTGCACGTTGTTGCCCACTTGTGCGCAGCTGCCCACGGTGGCCCAGGTGTCGACCATGGTGCCTTCGCCGACCCAGGCGCCGATGTTCACGTAGCTGGGCATGAGGATCGCGCCCTTGGCGATAAAGCTGCCGCGGCGGGCCACGGCCGGTGGCACCACGCGCACGCCGGTGGCGCGCATTTCGTCTTCGCTCAGGTGGGAGAACTTGGTCTTGACCTTGTCAAAAAAGCCCAGGTCACCGGCGCGCATCAACTCGTTGTCCTTGAGGCGAAAGCTCAGCAGCACGGCCTTTTTGATCCACTGGTGGGTGGTCCAGACGCCCACGCTTTCGCGGGTGGCCACGCGCAGCTTGCCGCTGTTGAGCTGGGCAATGGTGTCCTCGACGGCGTCGAGCACTTCACGCGGGGCGGTCTTGGGGGACAGATTGGCCCGGTCTTCCCAGGCGGCGTCGATGATGGTTTGGATTTGGGTGGTGGTCATGGCGGTCTTTACGAGAAAAATTCAGCGTGGATTAGCGAAGGTTGGATTGGATGAACTGGACAATGCGCTGCGCCGCTTCGAGGCACTCGGCGGTTTCGGCCACCAGGGCCATGCGCACACGGCCAGCGCCGGGGTTGTGCAGTTGGCCGTCGGCGCTGATCGAGTCGCGCGCCAGGTAACTGCCGGGCAAAACCACCACATTGTATTGAGCCAGCAGGGCGCTCGAAAACGCGGTGTCGGAGCCGTCAAAAGCGTCCGGCACTTTGGCCCAGAGGTAAAAGCCGGCGTCGGGCAGGCTGACCTGCATCACGCTGGCCAGCAGGGGCGTGACCTGGGCGAATTTGTCGCGGTACATCTGGCGGTTGAGCACCACATGGGCCTCGTCGCTCCAGGCGGCGCGGCTGGCGGCTTGCACGATGGGGCTCATGGCGCTGCCGTGGTAGGTGCGGTAGAGCAAGAAACTTTTGAGCAAGCTGGCGTCGCCGGCCACAAAGCCGCTTCGCAGCCCTGGCACATTGCTGCGCTTGGACAGGCTGGTCAGGGCGACCAGGTTTTTAAAGTCGCTGCGCCCGAGCGCAGCGGCCGCCTGCAGGCCGCCTAGCGGTGGCTCATCGCGAAAGTAAATTTCGCTGTAGCACTCGTCGGACGCGATCACAAAGCCATACCGGTCGCTGAGCTCGAACAGGTGCTTCCATTCGTCCAGTGACATCACGGCACCGGTCGGGTTGCCCGGCGAGCAGACAAACAGCAACTGGGTTTTGGCCCACACCGCCTCAGGCACGGCGGCCCAGTCAATACCAAAATTGCGTGCAGCCTCGCTGGGCGCGTACCAGACGTCAGCGCCGGCGAGCAGGGCCGCGCCTTCGTAGATTTGGTAGAACGGATTGGGGCTGACCACCGTGGCGCCGGGGCGGGTCGGGTCGATCACGGTTTGCGCCAACGCAAACAGGGCTTCGCGCGAACCATTGACCGGCAGCACCTGGCTGGCCACGTCCAGCGCCAGGCCATAGCGCCGCTGCACCCAGTCGACCATGGCCTGGCGCAAGGCCGGCTCACCCAGGGTGCCAGGGTAGCTGGCCAGCCCGGCTAGGCTGGAGGTCAGGGCGGTCTTGATCAGCTCTGGCGTGGCGTGGCGGGGCTCGCCAATGCCCAGGCTGATTGGCCTGAAAGCCGGGTTGGGCGTGACGCCAGCATGCAACAGGCGCAGCCGCTCAAAGGGGTAGGGCTGCAAGCGGGACAACAGAGGATTCATCCCGGCATTATCGAGGATGCGCTTGAGCCTGGTTTGCACGCTGTGGGTCGTGCCGGCGTGCCCGGGAGTTTTCGATTCCCGTTCGGGCTGAGCTTGTCGAAGCCGCTGGGCGAACTTGAGGGGGCCCTTCGATACCTCCGGCGAACGGTGGGGGGCCTGAGGGTGGACGCTGGAGGAGTTAACGCAGGGGGAACTGCAGAGGCGGTGTCGCGTGTCGCGTGGGTCTGGCGCCAGGCCGGATACCGCGAAAAATGGGGGGCAGTAGTTCACATGGCTTATATTTCCATGCTTATGTTGTATCAATGCTCCGCCCGGTTTTTTGACCGGCGCCATCGGAGCGTTTGACCCAGTTTTTTTGAGCTATTTTCCCGCGGCGCACGCGCTGCGCGCGCCATCTTTTGCACTGATTGACATGAGTTTTCTACCTCAACCGCTGCTTGGACCACTGCTCAGACGCTGGCCGCACGTGGTGCAAATCCTGCGCCATTGGGCTCAGCCCTGGGAGCCTTCGGTGCTGGCCGAGCATTTGCGCGCTGTCTATGCTGACTATGTCGTCAACAGTCCGCTGGTGCTGGCTATCAGCCTGTACTTGTATTTTTCTACCCCTTTTCCACCGCGGCCTGAGTTCCTTGGTGGCTGGCTGGTGGTCTGGGTCGCTTACCTGGTAGGCCGCTTCGTCGCCGGCCTGGTGTATGCCAGGCGCAGGGAGTACTCCCCCGAAGCGCTGCGACTGTGGGCCCACTTGTCGGTGCTGATCCAGGGCATCGACGGGGTCATGGTGGCTGCTTTGGCCCTGACCGTTTATCCAGAGCTTGATGTTTATGCCCAGTCGGCGCTGCTGGTTTCGGTCATGGTGTTGGTTGGCGCCACCAGCTTTAGCCTCTCGCTTCGCTGGGCCACCATGGCCGTTTACGCCACCCCAATTTATTCTAGTTTTGCCTGGGCCACCTGGCACTTGAATAGCGCCTACGCCCAGGGCCTCGGCATTTTCATCCTGGCGATGTTTGTGCTCTTTGTCTTTTATGCCAACAACCAGCGGCAAAGTATTTTGCGTGGCTTTGACCTGGCGCGGCTCAACGGTGTGATGGCCGAGGAGCTGCAGGTTAAAAACCTCGAACTTCAGGAAGTCGCCAGTGCGCGCAGCCGGCTCCTGGCCACTGTCAGCCATGACCTGCGCCAGCCCGCGCACGCGATTGGTTTGCTCTCCGAGCGTGCGCTGACGGACCAGAGCCCAGTCGTGCTGCGCCAGACCTTGGGCGACCTCAACGAGCTCAGTCAGTCGCTCAGTGCTTCTCTGATGACGCTGATGGACCTGACCCGGCTCGATGCTGGCCTGGTAGAGGCGCGGGTGGTAGCCATGCCGCTGAACCAGGTCTTGCTGCGACTGGCGGCCGAGTTTTCTGCGTCGGCGCGCAACAAGGGGCTGGCGTTGACCGTGGGGCGCTCCCGGCACTGGGTGCATTCCGACCCGGTGTTGCTGCACGGGATTTTGGCCAATCTGGTGTCCAACGCCATCAAATACACGCGGGCCGGAACGGTGCAGGTCAGGCTCGAGGTGCAATCTGACATGCTGTTGGTGTCGGTGCGCGACACCGGGATTGGCATTCATGCTGACAAGCTGCAACTGATCTTCAAGGAGTTTGTGCGTCTCGATTTTTCTGACGCAGGCAGCGAAGGACTGGGTCTGGGCCTGTCGATCGTCAAGCGCTACGCCAACTTGCTGGCGCACTCGGTGTCGGTGACGTCGCAGCTCAACGAGGGGTCTTGCTTCACGGTGGCTGTGGCGCTCGCGCCCAGCGGTGAGGCCGCTCAGGAAAGTCGCACGTCGCCGATGACGGCATCCCTGCTGAATGCGCGCCTGTCAGGTGCCCGTGTGCTGGTGGTTGACAACGTGGACTTGCTGCTCAGCAGCATGACCAAGACGCTGGCCGGATGGGGCTGCGAAGTCTGGTCTGCGCGCAATCTGGACGAGGCGCTGACCTTGGCCCGCGAGCACGAACTGGATCTGGTGATCAGCGACTTTCATCTGGGTGACCGTGAGCAGGACGGCCTGGTGCTGATTGCTGAACTGCAGCGTTTGCCACGGGGTGACGAGGCCGATCGCCTGAAGGCGGTGTTGATGACGGGCGATGTGTCTGCCCAGGTAGAAGCCGACGCTCAGCTGCAGGGGGTTCGCGTGTTGCACAAGCCGGTCCGGCCTGTCGTCTTGCAGGAGTTTTTACTCAATTTGCTCGAGCGCTGAAGCCGACGGTCGCGCTGCGCCTCAGTTTCCAAGCGCCACCCAGGGCGCACTTAGCGATCGAATCGCTTTTGCAGGAATTCCTGCAGGGTGGCCAGATTGGCCTGTATCCGCTCAATGTCTTCTGCTGTGGGCTCGGTCTGGCTGCGCGCATCGGCGGCATAAAAATGCTTGAGGTAGTCGCCAAGCGCGTACAAGCCTTCCTGCGCCTCGCGGGGGTCGATGTCGCAAAGCATGATCGCGCGGGTGACCGCATTCAACACCGTGTGGTGGTCAATTTTCATGAGAGATCCGCTGTGAACCTGAGGAGATGGTCATTGTGACCCATGGCGTCCGGCTGGTGCTCGCGCCTGGCCAGGGGCCTGCCGGGTCAGAGACTCGGCCGCGCCCTACTGCCGGATTCAGGGTGGCTTGGCTCGCCCGACGGGGGCGTGGCCCGGCAAGTGCGCGGAGCGGGCCCCGGCGCGCCAGGGCACTGCTTCAGGCTCCTTGCTCAGGTAATAATCGTCTTTGTTTGCAGTCTGCAACGAAGTCGTTCAGCCCCTGCGCTGCTGGCCCTTCATTTTTAATGAAACTGATGAAATTCAAAGACTTAGCGTTACAAGTTAATCTTCCTCAGGTCGATCGTGCGTCTTAACTCCATCAAACTCGCCGGCTTCAAGTCTTTTGCCGAGCCGACCAACTTTGTCTTGCCGGGCCAATTGGTTGGCGTGGTGGGGCCCAATGGTTGTGGCAAATCCAACATCATGGACGCGGTGCGCTGGGTGCTGGGCGAGAGCCGTGCCAGCGAATTGCGTGGCGAATCCATGCAGGACGTGATTTTCAACGGCACGACCACGCGCAAGCCCGCCAGCCGCTCCAGTGTGGAGTTGGTTTTCGACAACGCCGACCACCGCGCCGGCGGGCAGTGGGGCCAGTTTGCCGAAATTGCGGTCAAGCGCGTGCTGACGCGGGACGGCACTTCGAGCTACTACATCAATAACCAGCCGGTGCGCCGGCGCGACGTGCAGGACGTGTTTCTGGGCACTGGTCTGGGTCCGCGCGCCTACGCCATCATCGGGCAGGGCACGATCAGCCGGATCATCGAGTCCAAGCCCGAGGAACTGCGCCTGTTTCTCGAAGAGGCTGCCGGCGTCTCCAAGTACAAGGAGCGCCGCCGTGAGACGGCCAACCGGCTGTCTGACACCCGCGAAAACCTGACCCGGGTCGAAGACATTTTGCGCGAGCTCAATGCCAACCTTGAGAAGCTCGAAAAGCAGGCCGAGGTGGCGCATCGCTACAACACCCTCAACACCGACGGCACGCTCAAGCAGCACCAGCTGTGGTTTTTAAAGCGGGCCGAGAGCGAGCTCGATCAGACCAAGGTCAAGGCCGACGCCGACAAGGCCGTCAACGACCTTGAAAGCCGGGTGGCCGATTTGCGCCATATCGAGTCTGAGCTTGAAACCATCCGGCAGGCGCACTACGCCGCTGGCGATCAGGTCAATCAGGCCCAGGGCAAGCTCTACGAGGCCAGTGCCGAGGTGGGGCGGCTGGAAGCCGAGATCCGCTTTGTGGTGGAGGGTCGGCAACGCGTTGAGCAGCGCCTGAACCAGCTGCGCGAACAAAGCGCCCAGTGGCTGACGCGGCGTGAAGAGGCGGCGCTGGAAACCGAGAACCTGGCCGGACAGGCACTGGAGGCCGAGGAACGGGCCGAGTTGCTGAGCGCGCAAACCCAAGACCGGGCCGAGCAACTGCCTGCCCTGGAGGAAGCCTTGCGCGACGCCCAGGCCAAGGCCAGCGATCAGCGTGGCAGCGTGGCCCAGGTGCAGCAGCAAATTCAGGTGCTGGCCGCTGATCAGCGCAATATCGAAGAGCAGAACCGCAGCCTGACGACCCGCCGCGAGCGTTTGCTGGCCGACCGCAATGCGCTCAATGCCCCTGACGAAGCGCGCCTGCGCGGCCTCACCGAGCAGTACACCGCGGCGCAGGAGAGCCAGGAGGTGGTTCAAGCGCAGTTGCAAGAGCTCACCGATGTGGTGCCGCAGCTCGACGCTGCCCGCCGCGACAAACAGCAGGCGGTCAACAGCGAGTCAGCCCGCCAGGCCGACTTGTCCGCGCGTCTGGAAGCGCTCAAGGCGCTGCAGGAAAAAGTCAAGACCGACGGCAAGCTCAAGCCCTGGCTGGCCAAGCATGGGCTCGACGGTCTGCAGGGCCTGTGGAGCCGCATTCATGTGGAGCCGGGCTGGGAAAATGCGCTGGAAGGCGCGCTACGCGAGCGTCTGGGCGCGCTTGAGGTAGGTCGGCTGGACATGGTGCGCGGCTTTGCCGGCACCGACGGCCGCGATGCGCCGCCGGCCAAGCTGTCTTTTTACAGCGCGCCAGCGGCTGCGGCGCCCCTCCAGGGGGCGGTTGCGCACGGGCTCAAGCCCTTGGCCGATCTGCTGCGTTTGTCCGATGCGGGGCAAACTGCTTTGCTGGCCGATTGGTTGCACGGCAACTACACCGCCGCCAGCCTGGACGAGGCCATGGCTGCCCGCGAGCGGCTGCAGGCCGGCGAGGTGATTTATGTCAGGAGCGGTCACGCCGTGAGTCGCCACAGCGTGAGCTTTTACGCGCAGGACTCGGAGCAGGCCGGTCTGCTGGCCCGCGCGCAGGAGATCGAAAACCTCGACAAACAACTGCGTGCGCAGGCCTTGATCGGTGATGAAGCGCGCAGTGCCCTGGTGCGGGCCGAGGCCGCCTACGCCGATGCGGCCTCTCGCCTGGTCACAGCCCGCCGTGATGCCGCCGAGGGTCAGAGTCGCAGCCACGGCCTGCAAGTCGAGGTGCTGCGCCTGACGCAGCTGGCCGAGCAGACCCGGGCCCGCTCAGAGCAGATTCAGGCCGACCTGCAGGAAATCGACGCCCAGCTCGACGAATTGCAGGAACGCCGCGTCACGGCGGAGGCCCGCTTTGAAGAGCTCGACATGCAACTGGCCGACAGCCAGGAGCGTCATGCCCAGTTGGATGACCGGGTCATCGAGACCGAGCGCCGGCTCAACGAATCCCGAGAGCAGCAGCGCGCGCTGGAGCGGCAGGTGCAAGAGGCGCAGTTCGCGCTGCGCAGCCTGGCCTCACGCCGCGATGAGCTGGCCCGCTCGATCCAGATGGCGGCGCAACAGGCGAGCTCGCTTGAAGGCGAGGAGCAAAGGGCCAAAGAAGAGTTGTCTCGCCTGTCCGATGCGGCGGCGCAGTCGGGCCTGCAAAGCGCGCTGGACGTCAAGCTCGAGCGCGAGGCCGATATGGGCGCCAGGCGCAGCCAGTACGACGACCTGACCGCTAAGCTGCGTGCCAGTGATGAGCGTCGACTGCAGCTCGAGCGCGAACTCGACCCCTTGCGCCAGCGCATTACCGACTTGCGGCTCAAGGAGCAGGCGGCGCGGCTGGGCCTTGAGCAGTACGAGGAGTTGCTCACGCAGGCGCAGGCTGATCTGCCTGCGGTGCAGGCCTCAATTGAGGTCGGCAACGTGCGCCTGAGCGGCCTGCAAGGCGAGATTGACCGCATCAACCGCGAGATCCAGTCGCTGGGCGCGGTGAACCTGGCGGCGCTTGATGAGTTGAGTTCTGCCCGTGAGCGCAAGGGCTTTCTTGACGACCAGTCGGCCGACCTGAACGAAGCCATGACCACGCTGGAAGACGCGATCAAGAAGATCGACATCGAAACCCGCGAGCTGCTCTCGAGCACTTTCGAGGTCGTCAACGGGCACTTCGGCAAGATGTTCCCGGAACTCTTTGGCGGCGGAAATGCTCGCCTGGTGATGACGGGAGACGAGATTCTCGATGCCGGCGTGCAGGTCTTGGCCCAGCCGCCCGGCAAGAAAAATCAGACGATTCACCTGCTCTCCGGCGGTGAAAAGGCACTCACCGCGATTGCGCTGGTGTTTGCCATCTTTCAGCTCAACCCCGCACCGTTTTGTCTGCTCGACGAGGTCGATGCACCGCTGGACGATGCCAACACCGAGCGTTATGCCAAACTGGTGGCCAGCATGAGCAAATCGACTCAATTTCTTTTTATCAGCCACAACAAGATCGCCATGGAAATGGCCGAACAGCTCATTGGAGTGACCATGCAGGAGCAGGGTGTTTCACGAATCGTTGCGGTCGACATGGAAGCGGCCATTGGCTTTGCAGAAACGGCTTCGGTATGAGTACCTTGCAAATCAGCTTGGGCGTGGCCGGCGCCGTCATCTTGGCTGCGGTGGTGGCGCATGGCGCCTGGACGTCGCGCAAGAGCCGCCCCAAGCAGGCGACGCCCGAAAACCGATCCGCTGCTGGCCCGTCTGGCACGCTGGAGCCGTCATTTTCAAACCCACTTGACGCACGCAGGGAGCCGGCCCTGGACGCCACGCGGCCTTTGGCGGCGGGGCAGGGCGATGGGCCGGACGACTTCAAGCCGCCCACGGTGCTTGACAAGAAGGCGGGCCTGGATAGCTTGATCGACGTCATCGCGCCGCTATCGGTGGAGTCGCTGGTGTCGGGCGAAGCGGCCATTGCCGCCTTGCCGGCGACCCGGCGCGCCGGCAGCAAACCGTTTGCCGTTGAGGGTCTGGACGCCGAGACCGGCGAATGGGAAGTGCCGGCCGCTGGCCATCGTTACAGTGCCTTTCAAGCCGGCGTTCAGCTGGCGAACCGCACCGGCGCGCTCAACCAGATTGAGTACTCCGAATTCGTCATGAAGACCCAGGCCTTCGCTGACGCGGTGGGCGCCGAGGCCGAGTTTCCGGAGATGCAGGAAGAGGTGCTGCGCGCACGCGAACTCGACCAGTTCGCCGGCGAACACGACGCCCAGCTCAGTTTTACCTTGCGCGCCCGCAACACCGCCTGGAGCCCGGGCTACGTTCAGCAAAATGCGGCGCGACTGGGTTTTGTGGCCGGCGTCATCCCTGGGCGCATGGTGCTACCCAATTCGCAGCAGGGTTTGCCCCCCGTGCTCAGCCTGGCCTTTGACACGCAGGCCGCGCTGGCCGAAGAGCCCGAGCAGACCGCGTTGCGCGAACTCACGCTGTCGCTGGATGTCCCGCTGGTGCTGCGCAGTGAGCGGGCCTTTGCCCGCCTGTGCGAATCCGCGCTCACACTGGCGGCGGCCATGGACGGCGTGATCACCGACGACAATGCCAACCCCATACGCGCCGAAGCCATGGATGTCATCAACACCGACCTTGAGAAGCTGCATGACCGCCTTGATGCGCGTGAGTTGTCGGCTGGCTCCGCAGTGGCCAGGCGGCTGTTTTCCTGACCAACGCTGGCCTGGCGTGCGCCGTGGTGACCGCGCCGCCGGCACCCCTGCCAGCCCCTGATCTTCCCTGGTTTGCCTTTCTTGTTTGCCCTGCTGTGCCCGCCTGATGCCTGAAGACCTTTTCCCCGAGACGGCCTCGGCCGAGCGTGCCCAGTGGCTGCGTCAGCAACTACATCACCACGCCCACCGCTACTACACCCTCGACGAGCCCGAGATCCCGGATGCCGAGTACGACTTGCTGTTTGCCGAGCTGCAGGCGCTGGAGCGGGCCCACCCTGAGCTCAGCAGCCCCGACTCGCCGACCCGGCGCGTGGGCGCCGCGCCGCTGGCTGAGTTCGCCAGCGTGCGCCACGCCGTGCCGATGCTGAGCATTCGCACCGAAACTGATACCCTGGCCAGCGGTGCCGAAAACTTTGATCAACGCGTGCGCCGTGAACTGGACCTGGGGCCGTCCGATCCGCCCATCGCCTATGTGGCTGAGCTCAAATTTGACGGGCTGGCGATGAACCTGCGCTACGAGCACGGTGTGCTGGTGCAGGCAGCCACGCGTGGTGACGGCGAGGTCGGCGAGGAGGTCACGCAAAACATCCGCACCATCCGGCAGATACCGCTGCGCCTGGTGCCGTTGAGCCCGCAGCCCGGCGCCCCGGCGCCGCTGGCTATTCCCGCTGTTCTTGAAGTGCGCGGTGAGGTCTATATGCGCCGCGATGATTTTGAGGCGCTCAATGACAGCCAGCGCGAAAAAATCGCCAAGGGCGTCAAAGGCGAAAAAACCTTTGTCAATCCCCGTAATGCCGCCGCTGGCGCCGTGCGGCAGCTCGACCCGGCCATCGCCGCCCGGCGACCCTTGAGTTTTTTTGCCTACGGGCTCGGTGACGTCAGCGATCTGGTCGGGCCCGCGCCGCAGACCCATTACGAGTGGCTGATGCAGCTCAAGGCCTGGGGTTTTCCGGTGGCAGCCCAGACCCGGGTGGTGCAGGGCGCCGCCGAGCTCGTGGCCTTTCACCAGCAAATGGGCCAGGAGCGCGACCAGTTGCCCTATGACATTGACGGAGTGGTCTATAAGGTCAACAGGCTGGCGCTGCAAAAACGCCTGGGCTTTGTCACCCGCGAGCCGCGCTGGGCGGTGGCCCACAAGTACCCGGCGCAAGAGCAGCTGACCACCGTCCAGGCCATTGAGGTCCAGGTCGGGCGCACCGGCAAGCTCACGCCGGTGGCCAAGCTGGCGCCGGTCTTCGTCGGCGGCGTCACCGTCACCAATGCGACGCTGCACAACGAAGACGAGGCCCGCCGCAAGGACGTGCGGGTGGGTGACACGGTGATCGTGCGCCGCGCCGGTGACGTGATCCCGGAAGTGGTGAGCGTGGTGCCCGACAAGCGCCTGGCCGGCGCCCTGATCTTCACGATGCCGCGAACGTGCCCAGTGTGCGGCTCAGACGCCGTGCGCGAAGAAGGCGAGGCCGACTACCGCTGCACCGGTGGCCTGTTCTGCGCGGCCCAACGCAAGGAAGCAATCCTGCACTACGCCCATCGGCGGGCGGTTGAAGTCGACGGCCTGGGCGACAAGCTGGTCGAACAACTGGTGGACGCCCAGATCATCCGCACCTTGCCCGACCTGTACCGGCTCGGGCTGACTTCGCTGGCGGGCCTGGAGCGCATGGCCGACAAGTCGGCGGCCAACCTGCTGCTGGCGCTGGAAAAGTCAAAGCAGACGACGCTGGCGCGCTTTGTCTTCGGGCTGGGCATCCGGCACGTGGGCGAGGCCACCGCCAAGGCGCTGGCGCGGCACTTTGGCCAGCTCGATCGGATCATGAACGCCACCGAAGCGCAATTGCTGGAGGTCGCTGACGTCGGGCCGGTCGTGGCGCAGAGCATCCGCACTTTTTTCGACCAGCCGCACAACCGCGAGGTGGTCGAGCAACTGCGCGCCTGCGGCGTGACCTGGGCAGAAGGCGAACCCGCCGAAAAAGCGCCCCAGCCGCTGTCGGGCAAGACGCTGGTGATCACCGGGACCTTGCCGACCTTGAGCCGCGACGAGGCCAAGGACAAAGTCGAAGCCGCTGGCGGCAAGGTGGCTGGTTCGGTCAGCAAGAAAACAGATTACGTCGTGGCCGGTACCGAGGCCGGCAGCAAGCTGACCAAGGCCCAGGAACTGGGTGTGAAGGTGATCGACGAGAACGAACTGATGGAGTTGCTCAATGGCGGTACGTGAGATTTTGAAAATGGGTGATGCCCGCCTTTTGCGCGTGGCCCAGCCGGTGACCGGCTTCGACACGGACGCGCTCCATCTCCTGATTTCCGACCTGTTCGACACCATGGCCGCCGCCAATGGCGCGGGTCTGGCGGCGCCGCAAATTGGCGTGGATCTGCAACTGGTCATTTTTGGCACCAACCAGATCAACCCCCGCTACCCCGACGCTCCGCTGGTGCCGCGCACGGTGCTGCTCAACCCGGTGCTCACGCCCCTGGGTGACGAGCAGGAAGAGGGCTGGGAAGGCTGCCTGTCGGTGCCGGGTTTGCGCGGCATGGTGCCGCGTTACACGCGCATCCACTACCGCGGTTTTGATCAGTATGGCGACCCCATTGAACGCACTGTGGGCGGTTTTCATGCCCGCGTGGTGCAGCATGAATGCGACCATCTGATTGGCAAGCTCTACCCCATGCGCGTGCGCGATTTCACGCAGTTTGGTTACACCGAGGTGCTCTTTCCGGGGCTTGATGCCTCGGACGACTAATCCGCCGGTACAGGAGGACTTGTCACTCCCCGTTCGCCCTGAGGTATCCAAGGGCAGCAGCGGAGCCGCTCATCGCAAAGTAGCGAAGGACTCCCCACTCCCCGTTCGCCCTGACGTATCGAGGGGCCGTGCCATCGCCTGGCCAAGTCACTGCGACAGCGACAGCGACAGCGACCGGACTTGACCGGGTCAGGCCAGCGACGCGCTCAAGAAGGCGCTGCGCGCGGCCCGGCCCGGCCGTTTTCAGGCGCTAAAGAACTTCTTGAGCTTGTCGGTCCAGCCCTCTTCGGTGGGCGAGTGCTTGGCCCCGCCTTTTTTGAGCGAGTCCTCGAAGTCCTTGAGCAGTTTTCGCTGATGCTCCGTCAGCTTGACCGGTGTTTCCACCGCAATGTGGCAGTACAGGTCGCCCGGGTAACTCGAACGCACACCTTTGATGCCTTTGCCGCGCAGGCGAAATTGCTTGCCGGCTTGCGTGCCCTCGGGAATATCGATCGCCGCCTTGCCCACCAGGGTCGGCACTTCAATTTCTCCGCCCAGCGCCGCGCGTGGAAAGCTGATCGGCACCACGCAGTGCAGGTCATCGCCCTCGCGCTCGAAGATGTCGTGCTTTTTGGTGCGAATTTCGATGTAGAGGTCGCCGGGTGGCCCACCGTTGGTGCCGGGCTCGCCATTGCCGGTCGAGCGAATGCGCATACCGTCGTCGATACCCGCTGGAATTTTGACTTCCAGCGTTTTGTTGTTTTTGGTCTTGCCCACGCCATGGCAGGCCACGCACGGCTCCGGGATCAGCTTGCCGGTGCCTTTGCACTGCGGGCAGTTTTGCTGCACGCTGAAGAAGCCCTGGCGCATTTGAACCACGCCGTGGCCGTGACAGGTCGTGCAGGTCACCACCTTGGTGCCGGGCTTGGCACCGCTGCCGCGGCAGGTGGTGCAGTCGTCCCAGCTTGGGAGGCGAATTTGAGCGTCCTTGCCCGCAGCGGCTTCTTCCAGCGTGATTTCCATGGCGTAACTGAGGTCACCGCCGCGAAACACCTGGCGACCGCCGCGCTGCTGACCGCCGCGTCCAGCGCCGCCGAAGACGTCGCCAAAAATATCGCCGAAGGCTTCGGCAAAGCCGCCGAATCCTTCACCGCCACCCGCGCCGCCACGCATATTGGGATCGACGCCCGCGTGACCATGCTGGTCGTAGGCCGCGCGCTTGTTGGCATCCGACAAAATCTCGTAAGCCTCCTTGGCCTCCTTGAACTTTTCCTCGGACGCCTTGGAGGCGTCACCCTGATTGCGGTCAGGGTGATGTTTCATTGCGAGCTTGCGATAGGCTTTTTTAATGTCCTCATCGCTGGCATTTTTGGGGACGCCGAGCGTGTCGTAAAAATCTTTTTTGGCCATGAAACTGGGTGTTCAGTGAATAAAAATCCGGGTCTCCGGACGCAGGAAAGCGGAAGCCGGGCAATAGCCTGGGTTCCGCTTTGCTGGAGCAGGGACTGCGGGCACCGGTAAGTGTCTGCAGTCCGGCGCAGGTCTTAGCCCTTTTTGACTTCCTTGACTTCCGCGTCGACCACATTATCGTCTTGCGGCTTGGCGCCGCCTGCGGCTCCCGCTGCGGCACCCGCGGCGCCAGCAGCAGCACCACCAGCGGCTTGCTCGGCCTGGTTGGCCTGCATGTCAGCGTACATCTTCTCGCCAAGCTTCTGGCTGGACTCCATCAGGGCCGTGTTCTTGGCTTCGATGGCGGCCTTGTCCTCGCCTTTGAGGGCTTCTTCCATGTCAGCAATGGCTTTTTCGATCTTTTCCTTTTCGCCGGCCTCGAGCTTGTCGCCGTATTCACCGAGCGACTTTTTGACGCTGTGAACCATGGCTTCGGCGTTGTTCTTGGCCTGCACGAACTCGACTTTTTCCTTGTCTGCCGCCGCATTGAGCTCGGCGTCCTTGACCATCTGCTGAATCTCGGCTTCGCTCAGACCCGAATTCGCCTTGATGGTGATCTTGTTTTCTTTGCCCGTGCCTTTGTCTTTGGCGCCCACATGCAAGATGCCGTTGGCATCAATGTCAAATGACACTTCAATTTGCGGCGTGCCGCGGGCTGCTGGCGGAATGCCTTCGAGGTTGAACTCGCCCAGGGCCTTGTTGCCCGAAGCTATTTCGCGCTCACCCTGGAACACCTTGATGGTCACCGCCGGCTGGTTGTCTTCGGCCGTCGAGAAAGTCTGAGCGAATTTGGTCGGGATGGTCGTGTTCTTCTTGATCATCTTGGTCATCACGCCGCCCATGGTTTCGATACCCAGCGACAGCGGGGTCACATCCAGCAGCAGCACGTCGGTGCGGTCGCCCGAAAGCACCTGGCCCTGAATGGCCGCACCCACCGCCACAGCCTCGTCGGGGTTGACGTCCTTGCGTGGCTCCTTGCCGAAGAATTCCTTGACCTTGTCTTGCACCTTGGGCATGCGGGTCATGCCGCCAACCAGAATCACGTCATGGATGTCGCCGACGCTCACGCCTGCGTCCTTGATGGCCACGCGGCAGGGGGCGATGGTGCGCTCAATCAGCTCGTCAACCAGGCTTTCGAGCTTGGCACGGGTCATCTTGATGTTCAGATGCTTGGGGCCGGACGCGTCGGCCGTGATGTAGGGCAGGTTGATGTCGGTCTGCGCGCTGTTGGACAGCTCGATCTTGGCTTTTTCGGCGGCTTCTTTGAGGCGCTGCAGGGCCAGCACATCGTTCTTGAGGTTGACGCCGGAGTCCTTCTTGAACTCATCAATGATGAAGTCGATGATGCGCTGGTCAAAGTCTTCGCCGCCCAGGAAGGTGTCGCCATTGGTTGACAGCACTTCGAACTGCTTTTCGCCGTCCACATCAGCGATTTCGATGATGGAGATGTCGAACGTGCCGCCACCGAGGTCATAGACAGCGATCTTGCGGTCGCCCTTTTCCTGCTTGTCCAGGCCGAAGGCCAGAGCCGCTGCGGTGGGT
>CAIMVC010000267.1 GCA_903844825.1 uncultured Burkholderiales bacterium | reverse complement strand
GCCAAGCTGCTGCCTGGCGAGTTGTCCTATGGTCGGCAAAAACAGCTGGAATTTGGCCGAGCTCTGATGCAAAAAGCCAAGCTAGTTTTGTTGGACGAGCCCATGGCCGGCATGAGCAGCTCGGAAAAAGACATGATGACTTCTTTGATCAAGCGCGTCAGGCGTGAGCTGGGCGTTAGCTTCATGCTGGTCGAGCACGATGTGCCTGTCATCATGGACATCTCAGACAAGATTGTGGTACTTGACTTTGGCAAAAAAATCGCTGAGGGCACACCCAGCGGGGTGCAAAACAACCCTGCCGTGATTGCCGCTTACCTGGGAGCCTGAAGGCTGCAAGCGCTCAGCTTTGGGCGACTTGCTATTTGTGCTGGCCTGCCCGTCGCTGACGATGGAGCTGTTGGCGGTAAAAAGCCGGGTCCAACTCCAAGGCATAGCGAGCGCTCTGCGGGAAATTTCACCGCGGGTAGTTTTGCTCCTGAACCCTGACTTGGCGCATATGAGGCTCTGGGGGGAGCACCTGCGTGCCTGCGATGAGCTCTCTGATCCACTGGGCCTGATCGTCAATCATGCGGATGTTGCCGCCGCCGGCCACATTGAACATTCTTATGAAATACAGTCCCTAGTGGCGGGGATGCACCACTCGAAGAAGCAGGTCCAGTTGGTGGCCGTTCATTGGCATGATCTGGCGCCAAAAAAGGCAGATCTAGGTGGTAGCCTGTGCCTGCGCTGATGGCATCAAACACCTCGACATGCCCGTCGCTGAATTCGACCTCTTGCCCCTGCCCGTTGCGTATGTCAGGGCGCGTACGAATCCTGTCCCACGCGTTCAGGGTGCGCGAGACGGTTTTGGTGGCCGCTGCCGATGACCACTGGATCGAACACCTTGTCGCAGCCGTCGGCCAGCGTGATCCTCCACTGAGCCCCTTGCAGTTGCACCTGCTTAAACCTAAAACCAAAGCGAATTTGAGGCATCACTCCAAAAAAATTGTCATACGACCTTAAGTAGCTGCACACCTGCTTGTGGTCTGGGTGCAGCGGTGCGTCGGGACGAAAAGGAAAGCCGGCATAGGCAGTGACCCGATTTTCAGAGTTCAGGTGCAAAGACGCATGGGCCGCAGAAATACCGTTGTCGTTCTAGTACTCCCACAACCCACCGACTTGGCTGCCCATTTCGTAGATGGTGACTTCTGAGCCGCTGTTCAACAGGTGTTTGGCTTCACACAGCCCGGCTGCGCCGGCGCCTATGACAGCCACGCGGTGAGCCTGGCCAGAGGGAGACAAAAGAGGGTGGTCAATCATGGCTGCACAGTCTTGTCTGAGGCTGTGTGACTTTGTGCGGTGGAGGTGTCGCCCACCCGTGCCCTTTTAAAACCCTCATAGTTGTTGGCTGCGATGCGATCGCACTCGGCTCTGTAGAGTCCAATCTTGCTCACATAGGGCATGAACACCCGCGGCTTGCCAGGGATGTTGGCGCCCATGTACCAAGACTGGGCCAAGGGGAACAGTGTTTTATCGGCCGCCTCATTGACATGCGCTACCCAGCGCGTTTGCGCCGACTCTTCGGCTTCTATGATGCTGAAGCTTTCGCGCCGCAAATCGTCCAAGCAGCGGGCAATCCAGTCCACATGCTGCTCTACCCCCACCACCATATTGACCAACACCGAGGGACTGCCCGCGCCTGTGATGATGAACATGTTGGGAAAACCCGCCGTCATCAGACCCAACAATGTTCCAGGCCCGTCGCGCCATTGATCGCGCAGTGACAGTCCTCCCCGTCCTGTGATTTCAATTTGCAGCAACGCCCCGGTGAGCGCGTCGTAGCCGGTGGCGCACACCAGCGCATCCAGCGGGAATGCCTCAGCACGGGTCAGGACGCTGTCTTCTGTGACGCTTTCAATCGGCGTAGCTTGAAGATCAACCAAGCGTACATTGGGCCGGTTGTAAGTTTCAAAATAGTCGATATCCACGCAAATACGCTTGGTTCCCAAAGGGTGGTCCTTGGGGCACAGGGCCTGAGCGACCGCAGGGTCTTGGACCACACGGCGTATCCGTTCCCGCACAAAGTCAGCCACGGTGTCGTTGGCGGCTTTGTTGACCATGAGGTCAGTGAAGGCATGTACAAAGTTAACTCCACCTTTGTTCCAGCGCCTCTCATATTCGCGTTCTCGTTCTTGGTCTGTCACATCAAAGGCTTTTTTATCGCTGAATTCATAAAGCGTTCCGACCTCGCGCGCTCGTGCGCGATGCGCCGGGTAATCCTGCTTGAAGGCTTGTTGGTCTTCATGTGATAAAGGGCTGTTGCGCGCAGGAATTGAAAAGTTCGCCGTGCGCTGAAACACGTTCAGCTGCAAAGCTTGCTTGGCAATTTGAGGTATCGCCTGAATGCCTGAGGAACCTGTGCCAATGACGCCCACCCGCAGGCCAGTGAAGTCCACACCCTCGTGCGGCCAGTGACCGGTATGGTAGACAGGACCCTTGAAGCAGGAGATACCTGGAACGTCAGG
>CAIMVC010000266.1 GCA_903844825.1 uncultured Burkholderiales bacterium | reverse complement strand
TCCGGTGTCCAGGCCAGCCACAGGCTCAGGAACAGGATCAAGGCAGTCACAGCCCAGCCTTTCACTCAAGAGCCAGGGCAAAGGCCGAGACAGCCACCGGCTGCCACGCCCACCGGTCAAGCGGCCAAGCCAGCCCAACCAGCCCATCAAGACAAGTGACCATCAGGCCACCCAGCGGCGCGCTTTACGCCAGATTTGCAGCCAGGGGCTGTAGGCATTGACGTCGCCCGATGTCCAGCTCATCTGCACGTTGCGAAAGACACGCTCTGGATGCGGCATCATGGCGGTGAAGCGACCGTCGGCCGTGGTCACCGCCGTCAGCCCGCCAGGGCTGCCGTTGGGGTTGGCCGGGTAGGCCTCGGTCGGCTGGCCGCGGTGGTCGGTAAAACGCATCGCCGCAATCGCCTGGCGCTGCTCGCCGCGCCTAGAAAAGTTGGCAAAACCTTCGCCGTGGGCGACCGCAATCGGCAGGCGTGCGCCGGCCATGCCCTGAAAAAACAGACTCGGCGACTCAAGCACCTCGACCTGGCTCAGGCGGGCTTCAAATCGCTCGCTGCGGTTGGTCGTAAAACGCGGCCAGGCTTGCGCGCCAGGAATGATGTCGGCGAGTTCGGCAAACATCTGGCAGCCGTTGCAAACGCCCAGCCCAAAGGTGTCGGGGCGCGCAAAAAAGGTCTGAAATTGCGCCGAGAGCGGGTCGTTGAACAAGATGGACCGAGCCCAACCAATGCCGGCGCCGAGCGTGTCGCCGTAGCTAAATCCGCCGCAAGCCACCACACCCACAAAGTCCTGCAGCCGAGCCCGACCGCTTTGCAAGTCGGTCATGTGCACGTCGCAGGCCTCGAAACCAGCCAGCGTGAAGGCGTACGCCATTTCGACGTGCGAGTTCACGCCCTGCTCGCGCAGGATCGCCACTTTGGGGCGGCTCAAATTCAGGGCGGGCGCCAGGTCCTGCCCGGCCGGGAAGGTCGGCGGCAGGACCACCTGCAGGCCGGGGTCGGTGCTGTCGCCGACGGCGGCATGTTCGGCGTCGGCACCAGCCGGGTTGTCGCGCTGCTGGCAAATTTTCCAGCTCACCGCGTCCCAGACCTGATGCAGGTCTTGCAGTGGGGCGCTAAAGACCGCCTTGGTATCGCGCCAGACCTGAATTTGCCCTTTGCCCACCTCCAGCGCGGCATGCGCTGGCCGCGTCTTGCCAACGAAATGGCTAAAGCGCGACAAGCCGTGCTCTCGCAACACCTGCATCACGTCGTTGCGCCCCTCAGTGCGGACCTGAATCAGCACGCCCAGTTCCTCGCTGAACAAGGCCTTGAGCGTGAGCTCGTCACGGCGGGCACTCACCTGGCTCGCCCAGTTCTTGCTGTCGCCGGTGTCCATCCGGCTGTCGGAGATACCGTCGCCCTCGAGCAGCAGCATGTCCACATTCAGGGACACGCCAACCTGGCCGGCAAAAGCCATTTCGCAGACCGCGGCCAGCAAGCCCCCGTCGCTGCGGTCGTGGTAGGCCAGGATGTCGCCGCGCGCACGCAAAGCGTTGATGGCGCTCACCAAGTTCACCAAGTCTTGCGGCTCGTCCAGGTCGGGCACAGCGCCCTCTTCCCGGTTCAGCGTTTGAGCCAGGATGGAGCCGCCCATGCGGTTTTTCCCCCGGCCCAGGTCGATCAGAATCAGCGTGCTGTCGGCCACGCTGCGGTCGAGCTGCGGCGTCAGGGTGCCGCGCACATCGGCCAGGCTGGCAAAGGCGCTGACGATCAGCGAGACTGGCGAGCTTACCTTCTTGCGCGCATCGCCGTCGCGCCACACCGTGCGCATCGACAAGGAGTCCTTGCCGACCGGAATCGACACGCCCAGCGCCGGGCACAGTTCCATGCCGACGGCCTTGACGGTGTCATACAACGCCGCGTCCTGCCCCGGCTCACCGCAGGCAGCCATCCAGTTGGCCGAGAGTTTCACCCGCGCCAGCTCGATCGGCGCTGCCAGCAAATTGGTGATGGCTTCGGCCACGGCCATGCGCCCGGACGCGGCCGCGTCAACGGTCGCCAGCGGCGTGCGCTCGCCCATGCTCATGGCTTCGCCGGCAAAGCCCTGGTAGTCGGCCAGG
>CAIMVC010000265.1 GCA_903844825.1 uncultured Burkholderiales bacterium | reverse complement strand
GTGGCGCCATTGTTGGACAGCACCTTGCGGCCCAGCAGGTCCAAGGACTGGATCGTGTTGGTGCCTTCATAAATCATGTTGATGCGGTTGTCGCGCACGAACTGCTCCATGCCCCACTCCTTGATGAAGCCGTGACCGCCGAATACCTGCATGCAGGCGTTGGTCGCAATGTGGCCGTTGTCAGTGAGAAAAGCCTTGACGATAGGGGTCAGCAGGGCCACCAGCTCGGCCGATTCCCGGCGCACCTTCTCGTCGGGGTGGTGCAGTTCCTTGTCGAGCAGTACCGTGCAAAACATGGCCAGGGCGCGGCCACCTTCGGCGTAGGCTTTGGCCGTCAGCAGCATCTTGCGCACGTCGGGGTGAACGATGATCGGGTCGGCCGGCTGCTCCTTGGACTTCACGCCCGTGAGCGAGCGCATCTGGATGCGGTCCTTGGCATAGGCCAGTGCATTTTGAAAGGCCACCTCGGTCAGGCCCAGCGACTGGTTGCCTACGCCCAGGCGGGCGGCGTTCATCATCACAAACATGGCGGCCAGGCCCTTGTTGGGCGCCCCGACCAGCGTGCCGACGGCGCCGTCGAGCACCATCTGGCAAGTCGCGTTGCCATGGATGCCCATTTTGTGCTCCAGGCCACCGCAGTAAATGCCGTTGCGCGCGCCCAGGCTGGCGTCGGCGTTGACGTTGAATTTGGGCACCGCAAACAGGCTGATGCCTTTGCTGCCCTGAGGTGCGTCGGGCAAGCGGGCCAGCACCAGATGCACGATGTTGGGCGCCATGTCGTGCTCACCGGCGCTGATGAAAATCTTGTTGCCCGTTAGGGCATAAGTGCCGTCGCCGCGTGGTTCGGCTTTGGTGCGCAGCAGGCCCAGGTCGGTGCCGCAATGCGGCTCGGTCAGGCACATGGTGCCGGTCCATTCGCCGCTGGTGAGCTTGGGCAGGTACAGCGTTTTTTGCGCTTCGGTGCCATGCGCATGCAGCGCCTCGTAAGCGCCGTGCGACAGGCCCGGGTACATGGTCCAGGCCTGGTTGGCCGAATTGAGCATTTCATACAGGCACTGGTTGACCACAAAGGGCAAGCCCTGGCCGCCGTAGGCCGGGTCGCAGGACAGTGCGGCCCAGCCACCTTCGACGTACTTTTCGTAGGCCTGCTTGAAGCCCTTGGGCGTGCTGACTGCGTGCGTGCTCGGGTCGAGGTGGCAGCCCTCCTCGTCGCCGCTGATGTTCAGCGGGAAAGCCACCTCGGCGGCAAACTTGCCAGCTTCCTCGAGAACGGCGTTGATGGTGTCAGCGTCGACCTCGGCATGGCGCGGCATGGCCTTGAAGTCGTCGCTGACCTTGAGCACTTCGTGCATCAGGAACTGCATGTCGCGCAGGGGCGGGGTGTAGTGGGGCATGGTCTTCCTTTGGGATTCAGAGTGAACGGGTGATAAAGTGAAAAAACAAGAAGGGCGGCGTCAAGCGCCGGGCTGGCCGTGGCGCTGCAAGATAGCGTTGAACGCAGCCAGGGCGCGCTCGACGGAGCCGGGTGACTTTAAAAAACGGTGTTCGTAGTGCAAGCCCAGAATCAGGGCGTGCGTCTCAAAGGCGATTTGCCGCTCATCGGCACCCGCATCCAGATGGCCCAGCTCACGCGCCAGCACCACCGCTCGGCAAAAGGCGTCCAGCCAGGTCTGCACCGACGACACCAGCGCGTCCCTGACCGGGCCGGGGCGGTCGTCATAGTCCACCGCGCCGCTGATGAAAATGCAGCCCGACTGCAACTCGACCGCCACCTGCTTCATCCAGTTGGCAAACAGGGCTTGTACCCGAGGCAGTCCTTTGGGCGCGGACATGGCGGGAAAAAAAACATCTTCCTCAAACCGTCGGAAGTACTCGCGCACCACCGAAATCTGGAGCTCTTCGCGTGAGCCAAAGTGCGAAAAAACACCGGACTTGCTCATCTTCATGATCTCGGCAACGGCGCCAATGCTCAAGCCCTCCAGTCCGATTTGCGTGGCCAGCCCGAGCGCCGCGTCAATGATCGCCAATTTGGTCTGCTGGCCTTTGTGCTGCACCCGCCCTGGCGCGCCGGTGCCTGCTGCCACGGACTCGGGTGCTAGCGCGGCGCCGGCTGGAGAAATGGGCACATGTTTGACGGTGGACATAGATTCAGATGAGCAAAAAGAACGATCGTGCTATTCTGCAGTTAAAAATGAACCTGTCAATCGGTGAATTGCCTTTTTTGTCTTTCTATCCCCGCTGGGACCGGCTGGGCCGGGCGGGAACAGACAGGTCGCGCGTCTTGAACCTTCGTCCGGCAGTTGGGTGCGGCCGAGGGCCTGTCGATTCGGGTTACTGGCCAGGGGCGAGCGCCGGCCGGGCCCTCCGTCCGGCTGGCGAGAGCAATAACGCCAGCGGCCTGAAGCGGCGGCTCCAAACTCTCACACAGGTGGTGAGGTGCGCCCTGTGGGCAACGCTTTGATTCATTTGACGTTTCATGCGGGTGCTAGCGGCCAACTGCCGGATTTAGGCTGAATGCATCGTCAATCCGGCGAATTGGACACGCCGCTCGCGACATGTCCTGACGGCACATTCGCGGCCGCCGAATGGACGTGACCGGTCTGGTCGTCAAAGAAGAAGTCCGGCTCGAATTCGCGCAAAAACTCGCCCTTGGCCAGGCCGCCCAAAAACATGGCTTCATCGACTTCGATGTTCCAGTTCATCAGGGTACGGATGGCGCGCTCGTGCGCCGGTGCGCTGCGGGCAGTCACCAACGCCGTGCGGATGCGCATGCGCGAAGTGCCGACCTGCTGCAGGCGGTGCAGCGCCTCAAGCAGCGGCTTGAACGGGCCGGCCAGCAGCGGCTGCGCGGCCTTGTCGCGTTCGTGCTGCTGAAAGGCGCTCAGCCCCTGGGCCTGGAAGACGCGCTCGGCCTCGTCTGAAAACAGCACCGCATCGCCGTCGAAAGCAATACGCACTTCATGCGGATGCTCCTGGCTGGCGTGCGCAGACTGCGGATACACCTGCGCCGCCGGCACACCGGCCTGCAAGGCCGCACGCACATCGCTGAGGTGCGTGGACAAAAACAAATTGGCGTTGAGCGGCTTGAGGTAGCGCCAGGGCGCCTCGCCGCGGTTGAATGTGCCGCGCTCAATCTTCAGGCCATAGTGCTGCGCCGAGCGAAACACCCGCATGCCCGAGACCGGGTCGTTGCGCGACAAGATCACCACCTCGACCCGTTGCGCGGGCTTGCTTGCGGCTACAGTCTCGTCCAGGCTCTCGGGCACCTGGTTAAAGGCTAGCAGTTTCTTGACCAGCGAAAAAGCCACGCCCGGCCTGGCAGGCACATCGAGCCGGTCCAGCTGTAACTGCATGTAAGCCGCATCAGGCTTGGCGCCGGGCTGCGCGCCTTGCGCCAGACCTGCTTCAAACACCCGGTTTTCCTCCTCAAAGTCGAACAAGGCCCGGGAAGAGATCGCCACCACGAGTTGACCGTCAAGACTGGTTGCCATGCTGTGTTCCTGTTCGCTGTGGGTTCAGTGCGCCAGCCCGATTATGTGGGCGCGGCAGCGGCGTCAACTATCCTGCGCCAGCTTCAACCCGACAGGGGAACGCTGGGATGGTGCCTCTTGCCGGGCAGGGGAATTTCCCTTGCGCCGGGACTGCGCCCCTAGCCAAGTCCGGCGCGGAAGGCACCAGGACTGCCGGTCAGCAGATCGATGGTGGATTCGTCCAGTGCATCGTCGCTCAGGTGCCGGGTGTCGCCCCAGCCTACCAGCGCGAAGCCTTCGGGCGACCAGAGCAGGCGGTTGATGGCAGTGTTGCCCAGCGCCCAGGTGCGGGGAGCATCGACCTCGAGCCGGGTGGCGGCTCGGTAAAGCACGTCCATCACGCCACCATGACCGACCAGGGCGATCAGCTCACCGGGGTGGCGGGCGGCCAGGCGCTCGGCGGTGCCGACCACGCGGGCCCTGAGTTGCAGCAGGGATTCGCCACCGGCGGGTGAAAAGTGCGGGTCGCGCTGGCGCCAGCGCCTGGCCTGTTCGGGCAGTTCACTTTCAACTTCTAAAAAAGTACGCCCTTGAAATTCGCCGAATGCACGCTCGCGCAGGCCGGGCTCGGCGACGACCTCCACGCCAGTGCTGAGGCCGAGGTAGCGGGCCGTCTCGAAGGCGCGCGACAGGTCGCTGGCATAGATGGCGTCAATGCCTTCGTCGGCCAGAGCCCGACCCATGCGCCTGGCCTGTCCATGGCCGGTGTCGTTCAGCGGGATGTCGAGCTGACCTTGAATGCGGGTGTCCACGTTCCAGGCGGTTTCACCGTGGCGGATGGCGATGATGCGAGTGGGTGCTTTCAATGCGGACCTTGGCTTATCTTGGAATTTCCACCCTGACCCGGCGCGGCCCTGTCGGTGGCTGGGGGAAGCCTTGCATGCCCGCTTGCATGATGGCGCCAAAAATGCCGCGTGCATCGGCCCACACGCCGGTGTGGCGGGCGCGAGTTTCGTAGACCACGGCGTGCGTGCGGCTGTCGCGCATGACGACGCCCAGCTCGCGGGTGTAAAGCGGCGGCTCGTAGCGCATCAGTGGAAACGACAGGCCTACAAAGCCGCCGCCCGTGCCGGTGCCCAGCGCAAAACCCGAGCCAGCGTAGGGGCCGGGGCCATACGCGTAAGCCGGCGAGTAGAGGGTGGTGGCACTGATCTGCACGTCCAGCACGGCCGCTGCCGGATCATTGGTGAGGCCGAATTTTTGCAGCACGGTGCTGGCCACGGCTTCGAGCTGGTCCTGCGAGAGTTCATCGGCGCCAAAAGGCTGACCCAGCTGGAGCTGCTGCTGCGAGGGCAGGCGTTCGAAACGGTAGGCGGTGCCGGGGGCGGGCGGGGAGGGCTGCCAGACAGCGAAGGAGCGTACATCGCTGTCAACCAATCGCATGCCAGAGCAGCCGCCAAGCAGGCTCAAACCGGCCAGGGCGATGACGAGCAGCAGCGCGTGGAGAAAGGAGTGAAGGGATTTTTTCATGACCATAGCGTCCTCAGGTGTTTTTGAAAATCGTCCTGTCACATCACCCGTCTCGCGCCGCCCGGGCGCCTAGGGCTCATCCTTTGGCGCGCGGGCCATGAACTGCACGGGCGCGCTGACGGCTTTGGCAAATTCTTCGGGGTCGAAGGCCTTGTCGCCTTCCGGGTCGGCCTGGCCGGTGGTTTTGATGCCCTTGAAGTCGTGCAGACGCGGATCCATCAGGTGCGAGGGCACGACGTTTTGCAGCGCAGTGAACATGTTGTCGAGCCGGCCCGGAAATTTTTGCTCCCACTCGCGCAGCATGTTGCCAACCTGAACCCGCTGCAGACCGTCCTGGCTGCCGCACAGGGTGCAGGGAATGATGGGGAACTGGCGCACTTCGGCCCAGCGGATCAGGTCTTTTTCAGCAACATAGGCCAGCGGCCGGATGACGATGTTCTTGCCGTCGTCGCTGGCCAGTTTGGGCGGCATGCCCTTGAGCTTGGACGCGAAAAACATGTTGAGGAACAAGGTCTGCAGCATGTCGTCGCGGTGATGGCCCAGCGCAATCTTGGTGGCGCCCAGTTCTTCGGCCACGCGGTACAAGATACCGCGCCGCAGACGCGAACACAGCGAGCACATGGTTTTGCCTTCGGGTATCACACGCTTGACGATACTGTAGGTGTCCTGCGTCTCGATTCGGAAAGGAACGCCAAGCTGTGTCAGGTATTGCGGCAGGATGTGCGCCGGAAAGCCGGGCTGTTTTTGGTCCAGGTTGACAGCGATCAGCTCAAAGCGAATCGGCGCTCGCGCCTGCAGCTTGAGCAAGATGTCGAGCATGGCGTAGCTGTCCTTGCCGCCTGAGACGCAGACCATGACTTTGTCGCCTTCTTCGATCATGTTGAAGTCGACGATGGCGCGGCCGACTTCCCGGCACAGGCGCTTTTCGAGCTTGTGGTCTTCGCGCTCGGCTTTGGTTTGCCGGCCTGACGCGGCAGGCTCGGCGCTCGCCTCAGGTGGGACCGCAAAAGTGTCGTCAAGAGTGGCTTGACTGTTCATGGCTGGCTCCTCACGATTTCATGCCAAAGACTTCGCAGCCCACGGCCTCGCAGTCCGGGTACACGTCGGGCTTGGCGGTGGAGACTCGGGCCGCCTGGACCTTGGGGTGCTGCAGCATGAGCTTGAGCACGTCGTCGCAGAGCGTTTCCTGCAGGTGAATATGGCCTTGCTGGATGCGCTCGAGGATGGAGCTGCGAATGAAGTCATAGTCGACCACTTCGTCGAGCTCGTCGGCTCGGGGTGTTGACATCGCCAGCGGAATGTACAGCTCGACATTGATCAGCACGCGCTGCTCGCCGGTTTTCTCGAAGGCATGAACGCCGATGTTCATGTTGACTTCGTAGTTGCGCAAAAATAGCTTCCTACATCGGGCGCTGAGCGTTTCGTTCGGATCGAGTTTCATGACGTTTTTCCTTGAAGTAAGTCGTCGACCACGAACATGATGTCGCGCGGCAGCGGCACCAGGTGCTGGCCGTTGTCGACGCTGATGACGGTGCCGGTGATGCCGGTGGTGCGAGCCAAAAAAAGGCAAGTGTCCGCAACGTCTTGTGGGTCGGTCGGGCGCCGCAGCAAATTGGCGCGGCTGGCAAGTTCGAAATTGTGCTGATCCTGGGGGCCGCTGAGGTACATCAAGCCCGGCGCCACGCCGGCGACGCGCACCGAGGGCGCCAGCGCCTGGGCCTGCAAGGCGACGGCGCGCTCGAGCGCCAGCTTGCTCATGGTGTAGCTGAAGTAGTCGGGGTTCAGGTTAAAGACCTTCTGGTCCAGGATGTGGATCACGCAGGCCGGCTCGGCGCCGGGCGCGGGTGCCAATTCGCGGGCCAGGTGGCTGGCCAGGGACAGCGGCGCCAGCAGGTTCACCTGCAACTGGTGCGTGGCCAGCGTGGCGTCAAAGCTGGTGGCGGTGTCGGCCACAAAGGTCGACGCGTTGTTGATCAGGCAGTCCAGGTGGGCCGTGTGCAGGCGCACCTGCTGCATCAGGCTGGCACAACCGGCTTCGTCGGCCAGGCTGGCCTGCACGGCAACGGCCTGGTGCCCTTCGCGGGTCAAGGCTGCAACCAGCGCTTCGGCGAGTTCTCGTGACTGGTCGTAATGACAAAAAACGCGCCAGCCGGCACCGGCAAAGGCACGCGCAATGCAGGCCCCCAGGCGCTGTGAGGCGCCGGTGACCAGTACCGATTTTTCGCTCTTCATGTCTGCCCCTCGAATCTGCGTGGTAAAACCCCAGCGGCAGGCCCGCCGCTACCGTCTTTGAAAAGACACGCGCGCCCACCGGCCGGCCGCAGCCAAGCCCCAACATTCGGTTCCTTGAACCGAGCCTGATTTAAATCCAAGATAGTCTTGCCCAACAATGACAAAGACCCCGAGTTTAACGACGCAAGCCCCCCCAGCCGTGGCCGAGGCCATTGCTGCAGCGGGCGGCTGGCTGCCCTTTGACGAATTCATGGCGCTGGCGCTGTACGCCCCGGGCTGGGGCTACTACAGCGGCGATTTGCGCAAGTTTGGCGCCATGCCGCAGTCGGGCAGCGACTTTGTGACCGCTCCCGAGCTCTCGCCACACTTTGGTCGGGCTCTGGCCCGGCAGCTGGCGCAGGCGCTGCAGGCCACCGGCACCGAGCAAGTCTGGGAGTTTGGCGCCGGCTCAGGCGCGCTGGCCGAGCAGGTGCTGCGTTATCTTGACCAGGCTGGCGTGCCGCTACAGCGCTACCACATCGTTGACCTGTCGGGCAGTCTGCGGGCCAGGCAACAAGCGCGCCTGTCGGCCTGGGGCGAGCGCGTCAGCTGGGTCAGCGAGTTGCCCCTGCGCATGCAAGGCGTGGTGGTCGGCAACGAAGTGCTCGACGCGATGCCGGTCAAGCTGCTGGCGCGGGTAGCGGGTGTGTGGTGCGAACGCGGCGTGGTCCTGCACCAGGACGCGTTGGCCCTGGCCGAACGCCCCACCGCGCTGCGCCCGCCCGTTGAGGTGGCCGGCGCACACGACTACATCACCGAAATTCACCTGCAGGGCGAAGGCTTTGTGCGAACCCTGGCTGATCGGCTGACCCGGGGCGCCGCCTTTTTTATCGACTACGGCTTTCCCGAGCACGAATACTTTCACCCCCAGCGCCACATGGGCACGGTGATGTGCCACCGCGCTCATCAGGCCGATGCCGACCCGCTGGTGGATGTGGGGCTCAAGGACATCACGGCGCATGTGAACTTCACCGGTATCGCGATGGCCGGGCAGGACGCCGGCCTGCAGGTGCTGGGCTACACCAGCCAGGGCCGGTTTTTGCTCAACTGCGGCCTGCTCGAAGGCGTGGACGACGCGCCTCTGGCCGAACGCGCCTTGCTGCAAAAACTCGTCCACGAGCATGAGATGGGTGAGCTGTTCAAAGTCATCGGCTTTGCCGCCAACAACGCCGATCAGCCCTACAGTGGCTGGCAGGCGATGGGATTTGACTCAGGCGACCGCTCGCACACGCTGTAGAGCAAGCGCTCACGTTCCACTACGCAGACAAGGCCCCCATGATCCGCTGGATGATCGTCATTTTTCTGGCCCTGGTGGTGATCAGCTGGCTTACGCCCGTGCTCAACAAGCTGGGCTTTGGCAAGTTGCCAGGCGACTTGCGCTTCAAACTCTTCGGCCGCGAATGGTTTGTGCCACTGACCACCACCATCTTGCTGAGCCTGATCGCCAGCCTGGTGTCGCAACTGCTTTAGAGCCTGGTCGCTTCGTTGCTTTTCGCACGGGCGCGCCACTGTCGGGCTTCGCAGCCTCCCTCGCCGGGAGAAGGCTGGATGGGGGGTGTGTGTGCCAGCTCGCGAGACTGTCCTTTCGCCGCGACCGCTGCATTTATCCCGGCCCAGGGGGTGGATCATGGGTGGGGCTGCGTGGCAGCCAGCGCCTGCAAAAAACTCTGACGCCACCAGTGCACGTCGTGCCGGCGAATGCGTTCGAGCAGCATTTGATGGCGGCCCTGGCGCTCGTCCAGCGGCATGTGCAAGGCTTGCTGGATGCTGTCGGCGGTGGCCTCGGTGTCGTAGGGATTGACCAGCAACGCTTCCTTGAGTTGCTCGGCGGCGCCGGCAAAGCGCGACAGCACCAGGACCCCCGGATCGGCCGGGTTTTGCGCGGCGATGAACTCCTTGGCCACCAGATTCATGCCATCGCGCAGAGGTGTCACCAGCGCCACGCGGGCTGCCCGGTACAGACCCGGCAAGCGTTTGCGCGGCACGTGGCGATGGATGTAGCGCACCGGCGTCCAGTCGAGGTCGCCGTCTTCGCCGTTGATGGCGCCGCAGAGGCTTTCGAGCTCCAGGCGCAAGTCGGCGTAACTCTCGAGCGCCTCGCGGCTGGGTGAGGCGACCTGAATCAGGGTGGCGCTATTGCGGTTTTCCGGATGTTTTTTGAGCAACTGGCGAAAGGCCCGCAAGCGCTGCGGCAGTCCCTTCGAATAATCCAGCCGCTCCACCCCTAGCAGCAAACGCCGGCGCGAGTACGCGCGGGTGATGCGCTCGTACATGTCGCGCGCTTCCTTGCCATGGGTCAAGGCCGTCAAGGCCTCGACATCAATGCCGACCGGGAAGACCCCCGCCTGCAGCAACTGGCCGAAAGCGCTGTAGCGCTGCTCGCCCTGTGCCACGGCGCCGAGTTCGGCCTGCACGTAGCGGGAAAAGTGCAGCAAGTCGGCCTGGCTTTGAAACCCGACAAGGTCGTAGGAAAAAAGCGACTCCATCAGCCATGCGTGCTGCGGTATGGCGGCTAGCATGAGCTGCGGCGGCATGGGAATGTGCAGAAAAAATCCGATGCGCTGCTGGCAGCCCAGCGCGCGCAATTGAGAAGCCAGCGGGATCAGGTGGTAGTCATGAATCCAGATGACGTCGTCGGGCCTGAGCAGGCTCACAAGCTGGCGCGCAAAGCGCTGGTTGACACGCCGATAGCCCTCGATAAAGCCCGCATCAAAGTCGGCCAGGTCCAGTCGGTAATGAAACACCGGCCATAGCACGCCGTTGCTGTAGCCGAGGTAGTAGCTGTCGTGGTCCTGGCGAGTCAGATCGAGCGTGGCCAGCGTGAGGCGGCCCACTTGCTGCACATGCAAGGCGGAGTCGCCCTCCACGATGTTTCCGCTCCAGCCAAACCAGAGCCCACCCGAGTCATCAAAGGCGTCACCAAGGGCCACCGCCACGCCGCCAGGGGCGCCAGGGCGCCCGTCGGCCAGCCGGTTGGACACAACGACCAGGCGCGGACTCATGCCCGGGGGGCTGCGGGCGTGGCAGGGTCTGGATGTCGTTCGCCGACCTTCTCGCAGGCGAGAAAGGCGTCTTGCAAATTCGCTCTCATATCGCGGTGTCCCAGGGGAGCGACAACCTGACGGCCGCGTTGATGATGCCGACCATGGAATAGGTCTGCGGAAAGTTGCCCCACATCTCGCCGGTGGCCGGGTGCGTGTCTTCAGACAGCAGGCCCAGGTGGTTGCGGGCGGCGAGCATGGTTTCGAAAATAGCGCAGGCTTCGGCTTTGCGGCCTGTGCGTGCCAGGGCGTCGATGCGCCAGAAGGTGCAGATGTTGAATGCCGTTTCGGGCTTGCCGAAGTCGTCGGGGGCTTCGTAGCGGCGCATGTAAGGGCCGTCGCACAGATGGGTTTCCAGTGCATCAAGGGTGGCCAGGAAGCGGGGGTCCTTGGCGTCGATGAAGCCGACTTCGATCATGAGCAGAACGCTGGCGTCGAGGTCGCTGGCGCCAAAGCTGGCGGCGAATGCCTGGCGCTCGTGGCTCCAGGCGGCGGTCAGGATGTGTTCGCGCATGGCGTCGGCGTGCGCGCGCCAGTAGGCGGCGCGCTCGCTCAGATGCAAGGTCGGTGCGATTTTGGCCAGGCGGTCGCAGGCGGCCCAGCACATCAGCGCCGACGAGGTGTGCACGCGTGTGCGCGTACGCAGCTCCCACATGCCGGCGTCGGGCTTGTCGTAGGTCTGACGTGCTTGCTCCCCCACGGCTTCAAGGTCGGCGTATTCGGCCGCACCGGCGGGCTGCAGCAGGCGCTTGTCATGGAAGGCCTGCGCTGCGCCCATCACCACGTTGCCGTACACGTCGTGCTGAAAGTGCTCTTGCGCCTGGTTGCCCACGCGCACCGGCCCCATGCCCCGATAGCCTTCGAGTTGGGTGACCGCGTGCTCCGGCAAATCGCGCTCCAGACCGAGCCCGTAGACCGGCTGGATATGCCCGCCCTTGGCCTGCACCACCACGTTAAAGAGCCAGCGCACATAGTCCTCCATGGTGCCCACTTCAGACAGGCTGTTGAGCGCCCGCACGACGAAAAATGCGTCGCGCAGCCAGCAGTAGCGGTAGTCCCAGTTGCGCTGGCTGCCCGGGGCTTCAGGGATGCTGGTGGTCATGGCGGCAACGATGGCGCCGGTGTCTTCGTACAGCGACAGCTTGAGCGTGATGGCGGCGCGAATCACCGCCTCCTGCCACTGCAGCGGTATGTGCAGGCGCTGGCTCCATTTGCGCCAGTACGACAGCGTTTCCTGCTCCAGGTGGCGGGCCGTGTCGGCAATGCCCAGTGGCAGCGTTTCGTCGGGGCCGAGCAGGAAGTTGTGCTCCCGGGTCAGCAAGAAGGGCTGGCGCGAGAGCACATACGCCATCGGCGCGTCGGTGTACAGGCGCAGCGTCTGCTCGGGGCTGACGTAGCGCACATGGTTGCTGCCGCGGGTGATCACCGGCTCGGTGCGGCCCCAGTCAAAGCGCAGGTCCAGCCCGACGCGAATACGCGGCGCGCCGCTGAGCACACGCACGCGGCGCACCAGGCTGGTGGGCCGGTAAAAGCGCGCATGGGTTTGAAAGCGTGGCGCCAGGTCGGTGATCTCCAAGCCCTGGCCGTGCCGGTCAAAGAGCTGGGTGCGCAGCACGGCGGTGTTGGGCTCGTAGAACTGCCTGGCGCTGGCGAAGTCCTCGATCTCGATGGCAAAGGCGTAACGGCCGGCGTCCTGCGCGTCATTGGGATGGAGCAAGGCGCAAAACACCGGGTCACCGTCAAAGCGCGGCAGGCAGCACCAGACGACGCGCCCGCGTGCATCGATTAGCGCCGAGAACGCGCAGTTGCCAATGACCCCCAGCGACAGCGAGGCGGCAGCGGCCGGACCAAAACCGGGGCTGGCGTCGGCGCCGCCGGTCACGCCAGAACCGCCGCCGCCAGCCAGGCCCGCAAACTGGCCGGGCTGGCGCAGCGGTGCGAAGCCAGCGACGCACCCTGACCGACCTTCAAGCCGGCGCCGCCCGTGGCCTGGACCCAGGCAAAGGCGCACTCGTCGGTCTGGTCGTCGCCGGCGAACACCGGGGTGCGGCCGGCGAATGGGGCCTCGCGCATGAAAGCGGCGATGGCGTCGGCCTTGCTGACCAGCGCCGGCATGATCTCGACCACGCATTTGCCGTGCTGCAGGCAGGCGCCGGGAGTGCAGGACAGCAGCTCGCCAAAGGTCGCCTTGCACAGCGCTTCCAGCGCGGGGGCCTGCCGGTAATGCAGCGCCAGCGAATGGGTCTTGACCTCCAGCCGCAGGCCGGCATGCTGGCTCACCAGCGCTTGCGCGGCCGCCGTCGCCAGGCGCAAATCCAGCGCCTGCGCGCTGACCACTTGCCCGCTGACCAAGCGGCGGCAGGCGCCATGCTCGGCACCTGCCGGCAGCACCAGCGGTGCCAGGAAGCGATCCAGATCGTGCAGTGGGCGACCGGACACCAGGGCCAGCGCCCCTTGCAGCCGCAGCTGCAGGCGACTCAGGAGATTCATCAGGCCGACCGGCAACCTCACCGCGTCCGGCTCGGGCGCCAGTTCAGCGAGCGTTCCGTCAAAGTCCAGGAACAGGGCCCGGGCGGGTGACAGGCGCGGCAGGCTCCCCGGGCTGCGCGGGCGGGTGCCGGACTGCGTGGCCGAGCGGGGCGCTGCCGGATCACCCAGCAGCGCCTGTGAAGGAAACACTGAGACGGCAGGCCGGGCGGGGGATGAAGTTGGAAATGCGAGCATAAGCAGCCAAGTTACCAGCCCCCTGATCCGGGCCATGTCAGCCAAAGTCCCAAGCGATGTCAGGGTTTACACCATGGTCAGGGGTAATAAATTAATGAAAAATTAATGAATTCAGACATCCTGTGGATGAGCTGAATGCGATTCGCCCCCACTCAAACCCCGCCCTGGCCCAGCCAAGGGCACATCAGGAGACACCACCATGTTCAAACTATCCACCCTCGCCGCTGCGGTTTTTGCCGCGTCTGCCGTGCTGTCCGCGCAGGCCGGCGAAGTCGAAGTGCTGCACTACTGGACTTCCGGCGGCGAGGCCAAGTCTGTGGCCGAGCTCAAAAAGATCATGCAGGCCCAGGGCCACACCTGGAAAGACTTTGCCGTGGCCGGTGGCGGCGGAGACAACGCGGCGACCGCGCTCAAGAGCCGGGTGGTCTCGGGCAACCCGCCAGCGGCGGCGCAGATCAAGGGGCCGGCCATTCAGGAGTGGGCTGCCGAGGGCGTGCTGGGTAACCTGGACGCCGTGGCCAAGGCCGAGAAATGGGACAGCCTGCTGCCCAAAGTCGTGGCCGACGTCATGAAGTTCAAGGGCAACTACGTGGCAGCTCCGGTGAATGTGCACCGCGTCAACTTCGTCTGGGCGAACCCCGAGGTGCTGAAAAAAGCCGGTGTCGCCGGAATGCCCAAGACGTACGACGAATTTTTTGCAGCCGCCGATAAGATCAAGGCCGCCGGCCTGATCCCGGTGGCGCATGGCGGCCAGAACTGGCAAGACTTCACCACCTTTGAATCGGTGGTGCTGGGCGTGGGCGGCGCCAAGTTTTACAACGATGCACTGGTCAAGCTCGATGCCAAGGCAATTGGCAGCGACACCATGAAGAAGTCGCTGGAGACTTTTCGCAAGATCAAGTCCTACACCGACGCCGCCGCACCCGGGCGCGACTGGAACCTGGCCACGGCCATGGTGATGCAAGGCAAGGCCGGCTTTCAGTTCATGGGCGATTGGGCCAAGGGCGAGTTCTTGGCAGCCGGCAAGGTGCCAGGCAAAGACTTCCTGTGCGCCGCAGCGCCGGGCACCAGCACCGCTTACACCTTCAATGTGGACTCCTTCGCCATGTTCAAGCTAAAGGCTGGCGATGCGCAAAAAGCCCAGGCTGACCTGGCTGGCGCTATCATGAGCCCGGCCTTCCAGGAAGTGTTCAACCTGAACAAGGGCTCGATTCCGGTTCGTCTGAACATGAAGATGGACAAGTTCGACGACTGCGCCAAGCTCTCGTCCAAGGACTTTGTCGACACCGCCAAGACCGGCTCGCTGGTGCCGTCCGTGGCCCACGGCATGGCCATCAAGCCGGCCGCTGAAGGCGCGATCAAGGACGTCGTCAGCCAGTTCTGGAACGACGACAAGGTCACGGTGGCCGATGCGATGAAAAAAATCGCCACAGCTGCTGCAACCAAGTAAAGCAAACCGGGCCTGAGTCATGACACGCCGTTTCGAATCCGCGTTGCCCAAGTTGGTGGTGGCGCCCGCCTTTGTGCTGGGCTTTGCCTTCATCTATGGCTTCATGGTGTGGAACGGCGTGTTGTCGTTCACGGCCTCGCGCATGCTGCCGCGTTACGACTTCGTCGGGCTCGAGCAGTACCAGGCGCTGTGGGCGCTTGAGCGCTGGTGGGTGGCCCTCAAAAACCTGGCCATCTTTGGTTCGCTCTATGTGGGCGGGGCGATGGCGCTGGGCATTGTGCTGGCGATTCTGCTGGACCAGCGCGTGCGCGCCGAGGGTGCCTTGCGCACCATTTACCTCTACCCCATGGCGCTGTCTTTCGTGGTCACCGGCACCGCCTGGAAATGGATTCTCAATCCCAGTCTGGGCCTGGAAAAGCTGATGCACGACCTGGGCTGGCAAAGTTTTTCGTTCGACTGGCTGGTGCAGACCGACACCGCCATTTACTGCGTCGTGATTGCCGGCGTCTGGCAATCGGCGGGCTTTGCTATGGCGCTGTTTCTGGCCGGCCTGCGCGGCATCGACGACAGCATCATCAAGGCTGCACGCATTGACGGCGCGAGCTTGCCGCGCATTTACTGGCGCATCATCCTGCCCTCGCTGGGACCCGTATTTTTTTCGACGCTGATGGTGCTATCGCACCTGGCGATCAAGAGCTTTGACCTGGTCATGGCCCTGACCGCAGGGGGACCGGGCTACGCTACCGACGTGCCGGCGACCTTCATGTTCGTCATGAGTTTCAACCGCGGCCAGATCGGCCTGGGCGCCGCCAGCGCCACCATGATGCTGGCCACTGTGGCAGCACTGGTCGTGCCTTACTTGTACAGCGAGCTCAGGAGCAAGCCGCATGACCACTGACTCCACGGGCGCCGCGCTGGCGCCATCGCGTCTGCCCGGCCAGATCGGCCGCGCCTTGCTGTATGCGGCCTTGCTGCTGGCGGCGCTCGTCTTCATCGCCCCCATGTACGTGATGCTCACGACCTCCCTGAAAGACGCCGAGCAAATTCGCGCCGGCAATTTGCTCAGCCTGCCGGCGGGCCTGAACTTTGACGCCTGGCGGCTGGCCTGGTCCGAGGCCTGCACCGGCACCGACTGCCGCGGCCTGCAGCCCTTCTTCTGGAACTCCGTGCTGATGGCCGTGCCGGCGGTGCTGATTTCGACCGCCTGGGGCGCCATCAACGGCTACGTGCTGAGTCTGTGGAAATTTCGCGGCAGCGACCTGCTGTTTGGCTTTTTGCTGTTTGGTGTGTTCATGCCTTTTCAGGTGGTGCTGCTGCCCATGAGCCAGGTGCTGGGCTGGCTCGGCCTGTCTAGCTCGGTGACCGGCCTGGTGCTGGTGCATTGCCTGGCTGGCCTGGCTGGCACCACGCTGTTTTTTCGCAACTACTACACCGCCATTCCCAAAGAACTGATCAACGCGGCGCGCATGGATGGCGCGGGTTTCTGGATGATTTTCTGGCGCGTGGTGATGCCGCTGTCGACCCCCATCGTGATGGTCACGCTGATCTGGCAGTTCACCAACATCTGGAACGACTTCCTGTTTGGCGTGGCCTTCAGCGGCGCCGACAGCAAGCCCATCACCGTCGGCCTGAACAACCTGGCCAACACCTCCAGCAGCGTCAAGGCCTACAGCGTGGACATGGCTGCGGCCGTGATTGCCGGGCTGCCGACCATGTTGATTTACGTCTTTGCGGGCCGGTTTTTTGTGCGCGGCCTGACTGCCGGCGCTGTCAAGGGCTGAGCGCGCCTGGCCTCTTTTTAAAGAACCTCATTTCATGGCTGCATCACTTTCCATCTCCGGCATCCGCAAGACCTTTGGCAAGGGCGAAAAAACGGTCGAAGTGCTCAAGCGCATCGACATCGAGGTCGCGCCTGGCGAGTTCTTGATTCTGGTCGGCCCGTCGGGCTGCGGCAAATCCACCTTGCTCAACCTGATTGCCGGCCTGGACGAGCCGACCGAGGGCGAGATCCGCATTGGCGGGCGCAACGTGGTGGGCGTGCAACCGGCACAGCGCGACATCGCCATGGTCTTTCAAAGCTACGCGCTTTACCCGTCCATGAGCGTGGCTGACAACATCGGCTTTGCGCTTGAAATGCGCAAAGTCCCGCTGGCCGGGCGCCGCGCGCGCATCGCCGAAGTCGCCGCCATGCTGCAGATCACTCACCTGCTCGATCGCCGGCCTTCGCAACTCTCGGGCGGCCAGCGCCAACGCGTGGCCATGGGCCGCGCACTGGCGCGCCAGCCCCAGCTGTTCTTATTTGACGAACCCCTGTCCAACCTGGACGCCAAGCTGCGCGTGGAAATGCGCGCCGAGATCAAGCGCCTGCACCAGGTCAGCGGCATCACCAGCGTCTACGTGACCCACGACCAAATCGAAGCCATGACCCTGGGCAGCCGCATCGCCGTCATGAAAGACGGCGTGCTGCAACAACTCGGCACACCCGACGACATTTACAGCCGCCCGGCCAACACCTATGTCGCTTCATTCATCGGCTCGCCGACCATGAACCTGCTCAAAGGCCAGGTCACCGCCCAGGGCGCAGATGAGCACTTCGCCATCGAGGGCGCCAGACTGCCACTGCGCTCTGGCACCCCCAGCGGCCCAGCCACCCTGGGCCTGCGGCCAGAGCACATCGCGCTGGTTGACGGCGGACCATGGCGCGGCGAAGTCAGCCTGGTCGAGCCCACCGGCGCCGACACCTACGTGGTGGTCAAGACCGCCGCCGGCAACGTCACTGTACGCACCTCCCCACAAACCCGCCTGCGCCCAGGCGACGCCGTCGGCCTGCAAGCCGACGCTGCGCATAGCAACTGGTTTGACACGGAGAGTGGCTTGCGGCTGTAGGGGTGGTGCGCTCGGGAGCAGGTGCCATCAACCTACCCGTGAAGGCGTGGGGAGATGCAATCGAAGGCGATGGGGCGCACCAGCCCCGGCTTGGGTTGCGGGCCATTTTTGTGCCAACGTATGCAATGGGGCTGCTTGGAGTTCAAGGCGAGCGCAGCTGGCTCATCGCCTGCGCGAAAATGTCTGCGCGATGTCTGCGTTCTTCATTTGCGGCCGCTTCAATCAGTTTTAGGACGTTGCGCCGTAAAACGCTTTGTTGGCGATCTTCCATCCTTCGCCAGTTTTTAAGAGAACAAAGTAGTCACTGAATGTAGTCAGCCCATGCTCCAGAGTTACTTTCGCACATGCCGCTGTGCCCTTGACTTCAATCCAATTGATCGTTCTTTTGCGCATGGCCTCATCAGCGGCAGGCTGTTGTTTGAACCTTTGACAGTAGACATCCAATGACCAAGATGTGAAGACCCCTTCGCGTATGGATTCGATGTGTGCCGTGGGGAGAAATGCCTGCCTCATGAAAGCAGCGTCATCATTGGCGTGACCTAGGAAGTACTGCTTAATGGGTTCAATGGCTTGTATTTCCTCTTCGGTAAAGGGTAAACGCTGTGATGAGGTTTCGGAACTGGAAATCATGATTTATTCGTCGATTAAGTTTTTAGAGGAAGGATCGGTCAATTCATTGGACCCACTTGCTGAGCGATGGCCATTGCAAATCGGCCTCCGCCAACAGACCAATCGGAGTAATCGTTTTCATGAACAAAAATGAAAACATCGCTCTGATCAACCTGGGCCTCATCGTGTAATTTCTGCGCGATCAGTCGGTACAGCTCTCTTTTCATGGCGTCGCTGCGACCCCGTCTCATCGTAATCTCAATCACGACAGGACAATCTGAACGTGCATACCCGTTGAAGGTTTTGCTGAAGAAAAATTCTCCAGTCTGGTAGCCCGTCACCATGTTGAACAGTTCATCCTCCGGCATACCAATGGCCTCGACCAATGCCTGATGAATGCCTTTGACAATGTCTGCACGCTGATCGTCAGATGTAGAGTGGTGAACGCAGGTTCGAATAAATGGCATGTTGTCTGAAAGTGTTTAATTACAAAGGCGTGCAGGTGGGCATCTGCTGCATTTTCTGAAGGATCAGCGCAGGTTGTAAAACGCGCTGCGGCCGGGGTACACCGCCACATCGCCTAGGTCTTCTTCGATGCGAAGCAGCTGGTTGTACTTGGCCATGCGGTCTGAACGGCTCATGGAGCCGGTCTTGATCTGGCCCGCGTTCAGGCCCACCGCAATGTCGGCGATGGTGCTGTCTTCGGTCTCGCCCGAGCGGTGGCTGATGACGGCGGTGTAACCGGCACGTTTGGCCATTTCGATGGCTTCGAAGGTTTCGGTCAGGGTCCCGATCTGGTTGATCTTGATCAGGATCGAGTTGGCGATGCCTTTGTCGATGCCCTCTTTGAAGATCTTGGTGTTGGTCACGAACAGGTCGTCGCCGACGATCTGCACATTTTTGGCCACGCGGTCGGTCAGGACTTTCCAGCCGTCCCAGTCGTTCTCTGCCATGCCGTCTTCGATGCTGATGATGGGGTACTTGTCGCAGCAGGTGGCCAGCATGTCGGTCCACTGCGCAGAAGTCAGGCTGATGTTGCCTTCTCCGGCCAGCACGTACTTACCGTCTTTGTAGAACTCGCTGGCCGCGCAGTCCAGGCCAATGGCGATTTGCTCGCCAGCGGTGTAGCCGGCAGCGGAAATCGCGTCCAGCACCATCTGGATGGCGGCTTCGTGGCTTTCGACGTTGGGGGCAAAGCCGCCTTCGTCTCCCACGGCAATGCTCATGCCTTTGTCGTGGATGATTTTCTTGAGCGCGTGGAACACTTCAGCGCCCCAGCGCACGGCTTCTCGGAACGAAG
This sequence comes from uncultured Burkholderiales bacterium, assembly GCA_903844825.1. GTDB lineage: Bacteria > Pseudomonadota > Gammaproteobacteria > Burkholderiales > Burkholderiaceae_C > Polaromonas. Next base: position 25,543 of record CAIMVC010000265.1, on the reverse strand, counting down.
GTGCGCCCACCGGGATGATCATGAACTCTTGCAAGTCCAGGTTGTTGTTGGCGTGTACACCGCCGTTGATGACGTTCATCATGGGCACGGGCAGTTGCTTGCCGTTCATGCCGCCAAAGTAGCGGTACAGCGGCAGACCGGACTCTTTGGCCGCCGCGCGGGCAACAGCCATTGACACGGCCAGCATGGCGTTGGCACCAAGGCGGGACTTGTTCTCTGTGCCGTCCAGATCGATCAGGGTGCGGTCCAGAAAGGCTTGTTCAAAAGCATCCAGGCCCAGCACGGCTTCGGAAATTTCGGTGTTGATGTGCTCCACAGCCTTGAGCACCCCTTTGCCAAGGTAGCGGCTCTTGTCGCCGTCGCGCAGTTCGATGGCTTCGCGGCTGCCGGTCGAAGCTCCGGAGGGCACGGCGGCGCGGCCCATAACGCCGGATCCTAGCAACACGTCGCATTCGACGGTAGGGTTGCCACGGCTGTCGAGGATTTCACGGCCAACGATATCAACGATTGCACTCATGGATTCTTTCTTGATATTGAGGAAACTCTGGCGATAGCCAGACCGGTCATGCGATCTCGACGCGCAGCATATTGGTGGTACCGCTCTCACCAAACGGCATACCCGCCAGGATGACGATGGGATGTCCCGGTCGGGCAAAGCCCTGGACCCGCGACACTTCGGCCGCCTTTGGAGCCAGTTGCCGAATGTCCTGCGGATCTTCCACATGCACCGAATGGACGCCCCAGGCCAGCGCCAGCTTTCTGGATACATTCAGGTTCGGAGACAAGCTCAGGATGGGCGAATCGGAACGCTCACGAGCAGCGCGCAAGCTAGTGTGGCCGGAGCTTGTATAACAGACGATGGCATCGGCTTTGAGCAATGCCGATGCGCGGCGCATTGCACAACAGATCGCCTGGGTGACGTCGTGGGTTCCGGTTTCGGCTGCAGCGTGTGATGCCTCGATCAACTGTCGGTACAAGGCATCTTTTTCCGTGCCTTCAATGATCCTGTTCATGATCGTCACGGCTTCAATCGGGAATTTTCCAGCTGCCGATTCGGCTGAGAGCATCACCGCATCAGCACCGTCATAAATGGCCGTAGCCACATCCGAGGCTTCGGCACGCGTGGGCACCGGACTTTCGATCATGGACTCCAGCATTTGGGTGGCCACGATCACGGGTCTGCCGAGTCTTCGGCAAACTTTGACGATACGCTTTTGAATGGCCGGTACCTGCTCGGCCGGCATTTCAACCCCGAGGTCACCCCGGGCAATCATGATCGCATCGGCAGCCTGAACTACGGCTTCTAGATGCTCAATGGCCGAGGGCTTTTCGAGCTTGGCCATCACGCCTGCCCGCCCTTGGATGAGCTCCCGGGCTTCAGCAATATCTTCGGGACGTTGTACAAAAGACAGGGCAATCCAGTCCGCACCCAAGCTCAATGCCGTGTCGAGGTCCGCGCGGTCTTTCGCGGTCAGGGCAGAAATGGGAAGAACCACGCCGGGCACATTGACGCCTTTGCGCTCGGACAACTTGCCAGCCACCACCACCTTGGTGTCGGCCGATTGCGCATCGCAGCGCTCGACGCGAACACGCAACTTGCCGTCATCGAGCAGCAGATCCGTCCCTGGTACCAGAGCCGCAAAAATTTCAGGATGTGGCAAATTAACACGACTGGAGTCGCCCAGAGCCGGGTCAAGGTCGAACCTGAAGGCTTGCCCTTGTGCCAGAATCACATGGCCGTGCGCAAACTTGCCCACGCGCAACTTGGGCCCCTGAAGATCGGCCAGAATCCCGATGGGTCGGTCAAATTCACGCTCGATGTCGCGAACCATTCTGAAGCGTGCAGCATGGCTCTCAAAGTCGCCGTGGCTGAAGTTCATGCGAAATACGTCTACACCCGCCAGAAACAATTGGCGAATGACCTCTGGGCTTGAACTGGCGGGCCCCAGTGTCGCGACAATTTTGGCGCGACGTGAACGGTTAATCATTTTTGTCTCCTCATCTGTTCATCGGAACGAGGCGCAAGTCATTCACGTTCGTGAGCGTGGATCCTGTGATGACCGAGTCTGCGAGTGTCTGGAAAAAATCTTGGCCGTCGTTGGCATCAAGACTGGCACGGGGGCTGAGACCTTTAGCGAATACACGGTTCAGCGTAGGGGGCCCCATGACAGCGCCTGCAATTTTCTTGATGCTGTCGACATCGCCGGAAGCGTTGTCAATAGGCCGATTTCCCGGTACGTCGGAGAGCAAAAGGTGGATGACACGGGCTGGATAACTAGCTGCAGCCATTCTGCCGCCCTTGATGGCCGCCGAGGCCTTGTCCGCACCGCTCACTATCAGCCGCCCTGTGACTTCGCTGGGCATAGGCAAATGGGGAGGAACGCACAGCTGCGATTGCGCTGAGGCAAAGGCCGCCTCAAACATCTTACGCACAAGGCCGGCGGCTTCCAGCTTCATGCTTTTTGACCAATTTCAAAGTTGGACATTTTCTCCAGGGCTCGGACCATAGCCGAGTGGTCCCATGCTTTGCCGCCATGAGCGGCGCACGAATTGAACAACTCCTGGGCTGTTGCGGTATTGGGCAAAGCCACCCCCAGGACGCGTGCGGTGGACAGCGCCAAGTTCAGATCTTTCTGATGCAGCTCGATACGGAAACCTGGATCAAACGTGCGTTTGATCATGCGTTCACCGTGCACCTCCAAGATTTTGCTGGAGGCAAAGCCGCCCATCAGGGCCTCGCGCACCTTCGCAGGATCAGCGCCTGCCTTGGCAGCGAACAAGAGGGCTTCCGAGACTGCTTCGATATTCAAAGCCACGATGATTTGGTTGGCCACCTTGGCAGTTTGGCCGTCACCCACCTCGCCCACGAGGGTGATGTTCTTGCCCATCAACTCAAAAAGTGGCTTGACCTTGTCAAAAGTTTCCTGCTTGCCGCCGACCATGATGGACAGCGTGGCGTTCTTGGCTCCGACTTCACCACCGGAAACCGGCGCATCCAGATACTCAAACCCTTGGCTCGAATTTTGGCAGCAAATTCCTTGGTGGCAATCGGCGAAATGGAGCTCATGTCCACCACGATTTTGCCGGGCGTCAGGCCGTGGACAACACCGTTCTCGCCAAACAGCACTTCCTGCACCTGAGGCGTATCGGGAACCATCAGGAAAATGATGTCGGAACGCTCCGCTACGCCCTTGTTGGTGGTGCACAGGGTTGCGCCCCCCTCGGCCAGGATGTCCGGTGTTTTGCCGCGGGTATGTGTGAACAGCTTGTTGCCCGCACGCATCAAGTTCAGCGCCATGGGTGCTCCCATGATGCCAAGGCCAATGAAACCAATTTTGTTCGCGTTGTTGCTCATGTCATAGCTCCTTCAGTTTGCGATATTTTTGATCCAGCCCAGTCCGTCTTCGGTCTTGGCCGATGGCTTGTATTCACAGCCAATCCAGCCGTCGAAGCCGATGGCATCGAGGTGTTTGAACAAAAAGCGATAGTTCAGTTCGCCGGTACCCGGCTCGTTGCGTCCAGGGTTGTCGGCCAATTGCACATGCCCGATCTTTTCAAGGTTCTTGGACAGGGTGGCAGCGATTTCACCTTCCATGCGCTGCATGTGATAGATGTCGTACTGGACAAAAAGGTTGTCAGAACCGACTTTGCTCATCAACGCCAACGCTTGCGAGGTCCCATGAAGATAGAACCCGGGGATGTCGAAGGTGTTGATCGGCTCGATAAGCAAACGGATGCCATGTTTTTCGAGTTCATTGGCTGCAAATCGCAGGTTCTCGATGACGGTTTCATCGACCAGGTCCTGGCTGACATCTTCCGGAACCTTGCCGATCAAGCAGTTCAGCTGGGTCACGCCCAAGTGGGTGGCGTACTCAATCGCACGGCTTACGCCTTGGCGGAATTCACCAACCCGATTGGGGTGACACGCGATCCCGCGTTCACCGGCATCCCAGTCGCCCGCAGGCAGGTTGTGCAACACCAGCTTGAGTTGGTTCTTGTCCAGTAGCGCCTTGATTTCGGCTGCAGGCCAAGCGTACGGAAACAAAAATTCCACGGCATTGAAACCAGCATGGCTGGCGGCTTCGAACCGCTCCAAGAATGGGCGCTCAGTAAATAGCATGGTCAAATTGGCAGCGAATTTAGGCATGTTGTTCTCCTCCAGTAAATTGCTGCATCAATCGAGCATCGAAGCCGCCACGGCAGTAGGCGCATCGGACTTGCTGCTGGCCAATTCCTCAAACTCTGTGATGTTGTCGATTTCGGTACCCATGGCGATGTTGGTCACGCGTTCCAGAATGATTTCAATGACAACCGGCACTTGGTGCTCGGCCATCCATGCGCGAGCCTGCTCAATCGCGGGGGCCAGCTCTTCCTGGCGCATCACACGAATGGCTTTGCAGCCAAGGCCTTCCACCACTTTGACGTGGTCAACGCCGTAACCTTGTCCTGCGGGATCCTGGGGATCTGCGTTGATGTTCTGGAAGCCCAGCTGGACGCAGTAGTCCATCGAAAAACCACGCTGCGACTGGCGGATCAGACCGAGGTAGCTGTTGTTGACCAGAATGTGGATGTAAGGCAATTTGAACTGCGCGCCAACAGCCAATTCTTCAATCATGAACTGGAAGTCGTAGTCACCGGACAAGGCCACGATCTCGCGCTTGGGGTCAGCAGCTCGCACACCCAGAGCTGCAGGTGCCGTCCAGCCCAGTGGCCCAGCCTGGCCGCAATTGATCCAATGGCGTGGGTGGTACACATGCAGGAACTGCGCACCGGCAATCTGGCTCAGGCCAATGGTTGAGACATAGGTTGTGTCGCGGCTGAAGGCATTGTTCATGCACTGGTAAACGCGCTGCGGCTTCATCGGCACGCTGTCAAAGTTGGTCTTGCGAAGGAAATCGGGCGAAGATTTCCGTCCCAGGCATTCCTTGGCCCATGCAGACCAGTTCGGTAGCGCATTTTTACTTTTCAGCTCTCGCGCCACGTCGATAAACTTTAGCAGCGCAGCCTTGGCGTCCGAAACAATCCCATAGTCAGGCGCAAAAATTCGACCGATCTGCGTTGGCTCTATGTCCACATGGATGAATCGGCGACCTTTGCAATACACATCGGTTGAGCCAGTGTGGCGATTGGCCCAACGGTTGCCGATGCCCAGCACAAAGTCGCTGGCCAGCATGTTGGCGTTGCCGTAGCGCTGACTGGTCTGCAGGCCGCACATGCCTGCCATCAAAGGGTGGTCATCGGGTATCGCGCCCCACCCCATGAGTGTAGGGATCACGGGAATGCCAAGGATCTCGGCGAACTCCACCAAAAGATCGCTGGCATCCGCATTGATGATGCCTCCGCCGGCCACGATCAGAGGACGCTCGCTGGTGCACAGCATTTCGATGGCTTTTTCGATTTGCTTGCGTGAGGCGGCAGGTTTGTAGACCGGCAGGGGCTCGTAAGTATCTGCATCAAACTCGATCTCGGTCTGCATCACATCAAAGGGCAGATCGATCAGCACGGGGCCAGGACGGCCAGACCGCATCAGGTGAAAGGCTTGCTGGAATACACCAGGCACTTGCGCAGCTTCAAGCACTGTGGTTGCCCACTTGGTGACCGGCTTGGCAATTGAAGCGATGTCCACAGCCTGGAAGTCTTCCTTGTGAAGACGTGCCCTGGGGGCTTGGCCAGTGATGCACAAAATTGGGATGGAGTCAGCCTGGGCCGAGTACAGGCCGGTGATCATGTCAGTACCGCCCGGTCCTGAGGTGCCAATGCACACGCCAATATTGCCGGCCACAGCACGGGTGTAACCTTCTGCCATGTGGGATGCACCCTCCACATGACGCGCCAAAATGTGACCAATAGTGCCTCGATCCATCATTTGTGCGTAAAGAGGATTGATAGCCGCACCAGGTACGCCAAAGGCCTTGGTCACGCCTTCTTTTTCCATCACCAGAACTGCCGCCAAAGCTGCCTTCATCTTCGCCATGTTCAAATCTCCTAAAAGTGTTTTTTGCAACACCGATGGTGCATTGGCACATGCTTTTATGGAACGTCTCTATTGCGCATGACGTTTATTCCATGGTGGAATGTCTGAATGGAAAAAATTCACGAAATCAGACTTTTTGTTCGAGTCGTTGATCTCGGGTCATTCAGCAAAGCGGCCGCTGATGCTGGCATTGGTCAGCCAGCGGCCACCAAGCAAATCAACCGCATGGAACAGCAGCTGGGCGCGCGCTTGCTGCATCGCACCACCCATGGTGTGAGTCCGACAGAAATTGGTTTGCTTTATTACGAGAAATGCAAGACGATTTGCCACCTCGCTGATGAGGCGAAATCGGTCGGCACACTCTTGCAGACGCAGGCACAGGGTGCCATTCGCATCAGCTCCTCAGTGGCTTTCGGGCGTCGGGTGATGGCCCCCTTGGTCATGGAATTCATGCAGATGAATCCCCATTTGAAAATCGAGCTCAATTGCGACGATCGCTATGTGGATCTGGTGGAGCAAGGCGTTGACGTCGCCGTACGGCTGGGCAAGCTGGCCGATTCTTCACTCGGTGCGGCCTATCTGGGCGTCAATCCCTGGATTCTGGTGGCCTCGCCCGCTTACCTCAAAGAGCGCGGACGCCCGAAAAAGCCGGCTGATCTCGGCAAGCACGATGCCCTTATTTACAGCTCCGTGCAAGGTGATGATCGCTGGCAACTCAGTGGCGGTGATGGCGAATTGGCCAGCATTCCCGTTCGTGGCAGGCTACGTTCCAACAACCTGTCCATGTTGCTGACGGCGGCTCGGCAAGGTTTTGGCATCGCCGCCTTGCCGCTGTATGTGGCGCACAAATCCCTTGAAACCGGGGCGATTGTCAGTCTTCTCGATCACTGGCAGTTACCCCGGCAGGAAGTGCACGCCGTGTTCCCATCTCCACGCCTGGTCCCTGCCAAGGTCAAACTCTTCATCAGCTGGCTGCAAGGTCAATTCGGGCCCGATTGGTGGGCGACCATCGGGACTTGACAGTACATGCCTGCACTAGCCCCGTTGCAGCGCTCAATGTCATAAAACACAATGTCAATGCCAGCGGGCTCAGCGCTTAGCACCCGCACACAGATTTCGGTCAATGCTCTGAGCAATTAGGCTTTTTGTTCAGTTCGCCCTGCAAACAATTCGTTGATGACCGAGTCTTCCCCATAGCCTCATTGCCCATGGCGATCAGGTACCGCAGCTGAAGGGTGCGTGTAGATGGTGTCATCCCAAGCCGCCATGGCGGCAAGACGGTAGGCTGCAGCGAGGGGGTGTCTGACTTCTTCCCCTGTTGGGGGACTGCCCGACATTTGCCGTAACAGCAAATCGCTCAAATGCGAAAGGCCGGCACATGGCCGGCCCCTCGTCATTTTTTCCTCAGTCAGTGTGAATCAGCCTGCTTGGCAGCTTCAATCGCGCCGCGATTGTCACCACTGGCACCGTTGAAGAACAGGTTGAGCAACACGGCAGTCAACGAGGCCAGCAAGATGCCCGACTCGATCAGCGGGTGCAGACCGTGCGGGAACCACTGCAGGTAACGCGGCGCAATCAGCGGGATCATGCCGATGCCAATCGAAACGGCCACGATGAATAGGTTGTTGCGGTTGTTCTTGTAATCGACCGAGCCCAGGATGCGGATACCGGTGGCGGCCACCATGCCGAACATCACCAAGCCCGCGCCACCCAGCACGAATGTAGGCAGCGATTCAATCAGGGCGGCCATTTTGGGCAGCAAACCCAGCAGCAGCAAAATCACACCGGCAGCCACGCAGACATAGCGGCTCTTGACGCCGGTCACGCCCACCAAGCCAACATTTTGCGAGAAGCTGGTGTAGGGGAAGGTGTTGAAAATACCCCCGATCAGCGTGCCAAGACCATCCACGCGCAGGCCTGCCGAGAGTTGTTTCTGGTCGATTTTCTTGCCCGTCAGGTCCGACAGGGCCAGGAACATGCCGGTCGACTCGATCATCACCACGATCATCACCAGCGTCATGGTCAGAATCAGGATCGGGTCGAACACCGGAGTGGCGATTTCAAAAGGCAGCACCAGGTCAAACCAGTTGGCTTTGGCCACCTTGTCGAAGTTCATGTAACCCATCACCGTGGCGATCACGGCGGCCACCACGATGCCCAGCAGCACCGAGATGTTGGCGATGAAGCCGCGGGCGAACCGGGCGATCAGCATGATCGAAACCAGCGAGACGGCGGCAATGGCGATGTGCGGTAACTGTGCGTACTTGGGGTTGGGCACGGTGCCTACCAGCGCCAGACCCGGCGGCACCGCAGGCACGGCGGCCGCAGCGGCAGCGCTGGCACCGGCAGCGGGTTGTATGGCAGCGCCCGCCAGGCTCTTGACCGTGGCCAGCCACTGGGCGTGTTCGGGGTTGACGATTTGCGGCGCGGTAGGGCCCGCTGGCACGCCAAAAATCCAGTTAATACCCACACGCATCAGGCTGATGCCGATGATGGCGATGATGGTGCCGGTCACCACAGGCGGGAAAAAGCGCAGCATGCGGCTGACCACCGGTGCAAGCAGGACGGAAATGGCCCCCGCGCCAATGATGGCGCCAAAGATCAACCCGGCCCCTTCCACGCCGGGTGTGGCATTGGCCATGGCCACCATGGGGGCCACAGCGGCAAAGGTCACGCCCATCATGACCGGCAGCTTGATGCCGAACCACTGGGTGGCGCCAAAAGCCTGGATCAGCGTGACCAGGCCGCAGCAAAACAGATCGGCCTGGATCAGCATCGTGACCTGCTCGGGGCTGAGCTTGAGGGCACGCCCGATGATCAGGGGCACGGCCACAGCACCGGCATACATCACCAGCACATGTTGCAGGCCCAGCGCCGTAAGCTTGCCCGTGGGCAGGCGCTCATCTACTGGGTGAACAGTTGAATCGTTCATCTTGGTCTCCAATTTAATTAAAGTTTCGACAGTCAGACACCCTTTCTGCGGATGTCTTTTCATATTTCAGTACTACCCATCAATCGACTGAGGCACCTGACTCAAACCACCGCTTGATCAGGTGACGCTCTTCTTCTGAGATGTTCGTCGCGTTGTTCATCGGCATTTGACGGGTTACGTGCACTTGCTGAAACACAGCTTGTGCATTGGCTTTCACTACGGCACTCTGATCCAGTCGAATGCCCTTCATTTGCACGGCCTCGCCATGACACATGTAGCAATGCTGTTCAAAAATCGTTTTGACTTGGGCATAAGACGCTGGCATTGCCTTGTCAGCCGGAGCCGCCGAAACAGACAAAGAGGTGGGTTTCATTGCCACGATCACGCCCAGAATCATCGCCACACCCACTGCCGCAAACGGCCAGGGATTGGCGGCGCGGCCCAGGTGGTAAGCGTGGCGCTGCACAAAGAACTGACGGATCAGGGCTCCGGCCAGCATCATCACGAACAGCAGCACCCAGCGCTGCTCGTGCGTGTACAAAAAGCTGTAGTGGTTGCTCAGCATCGCGAAGATGACCGGCAGCGTGAAATAGGTGTTGTGCACGCTGCGCTGCTTGCCGCGCTTGCCGTGGATGACCAGGGCGTCGGGGTCATACGTATCGCCGCTGGTCATGGCCGCCACCACTTTGCGCTGACCCGGGATGATCCAGAAGAACACGTTGGCGCTCATGGCGGTGGCGATCATCGCGCCCACCAACAAGAAGGCGGCGCGGCCTGCAAACAGCTGATTGGCCAGCCAGGAACAAAACGCCACCACCACGATCATCAGGCCCGCCACGATCAGCTCGCCGTTTCGGCGGAAGCCAAAGACACGGCAAATGATGTCGTACACGAACCAGAAGGCCACCAACATGCCCACAGCGGCCGATCCGGCCATCACGGGGGTCCAGTCCATCAGCGATTTGTCGATCAGGAAGGTGCCTGCGTTGTACAGGTACAGCACGGTGAACAGCGCAAATCCGCTCAACCAGGTGGAGTAACTTTCCCAATAGAACCAATGCAGTTTCGTATGGATATTTTTGGGGGCCACCATGTACTTTTGGGGGTTGTAAAAACCACCGCCGTGCACCGCCCACATGGCACCGCCCACGCCCTTTTCGAGTAGGTCGGGTGAGTTGGGTTTTTGCAGGTTGTTGTCCAAAAAGACAAAGTAGAACGAGGAGCCAATCCAGGCGATGGCGGTGATGACGTGCAACCAGCGCAGTAGCAGGTTGGCCCAGTCAAGAAAATAAATTTCCATTGAGGTTCTCCAACCTGCTCACCACCGCGGGCGCTGTGAGCAGAATTAAGGTCGCGAACATCATCAGCTTTGGAGGCCGATCTATGCGCCGCTGCGACTTGTGCACGTAAGTGTATACAGTTTATAAAGCGCCAAGAGAAGGGGAAACCCTAGGTAGATCTCACCCCAAGTTCAGTTCTGCCACGCTGAATTGCTCGTCATTTTTCATGTTCCGTCGCGCTCGTCGACCCCCGGCAAGTCGCAGGCGTGAACCTGGCCGCAGCGCGAAAGGCCAGTGCGACGCCCTAAGCTGGCAGGCTGATGCGAACCAGCAAGCCGCCAGCTTGCACGGGCAGGGCCTGCACCGTGCCGGCGTGCTGGCGGGCGATTTCGGCGACGATGGCCAGTCCCAGGCCGCAGCCGCCGGGCAGCTCGCTGCTGCGCCAGAAGCGTTCAAACATCTGCGCGCGGCCGGCTTCTGGCAGGCCCGGGCCGTTGTCTTCGACTTCGATCAGGCAGTTGTGTGGCTCCAGCCGGACCCGGAGTGTGACGGCTGCGCCCTTGCCGGCGTAGTGCAGGGCGTTATCGATCAGGTTGTTCAGTGCTTCGCGCAGCAGCAACTTTTCGCCGCGTACGCTCAGGGCGTGCGCGCCCTCGTAGCCCAGGTCAACGCCGGCGGCGAGTGCGCGTGGCGTCCATTCGCGGGCGACTTCGCGGGCCAGGGCGGCCACGTCCAGCGGTTGCAGCGAGACGTCGGTTTCGCTGCGTGCCAGCGACAGCATCTGGTGCACCAGGTGCGCGCTGCGCAAGGCGCCGGCGTGGACCTTGCCCAGTCGCTGCTGCAGCACGGCAGGGTCTTTGTCCTGCAAGGCCAGCTCGGTCTGGCTGATCAGGCCGGCCAGCGGTGTGCGCAGCTGGTGCGCCGCATCGTTTAAAAATCGTTTTTCCTGGCTCAGGCTGCGCTGCACGGTGGCCAGCAGCTGGTTGACGGCTGCGGCCAGCGCATGCACCTCGGCCGGCGCCTGGGTCAGCTCAATGGGCGCGAGCAGGGCCAAGGGTCGGTCAGTGCGGTCACCGAGCTGGGCCTGCAGGCGCTTGAGCGGGCGCAGGCCGCGCGCCACGCCGGCGTACATCAGCAGGCCCAGCAGCAGGCCGAGCACCAGCAGCGGCAGCAACATGTCGGCCACCAGTTCGCGGGCGATGCGTTGTTGCACGGCCAGGCTCTTGGCCACCTGCACGCGCAGCCGCTGCGGCGCGCTGGCGCCGCCGTAGTCAACTTCGAGCAGGGCCAGGCGCACCGCTTTGCCGTCGAGCTGCGCGTCGTAAATCAGCGGCTCACCCGGCGGCGGCACCATGGTCTGCGGCGGGGGCGGCAACTGCCCGCTGCCCAGCACAAACCGGCCGGGCGGCGAGGACACCATGTAGGCCACCGGGTCTTGCGGGTCTTGCTCGAGGATGTCTTTGGCCGCGCGTGGAAAGTCGACCAGCAGGCCCGAACCCATGGGCTTGACCTGCCGGGCCAGCGAATTGACCGACTGCGTGAGCGACTGGTCGATGCCTTTGTAAGCGTAGTTCAGCGCAATGCGGTAGGCCAGCACACCGCCGACCAACCACAGCACCAGTTGCGGCAGCAGCAACCACAGCAGCAACTGCCGCTTGAGCGCCAGCCCGCCAGCTGCAGCTGGCTTCATGCGGCGCCGGACTCCAGCAGGTAGCCCAGGCCGCGCACGTTGCGGATGGTCAAACCTGAGTCGGCCAGCTTGCGGCGCAGCCGGTGCACATACACCTCCAGCGCGTTCGAGCCGATGTGCCCGCTGGCCGACGCGCCGGCCGCGGCGCCTTCTGCCGGGTCGGCCTGCCAGGCGCTGAGCACATCTTCGCGGCTGACGACCTGCCCCGCGTTGGCCACCAGCAGCGACAGCAAAGCCCATTCGCGCTGGGTCAATTCCAGCGGGTCTTCGCCCAGCCAGGCCCGCGGCAGGCTGGCATCAACACGCAGTGCCCGGCCTTTGGCGGTGCCGGCTGCGATCTGCAGCGAGCCGCCAAAGGCCGGCAGCCGCGAACGCCTGAGCATGGCGTCCAGCCGGGCTTGCAACTCGGCCATGATGAAGGGCTTGGTGAGGTAGTCGTCGGCACCGGCGTTGAGACCGGCTACGCGGTCTTCAATGCTGTCGCGGGCCGTCAGAATGAGCACCGGCAAGGCCATCAGCCGCTGCCGGATCCAGCGCAGCACGTCCATGCCGTCGAGCCGGGGCAGACCCAGGTCCAGCAAGACGCCATCAAAGCGGGTGCTTTCGAGTTGCTCGCGCGCCGCCAGACCGTCGGCGGCAACGCTCACGCTGTGTCCTGCCTGCGTGAGCTGGGCTGCCAGGGCATCGCGCAACAAGTCGTCGTCTTCAACGATGAGTAAATGAGCCATGGCGCGAGCATAGCAAGAGCCGCCGCTGCCGCTGGGCGCAGCTTGCCTCGGGTCACGCTCAGGCCTGGCGCGTTTTCTCAGTGACGACTTGGCCCGGCGGCGGCAGGTCGCGCGCAACGCCAAGACCCAGCCCCAGGTCGCCCGGTGTGGCGGACTGGCGCATTTGGCGAGCGGCGAACGCTTTGCCCGTGTTTACCCTAGTCGCCCTGGCGGCTTCAGGGCTTAGTATCATTTTTTTAAAATTGAACGGTCGTTCGTTTTTCACCGGAAGGAACAAACTTGAAACACATTCAAAAGCGACTGGCGATGCTCGGCGTTGCCGCTTTGGTGACCGCTTGCGGAGGGGGCAGCGGTTACCCAGTCATCACAGGCCTTGCGGCCACAGGAGCCGCCTTAACCGACGCACCGCTCACGGCCAAGTGCGCCTCGGGCGCGCCGGTCACCGGCATGACGGCCAGCGATGGCTCGTTCGCGCTGGTACTCACCGGGGGGCAGAGCCTGCCGTGCATGTTGCAAGTCTCAAAAAGCGGCACCACGCTCTACAGCATTGCCATGGAGGCAGGGCGAGCCAACATCACGCCCCTGTCAGACTTGGTGGTGAGCAAGGCCCTGGGCGCCGAAGCCGCCACGGCTTTTGCCAATTACGACGCAGCCAAAGGTGCGACCATCAAGACCGGACTCGACGGCGCCAAGACCTACGTCAAGGCGCTGGTCACTGGCTTGACGGGCGGTGCCCCTGGGGGTGACATTCTCACGGGTGTCTTCAAGGTGGGCGACGCCGACGACAAGGTGCTTGACAACCTGATGGCCAAGCTTGACACGAGCGGCAAGCGTCTGGATGACCTGCGCCAGAGTTCGGTCATGTCTGCAGTGATTGACCGCGGTGCCCTGATTGATCCGGCAGTGCCCATCTTTACGCTGACCACCGCCATGTTCAATGCCGGTCCGCTCCAGCCTTTGACCGGCAATGCTAAATGCGATGTCAAAGTCGTTCCTCTGAATTACAAGACGATTGGCGTCGTTGGCGAGGAAACCAATGCATCGGGTGTGCTGCTGCTGCCCACCGGCAGCGCTTGCACGGCCCCTGCCGGGCTGGTGGCTTATGCCAAGGGAACGGATGTGCAAAAACTCCGTACGCTGGCCAACCCCTCAGATAACGAGACCTTATTGCTGGCCGCAACGTATGCCGCACAAGGCTACGCCGTGGTGGCCACCGACTACTTGGGCTTTGCCAAGTCGGCCTACGCTTACCACCCTTACCTGCACGCCGACTCCGAGGCCAGTTCGGTGATCGACTCGATCCGCGCCGCCCGCAGGGCAGCCGTCGTGCTCAATGCCAGCTTGTCGGGCAAAGTGATGTTGGCGGGTTACTCCCAGGGGGGCCATGCGTCAATGGCGGCGCACCGTGCCATTGAGCGCGATAACGCCGCCGAAATCAATGTCGTGGCGGGCGCCCATTTGGCCGGGCCCTACAACCTGTCGGGCTCCCTGAAGTCGCCGGCGGTGATTGCCGGCTACCAGTTCTTTGTGCCCTATCTGGTCACGGCCTGGCAAAAGGTGTACGGCACGGTCTACGGCAAAGCCAGTGAGGTCTTCAAGGACCCCTATGCGGGCTACATCGAAACGCTGCTGCCGAGCCCAGATCTGACCTATGAGACCTTGATCGGGTCGGGCAAGCTGCCTTCTGGCCCCACCCCGACCGAGGCGCGTGACGCCATGTTCAAGTCAGCCTATCTCACGGACGCCCAAACCAACGATAAAAATGGTCTGTACATGGCCGGCAAAAAGAACGACCTGCTGGGCTGGAGCCCCAAGTCTAAGCTGATGCTGTGTGGTGGCGCTGGTGATCCGACGGTGCCCCCCGCCCTGCACCAGGCTCCGATGAAGGCTGACTTTGACAGCCGCAGCCTGAGCAATGTGATGTCGGTTGACGTCGATGCCTATGTGCGAGGGACCCATGGGGCGGTTCTGTCAAGCGATCCCGTCGCCTACTACAGCAACTACCATGGCACCTACGAGCCGCCGTTCTGCCACGCCCAGGCCAAGGGCCTGTTCGACCAGGTCAGTGCGAACTGATTGACGCTCGGCTGACGCTCAGACGGGCGGCCGCGCCGCCCTCCCTGATGCTCAATGCGGGCATCGGGGAGCGGGCTTGGCGGTAGTAGGAGCCCATCCTCGCTGGATGCCCTGACTGCGTCATGCCAAGGGTTGTTGACATCCAGTGGGTCGCCGCTCAAAACATGCTCGAGATCATCTCGGCTGAGGTGGGCGAATCGGCGCAGGATCAACGACCCTCAAAAACCGGCGGTCTTTTTTCTAGAAAGGCACTGCAGCCTTCGTGCGCATCCTCGCTGTCAAATACCAGGCTGATGGTGGCAGCTTCATGGGCAAGGGCCGCTTCCAATGGCATTTCGGCGCCATGCAACATCGAATTTTTTAGAAACTTCAGAGCTACGGGTGATTTTTCGGCAATGCGCTCCGCCAGTTTGAGCGTTTCTTCCAGCAGTTGTGCGCGTGGCAGTGCCTGATTGACCAGGCCCAGTGCCACCGCTTCCTGTGCGCTTAAGAAATCCCCGGTGAACATCAGCAATTTGGCCTGACACAGTGGAAGCTGCCGCATCAGGCGTTGCGACCCACCGCCCCCGGGGAAGATACCGAGTTTGATTTCAGGCAGGCCAATTTTTGCTTCGTTGGCCATCAGACGTAGGTCGATGGTGAGCATGAACTCCATTCCTCCGCCCAAGGCCCAGCCGTTGACGGCAGCAATCGTGGGCTTATTGCAGACTTCAAAGCGCCGAAAAACCCGGTGGACTGTTTCGGAAAACTCGCTGTAGTGCTGCAGGCCGCGCCTGGCGTTGAGATCCTTGATGTTGCCGCCTGCAATAAAGGCCTTGTCGTTGACACCGGTGACGACAATGACCCGCACGTTGGTGTCACGCTCCAGCACCGTGAGTGCCTCTTCCATGGCCTGCAACATCGGAACGTGCAGGGTATTGAGTTCCTCGGGATTGTTGAAACGCATGAGGCCGATGCGGCCAATGGTCTCGGTGGTTACTAATTCAGATGTCATGTTTGTCCCCAGTGGTGCTGTCGTCACGGGCTCTTGCGACTGCGGCAAGTTTTTCGGCGATCTGCGGCAGGCGGTCCACGCCAAAGAAAGGTTCACCATCGACCACGACAAAAGGTGAGCCAAATACTTTGTTCTCGACCGCTGCGCTGATGGCGTTGTGCAACCGGGCCTTGGCTGCATCCGATTTGAGAAGGTCAATGACAGCGCTGAGCTTGCCGAATTTTTCGGTCTGGGCGAGGACCAACTGCGCGATCAATTCGACCTTGGATATATCGCGCGCTTCACGAAAGTAGCTGCGCAGCACTGAATGCGCGTACGCCATAGCGGCGGCAGGCGCTTGGTCGTTCAGAAGGTAAAAAGCACGTGCGGCATGCTGCGTCAGCGCCGGAAAACCGGGGGGGAGCCTGTAGTCCAGGTTCAAGAATTTGGCGGACCGCTCGAAGTCTGCGGTGATGTAGTCAAGCTTGACGGGGTGTTCAAACGGTGGCGGCAACCCCAGCAGGCGCAGCGCTGCAAAGAGCAGTATGGGTCGCCAGGTGACGCTGCGGCCATGCTGATTTGCGAGCGCGCCGATCTTCTCTGACATGAAGTAGCCATAGGGCGATGCGAAATCGAAATAAAAATCGATGGGTCGCATGGAAGGGCTCATGGCGTGACGGCTGGGCGGATCGCAGCGCTACGTCCCAGTCTGCAAGCCGAGTCGTATTGCGCAGTCAGGCGATCGACGAGTTCGCTCACGCTTGGCAGGTCGTGAATGGTGGCAATGCCCTGGCCGGCGCTCCACAGGTCCTTCCATAGTTTGGCGGAGGTGTCTGTCAGCGAGGACATGTCCGGCGCTTTGGGCGGCAAGGTCGCAACGTCGATGCCGAACCGGTCCAGCGATGGCTTCAAAAAATTGGCGTGTACGCCAGACAGTCGGTCGGTGTAAACCAGGTCAGAAACGTTGCAATCAAGCACCATTTGCTTGAACTCATCTTGCGCGTTGGACTCCTGCGTTGCAAGGAAGCGCGTGCCCATATAAACCAGATCGGCGCCCAAAGCTTCTGCCGCGCGTATCTGGTGGCCATCGTTGATGCCACCGCCGAGGATGAGACAGCCGCTCCAGAATTCGCGAATTTCCCGCACGAGTGAAAAGGCGCTCTGACTGGATGCGTGGCCGCCGGCGCCTGATCCCACGCAGATCAGGCCGTCCACACCGGCGTCCATGGACTTGCGCGCATGCGCGGCGCTGGTCACGTCGCAAAACACAATGCCACCGTAAGCATGCACGGCTTCGACCACTTTGCCCGGGTGGCCCAGGCAGGTGATGACCACGGGGACGCGATGCTTGACCACCATCGCCAGGTCGGGCTCGAACCGAGGATTGGTTCTGTGCACGATCAAATTGACACCATGCGGTGCCAAAGCCGCCTGCGGCTTGTCTGCGCGGTACCTCGCCAGTTCGTCTTCAATCAGTGTCAGCCATTGGTCGAGCTGCTCGGTGCTGCGGGCATTGACATGCGGAAAGGTGCCCACAACACCGGCCTTGCATTGCGCAATGACCAGCGGCGGAAACGACACCAGGAACATGGGTGAGCCTATGGCCGGGATGGACAGGGCGTGTTGAAGCAGGGCGGGCAGCGGCATGGGTATGAAATGTCAGGGGTTGGCGGGCGGTTGCCTGGTCATCGGACGTGGGTCGCGTTTTTTGAATGCCCGCAGGTCAATCATGCCGGCAAGGGTTCGCGGGTCCACACCCGGCTCGAAAATCTGGTGCTTCTGGATTTTTTGCGTTGCCGTCGTCGGTATGCTTTGCGTGAGCCATAACCAGCCCGGTGCTTTGTAATAAGCCAGCTTGTTGTGGCAATGGTCAAACAGTAGCTTGGCTGTTGCGGCAGGATCGATCGCCGGACCGTTTTTCAGGACGATGCAGGCCAGAACCTCTTCCTCGCGAACTTCGTCCTTCACTGCGAGCACGGCCACATTTTCCACCAGAGGGTGGGACTGCAGCAGGGCTTCAACTTCAGCAGCCGCAATGTTTTCTCCAGAGCGTCGGATGATGTTCTTGCGTCTGTCGATAAAGCGCAGCAGACCGGTGGCATCGAGCGTGACGATGTCGCCGGTATGAAACCAGCCGCCGCGCCAAGCGTTCTCGGTGGCAGTTTCGTCATTGAGGTAAGCGCTGAAAAAATGCTTGCGCGGCGTAGCCGCACTGTGGCGCACCAGCATTTCACCTTCCTGGCCGTGCGGCATGTCCTCATCGTTGTCATTGACAACGCGCACTTGCAGGTCTGGTTGTGCGCGGCCAAAAGCGCGTGTTCCGACTTCGCGTGGTGCCTCGTTGTCGATGATGGCGCGAACAATTTCGGTCATGCCCCAGATTTCAATCAGAGGAAAACCGAAGCGATCTTCAAACGCGGCGTGGCGCTGCGGCTCCACACCTGCGCCAATGGCAAATCGAACGGTGTGGGCGCGTTCATGCGGATGCGCCGGCTGGCTCAACAGCATGGGGACCACCACGCCGAGGTAGTGCACCACTGTGGCCTTTGATTCGTAGACCTCGGTCCACCAGCGTGAGACTTGGAATCGGTCAGTCTGCACTTGGCAATTGCCCTTGAGCATGGCGCAATAAAAAGAAAAGATGGATGCGTTGACGTGAAACAGCGGCAGCGGGTTGTAAATTCGCTCGCAGGCCTCGCCAAAGGTCGCCAGACCGCCGCCGGTGGCATACCGAAAGCCGGCGGCCAGCTCGTAGCTGTGGGACAGCACGCAACCCTTTGGCCGTCCGGTCGTCCCTGATGTGTAGAGAATGCTCGCGGGTGAGTCGGGCTCTGCGGAGGTCAAAGTCGCCTTGCAGTGAGCTGGCGTCAAGCCGGCGGAAAAGTTCTCGATGTGCACCACCGCAGGCTTGTTGTGCGCTGATGCTGCAATGCCCTGACGCAACTGCGCGTCAAGGCCCGACAGTACGACGACGAGGTCAACCCTCGCGTGGTCCAGCACGTAGGCCAGCTCACTTTCTCTATGGTCGGGATTGAGCGGAACGCAGCAGATGCCAAGGGCGTTCATCGCCAGCTTGTGCAGCAGATGTTCGGGCCGGTTTTCCAGCAACAGGGCGACCCGGTGACCTCTGCCGTAACCGGCATCGACATAGATTTTCATCAGGCTGCGAACAGCTCTTTCGGCATCTCCATAGCTGATTTCCACACCCGTCGGGTGGTAGCTGCGTGCGATGTTGGCGGGGACGGCCAAAAGGGAATGGTCCGCATAAACATGGGCTGCGCGGAAAAAGGTCTCGCCTAGGGTGGAGCGGTCATCGACTGCAATCATGTGGGCACTCCTGCACCATGTATTTACAAACGGAGGACGCCGTAGCCGATTTCACCGAAGGGTGCATTCAGCGAGGCAACGATGGCCATGCCCAGTGCATTGCGGGTATCGACCGGGTCCAGAATGCCGTCATCCCACATCTCGGAGGTCGAGTAGTCGGCCTGGCTCTCAGCCTCAAAGCTGGCCAGCACGGGGTCACGAATAGCGGCAATTTGTTCGGCCGTCAGCGCGTGTCCCTTGCGTTGTAGCTGGCGAATCTTGACGTCGGCCAGGGTGTTGGCTGCCTGTTCTGCACCCATGACGGCAATCTGTGATTGGGGCCACATCCAGAGGAAGCGCCCGTCAAAGGCGCGACCGCACATGCCGTAGTTGCCGGCGCCGAAGGAGCCTCCCACGATCACCGTGAATTTAGGCACCGTGCAGCCGACCTGCGTCATGATCATTTTTGCGCCATCTTTGGTAATGCCGCGCTCTTCATATTCGCGGCCCACCATGTAGCCGGTGATGTTTTGTAAAAATACCAAGGGCGTGCGATCCCTGTCGCACAGGCGCATAAAGTGCGCCGCTTTGAGTGAGCTGTCATTGAACAGAACGCCGTTGTTCGCCAGGATGCCGACCTTGCAGCCCCAGATGCGGGCATAACCGCAAACCATGGTGGTGCCGTAGTCGGGTTGGTACTCGTGAAACTGGCTGCCATCAACGACACGGGCAATCACCTCGCGCATGTCAAAGCCGGTCTTCCAGTCGGTGGGTACGATGCCGTAAAGCTCTTTCGGATCGTAAAACGGCGCCTCGGCTTCTATGCGGTCTATCGTCTGTTTCGGGATAGGTGAGGTGTTGGCGAAAATATCGCGGGCGATCGCCAGCGCATGCGGCTCGTCATCGGCTGCATAGTCGCAAGTGCCTGAGATGGTTGTGTGCATGGTGGCACCGCCCAGCGCCTCGGCAGTGACAATTTCACCGGTGGCGGCCTTGACAAGCGGCGGGCCGCCCAGAAAGACGCCGCCGTTGCCGCGGACGATGACGCTGTAGTCGCAAAGCGCAGGGATATAGGCGCCGCCTGCCGTGCAATGCCCTAGCACTACCGCAATTTGAGGCACGCCCATTTTGGACAGCGTGCATTGGTTTCGGAAAATTCGGCCAGCTGCATGACGGTCCGGGAACAGCTCGGACTGCAGCGGCAGAAACCCCCCAGCGCTGTCACACAAGTGAATCACGGGAAGACGGTTCTCGATAGCGATGTCCAGCGTTCGGACAATCTTCTTGACCGACAGCGGATACCAAGCCCCCCCTTTGATGCTTGGGTCGTCCGCATGAATGATGACTTCACGCCCGTGAATGATGCCGATCCCCGAGACCTGACCTGCGCCCTGAACTTCGCCGTTGTAAGCTTTATTGGCCACCAGCGTGCCAATCTCAAGAAAAGGCGTGCCTGGGTCGAGCAAGAGATCAAGGCGCTCACGCACCGTGAGTTTTTTCTGTTGACGCAGACGTTCAAGGTCGCGCTCCGGTCGCTCGTAGCGTGCCTTGTGGACCTTCGCCTTGAGTGCTTCGACCTTCTCGGTCATGGCGGCATGGTTTTTTTTGTAGTCGGCTGATGCCGTGTCTATCTTGCTGACGATGCGGCTCATGCGGCGTCTCCGGATGACTTCAGGGTGACCAGCATGTCGTTGCGTTGGAATGTCTGGCCAACGGCCAGCGGCAGTTCTGCCACATTGCCATCGAGCGCAGCGGAAATAGTCATCTGCAGTTTCATGCTCTCAATCACCAACAGGGCATCGCCCTTTTGGACTTGCTGGCCTAGGGCTACCAGGAGCGAAATGACGACGCCGGGCATGGGCGCATGCGAAGCGCCCGCGCCGCTCACGCCGCTGGGCGCCACGGCCCGGGTCGGGTCCAGCCGCTGGACCTTGACGGCTCGACCGCGCAGTTGCACATAAATCGTGTCCCCGTGGGCGACCGTGCGAAGACGCTCCGTGCGCCCGTCCAGGGTTGTCGCGAAGTTGCCGGCCGCTATTGTGCGGACCTGAACAGGCGTGCCATCGACATAAACGGCGTCGGTGCGAACCTGCACTTGGTGCCGGGTGTCTGGAACATCGGAAAATTGAAGTGTGGTCATCTTGAAAATCAGTTGCGCCATGCGCCCATGGAGGCATAGGGCTCGGGTATCCGGGTGCTTGCAATATCGGGGGAAGCGCTGGCGGCGACGGCCAGCAAGGCCTGACGCTCGGCCTGGCTCAAGATATCGGGCGCCAGCTCGGCCTTGTGACGTTCCAGGAAACCGGTGTCTGTCTCGCCGCGGGCAAACGCCGGATGGCGCAACACCCGCGAGAGGAAATCATTGTTGATCGTCACGCCCAGCATGGCGGTATCGGCCAGTGCGCTGCGCATGCGGGAGATTGCCAGCTTGCGGTCAGCGCCGTGCACCACCAGTTTGGCGAGCATGGAGTCAAAATCCGCCGTGATCGGTGCGCCCTGTGTCACACCGCCATCAAAGCGCACGCCGGGTCCTGAGGGGGTGTTGAGCAGGAGCAGCTTGCCCGTGTCCGGCACAAAACCTGCGTCCGCATCTTCAGCCAGGATGCGACATTCGATCGCGTGACCGCTGAATTTCACATCAGATTGCGCGAGCCCAAGTGAGCCATGCTGTGCCACTTGAAGCTGTAACTCCACCAGGTCGAGCCCGGTGACCATTTCCGTGACGGGATGCTCAACCTGCAGACGGGTGTTCATCTCCAGAAAGAAAAATTCGCCATCGGGCGCCACAATGCATTCGACGGTTCCTGCGTTCACATAGTTTGCAGCGCTGGCAAGCTTGACCGCTGCATCACAGATACGGTCGCGCAGGCCAGGGGGTAGCGCCGGGGCAGGGGATTCCTCAATCAGTTTCTGGAAGCGGCGCTGGATCGAGCATTCGCGCTCTCCCAGATGAATGACCTGGCCGTGGGCATCGCCAAAGACCTGCACCTCAATGTGGCGAGGCTGTTCGACAAAGCGTTCAGCAAACAGGCGGCCATCGCCAAAGTAGCGCTGACTTTCTGCGCGTGCGATGCTGATGGCATTGGCCAATTCCTCCTCGCGCCTAGCGATCTGCATGCCCTTGCCGCCCCCACCGGCCGCGCCCTTGACCAGCAGCGGGAAGCCGACGTTACGTGCGCGCTCTGCAAACGTGGCGGGGTCTTCTGCCTCATCCGCCGAGGGCGTGACGGGTATGCCTTGTGCGACTGCAAATTTTCGGGCTGTGATCTTGTCGCCCATCAGTTCAATGACGGATGCCGGTGGGCCTACAAATATTAGACCCGCGTCAGCCACGGCCTGGGCAAATGCAGCATTTTCTGAAAGAAAACCATAGCCGGGATGGATGGCGTCGCAACCTGCATCCAGGGCGGCGTTCACCATGGCGTTGATGTCCAGCCACGCGGCGACGGGCGGATTTCCGAACACCTCGACGGTCTCATCGGCCTGCGCCAGCGCGGGTCCGAATTGGTCCTGCTGATGCCAAGGCACCACGGTGGCAATGCCCATGCGTCTGGCGGTGCGTACTATTCGCAGCGCGATCTCTGCTCGGTTGGCGATGAAAAGTTTTCGGATGATGGTCATGGGTTCATTTGCGTTTTGGGGCTGTGTGCACCGCGGCCAGTTCGGCACTGGTCGCCACAATTCTTTCCAATCGATTGAGCCGGCGTTCGATGTCTTCGCTGCTTAAGGTGGAGGACAACAAGGCGGAGGCCGAAGCGCTTGTCGCAGCAGCCGGCAGGATGCCGTCCAACACCATGCTGGTGAACTGGTCTGCCGCGGCTTCGATGTTGACGCTGTCACGGCCAAAGAGAACGCCCCACATGCGGTGTTCTATGCCGCCATAGACCATGCTGCGAATCATCTCCGCGTCGATGCCTTCAGGAAGTTCCCCGGATGCCACGGCATCGCGTACTGTGCGCATCAAGAAGGCCGTGTAGCGCACATGCAAATCGTGCAGCGCGGAGTTGAAGTATTCCGGACGCGTGCGTACCTCATGCAGCACCAGTCGGGACAGTCCGGGGTCTTCGACATAGACACGCAGGTGACGCCAGACCAAAAACCGCATTCGGCTGCGCAGGCCGTGCAGGCGGCTAAAGCCATCCTCGATTTCACGGATCAGCGGCTCATACATGCCGCGCAACACCTCGTTGAGCATGTCGCGTTTGGTCGGAAAGTAGGTGTAGAGCAAACCTTCGACAACGCCTACCTTGGCGGCTATCTCGCTGACCAAGGCGCGCTCGAAGCCTTTTTCGAGGAAAGTGTCGCGAGCAGCTGCAATTATTTCTGCTGCCCGACGCATGCGTCGCGGCGTCTGCTTGCCGGCCGCGTTTGTCGAAGGTGCGGTTGTTTCCAAGTCCACGATCATGGCAAATTCTCAATGAGGGTCGCCGGAATGTTGACTTCAATATCCAGGAGCATTTGTGCCAACGCCTTTCCCTGGGGGTCATAGCGCAGCGATGCAACGCCGCCCCCGGCCAGCGCGTTTTCGAGTGTGAAGTTGATGGCGTTGAATCCAGGCAGGCTGTAGCGCGTCACCTTGCCGTGCGCGACATGGGCCATGTAGTGACGCACGCTGTCTTCGGTCAGGATTTTCAACAGCACCGGGTAGAGCGCGTCTGAACGCGCAATGATGCCAATGTTCGCCATGTCGCCCTTGTCGCCGCTACGCCCATGGGCCACACGCAGCAGGGGCACCGTGATGGTCGGTGCCTGATCGTCCACGACCTGTCCGTCACAGCATTGAATACTTGCAGCCGCCGCAGTTTGAGGGGTAAAAATTTCTACAATGGCCAGGCTCGCGTCATTGAGTTTGACGGAGGATTTTATCAGTCGCCTGTTGGTCAAGAAGGAGAACAGACGAACGACCGGGGAGGGCGATGCCCTGCCTCCGGCAAACCCCGTGATGCCCTGTGCCATGGCGGTAGCGGATGGCGCAATTTCCCGCGCCAGCAGTTCAAGCGCCTCGCGTGATGTGTGTTTGGCGGAGATTTTAAGAACAACCTCGCGGCTGTCGCGGGTGCGTGCATGCGGACCATAGGTACTCTCTGCGCCGAGGACTTCGAGGCTGGTTTCGCTGTAGTCAGGCCAGCTTCTGTCATTGAACATACGACGTGTACGCTGGAGGATAGCTTCGCCTACGCGCTGCGCCTTTCGGGCGGCATCGAACCCGCCGATCATGAGCGTCGTGAGCAAACGCCAGCCATCGGAATAAGTGGCGCTGACCTTGTATGTTGCTGGCGCAGGCCGGCCACGCGCGCTGCTGACCCGCACCCGGTCAGGGCCGTCTTGCACCAGTTTCACGTTGCTGAAGTCACAGATCACGTCGGGTAGCAGGTAGGCTGTAGGGTCACCTATTTCGTAAATAATTTGCTCGGCTACTGTGGCCGGCTCTACCAGTCCGCCGGTGCCGGCTGGCTTGGTCAACACGAAACTCTGGCCTGACGCTTCGCATTCGGCAATCGGGAAACCCATATTGTCCCAACCGGGTACACGCTCCCAGTCGGTAAAAAGTCCGCCGGTCGACTGTGTGCCGCATTCGATCACGTGGCCGGCCAGGCTGCCGGTGGCCAGCTTGTCCCAGTCTGTCCAGGACCAGCCGAATTCATGTACCAGCGGTGCCAATGTTACGGCGCTGTCGACCACGCGGCCGGTGATGACGATGTCGGCTCCGCCGGCCAGTGCTGCAGCGATCGGCTGAGCGCCCAGATAGGCGTTGACGCTTAAGAGCTGCGTCGGCATGGCCGTGCCGCTGAACATTTCGCGCACGCCGGCAGTCCTGAACTCCTCGGCTCGCGAAGAAAGATCGTCGCCTTCGACCACCGCGACATTCAAGGCGATACCCAGGCTCTGGAGCTGCTGGGCCAGCGCCTCACCGCAAGCCCTGGGGTTGACGCCGCCGGCGTTCGAAACAATCTTGATGCCGCGCGACTTGATCTCGCTCGCCAGGGAGGCGACGATGCGTACAAAGTCGGGGGCATAGCCCGCATCTGCTTTTTTCGCCCGCGCCCGCGCGAGCAATGACATGGTGATTTCGGCCAGAAAATCAAACACGAGATAGTCGATGTCGCCGCGCATCACAAGTTGGGTGGCGCCTTCTTCTGAGTCGCCCCAAAAGCCTGTAGCGCAGCCAATGCGCAAGGGTTTTGTACGGATGGATGTCTGCTGTGTCATGCGGTTATTTATGGCTCGTTGTGCCTCGTTGTGCCTCGTTGTACCTAATGGCCAGGCCAAACCGGGGCGCGATGTTCGGCAAAGGCTCGCATGCCTTCTTTGGTGTCTTCACTCTGCGACAGGATGGGCAGGACAGCCTGCGTCAGGTTGAGGGCGTCCGAGAACGAGAGATCTGTCACCGCTGAAATCGCGCGACGGCCGATGCGAAGCGCCACTGGTGAGTTGCTGGTCAGCTTGTCCACCATGGCTTTGACCGCAGCATCCAGCTCTGAAGCAGGCACAACTTCATTGACGATGTCGAACTGCTGTGCCTCAATTGCCGAAAAGCGATGTGCGAAAAAACACATTTCCTGCAGCCGGCGCCGTGGAATCAC
>CAIMVC010000264.1 GCA_903844825.1 uncultured Burkholderiales bacterium | reverse complement strand
GGACATGCTCATATGACTTATACAAGTGGACAAATCAATTCCAGCCAGGCGGACGGAAATGATAGACTGGTCATTCTCCAAGTCCTCCCAATCATCATTGACCTCAACCACGACGGAGCCTTGAGTTACGGCCATGTGGTGATGGACGTCAACGGCGACGGCCAGCTCGACGCCACCGGCTGGGCCGGCGCGCAAGACGGAGTGTTGGTCTGGGACAAGTACCACGACGGCCAGGTGCACGACCACAGCCAGTACGCCTTTGCCCAGTACGACACCACCGCCGCTGCGCAAGGGCGCACCGCCACCGACTTGTCGGGTTTGGCGGCCAGGTTCGACACCAACCACGACGGCGTGTTTGATGCGCAAGACGAGCAGTTTGTCGACTTCACCGTTTGGCAAGACGCTAACCAAAACGGCGTGAGCGACGCAGATGAAGTCAAGACCCTAGCCGAGTTGGGCCTGGCTTCCTTTAACCCTCCCAGCGACGGCGTGGCCCGCGCCCCCGAAACCGGCGTGAACGAGGCCGGCCAAACCAGCGCCTTGACTGCCGACGGCACGCAAGTTCTGGTGGCCGACGTGGGGTTTGATTACACCACCTTGGACCGCGCGGGTGGGGCAGACACCTTTCGCTGGCTCGGTGGCAGCGCGCCCAGCACTACTGGCATGGTTGACACCACTGCCGACCTCTTCAAGGGCGACGACAAGCTCGACCTGTGGAACATGCTCAACGACAGCGTCAACGCCATTTCCCGACCGACCGAAAACTTTAACCTAAGAAACTTCGGCAACTTCGTCGAGCTCAGTAAGTCTGGCAATGAAGCGATTATCACCACCGACTTAGAAGCGCCAATTAATGGCGTCACAGGCACGACCATTGACCAGACCATCATCCTCACCAACGTCCACAGCACGGGCGCATTTGTGACTGCTGACACCTTGATCAGCCTCCTCAGAGCCGGTGTTATCGTAGTGCCGCCCATGTGACGATGTGGTCAACGGACTGACTAGCTGCAGCTACAACACGTATTCAAGGTGGCCAACATGGGCGTGGCCGCCTCTTGGGTAGGTGCGGCGGGTAGCAGTACCCGCACGTAGTTGCCCTTCTTGGCCTCCCGAGTTCGACAGTTCACGCACGCAAGTGCTTGATTTCATCCTAAATCCGGCAGTTACCCAGATGCTGGCAGTGCATCGGGCGGTCTGAGCGGGCCAATTGCGGGTGCGATTTTGTCGCTTACGTAGCGCACCAGCACGGCCCATGGGTCCGCCGTTTTGAACTGCTCGGCAGTGCCCCTGACATGCTCCAATGCCGCGCGGATATTGGCGATTAACGATTTGAGGATGCTGGCCTTGCCATGCATGGGCGTGAGGTAGAGCGTGGTCTGCCCGGCGTGACTGGCTGCCTTGCCCACGGCCGCCAGCCGCAACGGGCGACTCGTGATGGCTTCCATGCGTGCGCCGGGGTTGGCCGTGCGGCAGTACCAACGCCACCAGTTGTAGACCAGCGCACAAGTGCGTGCCGTGGTCTGGCAGCGGTTGATGTCTTGCGTGGTGAAACCACCCAGCCCCCACGGGTTCTTGAGCTCATCAAAGCCGTTCTCGCAGTCGAGACGGTCCCGGTAGAGCTGGCCGATAGCCTCAATAGGGTAGGCCACGTCGGTGACCATCACCGCGTACTCCCACAGCCGATCCCCCTCGTGCACGCTGGGGCCAGCCCGGTCCAGTCGCAATTGCTTGCCATCAACACGCCTTTGGCGAGCGATCCCGCCCCGGATGCGCTGGCGCACGATCACCACCCGGCGCCTCTTGCTCCAGCCATGGAGTTGCAACTGGTCTTCGACCATCTGCAAGCCCTGGTTGTCCGCACGGCTCCCGTCCTGGCGCTCGAACCGGCGCCTGACCAGCCGCTGTACGTTGGCCGTCTGGCGCAGCCGCAGCAAGTAGGGCTGATTTCGAGCTTCGAGCTCCAACAAGATCCCTTCGTTAGCGTAACCCGAGTTGCCCCTGACCAGTGCCGGACGCCTAGCTCCAGGCCCGTCACCCAGCTCGTCGAGCAATCGTGACAAGGCCGCGTTGACGTGCAGGCCCAGACGCACGACGCCTTCAACAAGCACCTTGGCCTGACCGCTCACAATCAGCTTTGCGCTCAGGCACTGTGCCGTTCGCAATGTCAGGGTGTCAAGTCAGGAGTTCGGCAAACGTTAATCCGCCATGGGATACCTGAATGCTGCTCAGTTGGTCAGTGGTGGAGGACCCGACGGTATTAGCGCCGTTTGAGATTCAGAGCGGTGCAAAGTGATACTTCGATGCATTTCGGAGTAAAGATCGGCCGAGCGCTTCGCGAATATACCCGTCACCCATGCTGCCTCATACCCCTCATTTATCTATCCGCAATTTCCTATTGGTCATTGCTTGATGTTGAATTTGTTGAGGAGTAGTATTAAATTGGGCTTTGAAAACTCGATTGAAATGTGGCGTGTCCAGAAAACCCCATTTTCGAGCTAGGGCCGCGATTGTCACATGACGAGAAGCTGGGTTGATTAGTTCATATTTAATTCGATCAAGTCGTCGTTGTCGAATATGGTCACCAACTGTCGAGCGCTGACTTTGAAAAACTCTATAAAGCTGACTCACTGATAGTCCATGCGCTTGCGCTATTTCTATTGCGGATAGTTGAGGGTTCTGTAAATTAGCAGCTATATAGCTATTTATTCGCCTAAGCAGTACTTCGTTATATCTGGGTGTTAACTCGCAATCAGTTAACTTGTGACCTATGCAGAAGTCTAATATCCCCAGCGTGTGCTCCAAGAGGGGAGTGTCGTGCTCGAATGATTGGTAACGAGCCTCATCAGCGATACCCATGAGCAGTCTGGAGGCAATTCTTGGTACGCCTTTTTGCCCGTGAAAAGTCAAGGCTGTAAATGAATCGATGCTCTTGGTAGTGAAAGTTAATGCGCTTCTTGGAAACTGAAAAACAATCATTTCCCAATCGCTCGGAAAATTAATTGTGTAGGGTTTACGTGTATCCCAAAAAACGAAATCGCCCGGCTGCAATTGCGCTTGTTTTTCATGTTGCTCAATAATCGCAGCGCCCTTCAGCTGGAGACCGAGCATTAAGTAATCCTCACTGTCCTGCGCGATGAGCTTGGGTGTCCGAGTTATGCACTGCGCTCTGGATCCAGAGGTCACTACTCGCACTCCACCAAGCTGCGTTAGTGCGACCTGCCCCGCAAAGTCATCATGGGGTGCGATCTTTATTTGCAGCGGAACATAATTGCGCCATACTACTTCATTCCATATAGCGATGCGGTCACGGCTTGGAAGTTCGTTTGAACTATAGATGAGCCTTGCATCCCCCGGGATCGCCGCAGAGTGAACTTCAGATTCGGAGCCGCGCAAATGTAACATGGTTAATTTACTCAGATATCGAAATTTGAACTATAGAAAAGAGGGTATTCTCACCATTTCCCCAAGGATCCAAAGGGGGGCATTTATGCGGCCTGATCAAGTCCTACTGAGACGTAAAATTTAATAATTTCCTGAAAACTGACGCCGTCGGATCGAACATATCTTATTTATATTCTCGCCTATTGGCCTTTTCCCCATATCTAGTTTTACGCTTCCTCAATATATTTATTTAAATTTACGTAAGCCCCATCCTTGATGGAAAGAGGCTTACGTTGTTGCCTTAAAATGAAACTCGTCATCCGTTCGCCGTTCTGAACGAACTACTTAAGAGCTCGCAACGCATCGATTCTATCGTTCGCTTTCGATATTCTCATGTACCGCGGGTGATTTTGGAATTTGGAGATCGGAGGCCCTGAGCTGCAAACTTGGCGCGCTCACCGTTGTCTGGGGCAAAGCTCGCTCAAGCGATGAGGCTTCGGTTATGTCCTTGTGACGCTTTACGGGTCCAAGAGGTTGGTCGTTAAAGAGTAGAGTAAATACGTCACGTCGCGAATAGTGACCCACGGGGTCGGCGGCTTGCTTTGCCATTGCAATTTCAGCAAGGTTGATATCTGCGTACAGTATGCCCTCTGCATCGCCAGGTAGTCGATCCGCTAACGCCCGACCGTCGGGACCAAATATCTGCGCAAATCCCCCACCGTATCCAATTAGCTTTTCATGCATGGGAGATTCACAGAAGAATTGATGCGCATTTTTTCCTACGACCTGTGTAGAGCACAGTACGAAGGTTTGCCCTTCCATTGCATACATTTGAGTCGCGACAGATTGCGCTTCGGAACTGAAAGCATAAACTTCAGGTTGGTAGAGCGACATTCCGGGCCACGCGGCAATGTGTATTTGTTCATGCATCGCGTACATTGCATATTTTGTCAAGGTTTGAAAATGCTCCCAGCAATTCAAGGCGCCGACACGGCCGATAGGCAAGTCATAGACGGCAATGTCTGACCCGTCACCTTCGCCGAAAACAGTTCGTTCCACATGGGTAGGTTTTAACTTCCTTCTGTGGGCGACGATACTCCCCTGTTCATTAATAATGATTTGACTCATGTAGAGGGTGCCGCCATCACGTTCGCTGAAACCGATCACAACGCAAATATTGTTTGCACGTGCTGCATCTCTGAGTCGAACGATCAGCGGGCTGTCTATTGGCAGCGATTGTTCGTGATAGCGCACCGCATACTTACCCATTCCCGCGAATGGGCTATCGAGCCAAATATGGTATGGGTAGCCAGGAATAAACACTTCTGGAAAGGCAATGATCTGGGCATTGTTGCCAGCAGCTTCCTTTATCAGTCCTATAGCTTTTTCCACCGTAGCTGCTGCATCAAACCATACAGGCTCTGCTTGAACAGTAGCCGCCCGAAATTTATTTGTGTAGGTAACCATGATTGCTAATTCCTCTTTGTTTTGGGGAATTCACTTTAGCAATACCAATCGACTTGCAATTGTCATTTCTTTTTGCCAACATTGTCGAATTATTACGATGCGGGCGTGCCCCACACGGGGACGGACCCTGTGCTGTACCGTGCCGCAGGCAGTTAGGCGGGAACCTGACCATTTCCATGGCTATTTCGGGTCGTCACGAGAGCTATGAGGCGGCCCAGAGTCAATCACGCTCAATTCACATCTGGTCAGTTCAACACTTCAACCGCTAGACACTGATGCGCTCGATCAGCTCGGTGCGGGCACTATCTTCATGCGCGCTGCCAGCAAGGGTGATCTGGCCGCGCTCGACCAAGTAAAAGCGATCCGTCAACCCTAAGGCTAGGTGCACATTTTGCTCCACCAGCAATATCGAGATCCCGGACTCCGCCAACTCTCGCATGAGGGCGAAAATATCTTCAACAATCATCGGCGCCAGACCCTCTGTAGGCTCGTCGATCAGCAGAAGTTTGGGTGCCCCTGTTAGTACGCGGGCAATGGCCAGCATCTGCTGCTCGCCCCCCGACAAAGTGGTCCCCATTTGACGCCGACGGTCGGCCAGGCGTGGAAAACGCGTGTAAATGGCCTCCAATTTTTTCTGCCGCTCCGCTCTGCTCACACCCGGTGCCTGCATGAATCCCAGGCCAAGGTTCTCTTCTACCGTCAGGCCAGGAAAAATACGTCGGTCCTCTGGTACGAAACCAATGCCCAGATGGCTGACCTGGTCTGCCGTCACGCCAGTCAAGGCCCGAGATTCAAAATGTATTTTTCCCTGGGAGGGCTGAACCCAGCCAGCGATGGTCTTCATTACGGTGGTCTTGCCGACGCCATTGCGCCCAAAGAGGCCGATCACTTCGCCCTGACCAACGTGCAGGTCGATGCCTTGCAACACATGGCTCAAGCCGTAGTGGGTATGTACATCGCGTAGTTCGAGCATGTGGAGTCCTATTGTTTTTTGCCAAAGTAAGCTGCCTGCACGATGGCGTTACCGCGGACCTCGGCTGGCGCTCCCTCAGCCAGTTTCTGACCCTGGTGCATGACCACCACATGGTCTGACAAGTTCATCACCAGATCCACGTCGTGTTCCACAAGCAGGATGCTCAGCCCGTGCTCGACCGCTAAGCTGCGGATCAGGATCTCGGTTTCCTGAGTGTCAGCATGACTCATGCCCTGGGTGGGCTCGTCCAACAACAGCAGGCGCGGTCGAGCCGCTAGCGAAACCGCAATTTCCAACCGACGCTGCTCGCCATGTGAAAGGTAGCCAGCCAATTCGTCGGCCTTGGACTGCAGAGAGAACTGCACGATGAGCTCATCCACCCGCGCCAGAGCGTGGACGCTGGTGGCCACTGGCTGCAACCAGCCGCGCCCTTTCTCGAGAAATTGGGCTGCGAGGCGAAGGTTCTCACGCACCGACAACTCGAAGAATAGGTTGGTGATCTGGAAAGAGCGCGCCAAGCCCGCGCGTAACATCTTGTCTGGCGAGGCGCCTGTGACATCCTGACCCTCGAACAGCACCTGACCGGCCGAGGGCACGATCGCTCCACTGATGAGGTTGAACAAACTGCTCTTGCCGGCCCCGTTGGGTCCAATGACGGCCGTTATCTTGCCGCGCTGAGCATCAAAGCTCACATCGTTGACCGCCTGAAGGGCCCCAAAACGCACCCCCAAACCACGCACACTGACGATGGACTGCATCAGAATTCTCCCTTGGCCGGGGCCTGTCGGGCGTCCATTCGCCTTTGCAAAAGGGGTATGAGAAAGCCCATCAGGCCACGCGGAAACATGATGACCACCACCACAAATAGCAGACCAATGACGATCTGGTGGTGCATGGTGTAAGACCCCACCACCGAACGTAGCCCAGTGAGCAAGGCCGACCCGTACAGCGGCCCAATCAAAGTCCCGGTGCCACCAACAATGACGTTGATCACTGCATTGCCCGAGACTTGAAAGAACATCAACTCAGGCGAGACAAATCCACGCAGCATCGGGTAGAGCGCGCCACTCAAGCCGGCAATGCAAGCCGCACCGACAAAGGCTAGCAACTTGAAACGCCAGGCACTGAATCCTAAAAAGGCAACGCGGTGCTCATTGGTACGGATAGCAGAAAGCTGACGTCCCAGCGGGGTATCCATCAGGTAACGCAGTCCTACGTACAAGGCAAAGATGAGTGCTAAGGTGACCAGGAAAAAGCCCCCCGAGTCACCTGAGTTCAGGCCGGGAGCCACGCTGGCATGCGGCACACCGATGATGCCATCTGAGGCACCCAACTCCCGGGTGTTGAACACAACCTTGGAAAGTACCTGGGCCAGTCCAAAGCTGATCAGTGCGAAGTACACCCCTTTGGCACGGATGGCGATGACACCGCCCGCTAACCCCGCAAAAGCACTTACCAGTAAAGCCGCACCCAAAGCCAGCCAGAATGAAGCGTGCCATTCCTTGAGTACCAGCGCAGAGACATAGGCACCCAAGCCGAAGAACAAGGCTTGGCCTAGCGGTAGCAGGCCCACACCGCCCAGCAGCAGGTCCACCGATAAAGCCAGGCCACCAAAAATCAACGCCTCAGTGGCCAGACGCAGGAAGAACACGTCACCCAATAACAGCGCAAAGGCGGCAAAGCAGAGCGCGCCAACGAAGAAAAAAGTGGCGAGCCACCGTACAGCTTTGCTGGAAATGGACGAGTCAAGCATGGCCCAGCTTTCCAAACAAGCCCTGAGGACGCCACATCAGAACCAGCACCATGATGCCAAAGAGAAGAGGGTCATTCCATACGGGGGAAATGAACAGGCTGGAGATGGACTGCACCTGCGTGAGCAACAAACCCGCCATCACTGCGCCCTTGATAGAGCCCATGCCACCAATGATCACCACGCTGAAGGCGATAAGCACGAAGTCCCGCCCCATGGTGGGGAACACCGAGTAAATGGGCGCGAGCAGCACCCCTGCGATTCCGGCTAACGCCACTCCAAAAGCGAAAGTAGCTGCATACACCTTCCCGACCGGCACCCCTAGCGAGGCACTCATGTGGCGGTCAAACGCCGCCGCACGCACAATGGCCCCCAAGGAGGTACGGAACACCATCAGCCAGACCGCAGCAATCACCAACCCACCCAAGGCCATGACGAAGAGCCGATAGTTTGGGAAGAACAAGCCCGCCAGATCAGTGCCCCCTGAAATGGGGGTCTCGATACGCATCGGATTGGCCCCGAACATGATTTTGAGCACGTCCTCCAGCACGATAGCCATGCCAAAAGTTAGCAACAGCGTTAGCGTGTGGCGATCTTTGCTGTGAAAGACACGCTGGATAAGCCCGCGCTCCGTGACATAACCCAGCGCCGCCATAACCAACGGTGTGAGCGCTAAGGCCCACCAGAACGACAGCCCCAGACTCAGCAAAGCCACCGCTAGATAGGCACCTATGGCGTAGAACTCCCCATGCGCCATATTGATGACGTCAAGTAGTCCAAAGATGATGGTCAGACCCAGCGCCATCAGCACCACGGCGACCCCAATGGACAGGCCATTGATCATCTGTGGCGCCAGCACAAACTGCAGCCACTCCAGAGAATCTGTCATGGTGTTTCCTTAAAACTTGGTGCAGGTGTCGGGGCCAATAGCCGAATTGGCTGTCACCTTGCCGACGATTTCGAACTTCCCGCCATTAACGCGTACTGCGTACATGTCCTGCATAGCCTGGTGATCACCAGCACGCATGACCTTCAAGCCCTGCGGTGTGGCCCACTGCAGGCCACGCATGGCTGCGCGCACCTTGTCGGTATCCGTGCTCTTTGCTTTTTCGACCGCGGCCTTATAAAAGAACAGTACCCCATAGCTATCAGCACCGTACAGGTCGGGTTGGGCCTTGTTAGCGGCCTCAAAGCTGGCAACGAATTTCTTGTTGTCCGCGCTGTCAATGTTGGGTGAGTAGCCCACTCCGGTCACGAAACCATCAGCAGACTTACCGATAGCCGTTAGGTTCTGTGAAGTCACGGTCCCCGAAGCGCCTACCACCTGCACATTTCGGTTCAGACCGAACTCAGCCATTTGCGTGAATAGGCGTACCGTGTCATTACCGGCCACCGAGGTGTAAACCACGGTTGGGCGAGCCGAGCGCATCTGACCGAAGAACGGCGAATAGTCTTTGTTGTCCAGTGGTGCGAATACCTCGCCTACTGTTTTTGCACCTTTAGCCTCAGCGGCCGACTTGAATGCGGCCACAGTGCTTCGACCCATCTCATAGTCCGGACCCAGATAAAACACGTTTGCATTGGGCTTGGTGGCGGCCATCCAGTCAGCCAGTGCAGCGGACTGCATACCAGCGCGGGCATTTACTCGGAACACGTTGGGCGAACATTTTTCCGCCGTGATCGAGTCGGCAAAGGAAACGGTGGTCGCGATCAGTCGGTCGTTACGCTCGGCAACCTGACCTACGGCCAGCGTAGCGCCGGAGTTCACGGTACCGGTCAGGAAGTCGACCTTGCCAACCTGGAAAAGCTTCTCGGCCTTCTGCACCGCCACCGCGGGGTTGGCTTCCTCGTCTTCATACATCAACTCTATCGGTCGGCCCATCACGCCGCCGCTGGCGTTTATCTCCTTGGCGGCCAAGTCGAGGCCCCACTTCACCTGTTGACCGATGCCTGCATAAGTGCCTGACAGCGGCGTGACCACACCAATACGGACGGGGCCCGTCTGGGCGTATGCACTTAAACTGAAAGCGGTGGTAGCGATCAAGGCGGGAATCAATTTCATGGTCATTTCTTGTCTCCTTCGAGTCTGTTGTCACGTTGAGGGAAATTCCGCCGGCTTATAGGCCGACGAACTTAGGGGCACGCTTGTCATGGAAGGCTTCAACGCCTTCGCGAAAATCAGAGGAGCTGCGCAGGCGCGAGTAGCAATGACCTTCCAGCTCGATAGCTACCGCCAGCGTCGAGTCCTCGGTGTCGT
The DNA here is from genome assembly GCA_903844825.1 of uncultured Burkholderiales bacterium. GTDB lineage: Bacteria > Pseudomonadota > Gammaproteobacteria > Burkholderiales > Burkholderiaceae_C > Polaromonas. The sequence continues at coordinate 26,410 of CAIMVC010000264.1, read as the reverse complement.
TAAGCAGTTTTTTAGCTGTGCGCTGAGCCAGCGGCGAGAACGAACGCAGTTCATCGACCAGTTGGTCGGTGGCCCGCTCTAATTCGTTGTATGGAACGATATCGGTCGCCACACCCCAGTCGTAGGCCTGCTGACCGGGGATGCGCCGCGATCGCATCACGATATCCTTGGTGCGTGTGATACCCACCATCTTCTGCAGGCGGGCGGAACCGCCCGAGCCTGGAATCTGACCCAACTTCTGCTCGGGCAATGCATACAGGGTAGTAGGGGTGACCAGTCGAAAGTCGCAAGCCAGCGAGATCTCAAACCCCACGCCAAAACAATAGCCGCGGTTAGCAGCAATCACCGGTTTGCTGCAACGCGCAGGGGCGGCAATGTTCCAAGCAAGTTTAGAGACATGCTCGGGCGTGGCTTCCAGAAAGCCTCTGATATTCCCCCCGCTTGAAAAGTGTTCACCCTCCGAGCGCAGCACGATCACGCGGACCGAATCGTTGGCATCAAGCGCCTCGAAGGTGATGCGCAACTGCTCTCGTTGGAGCATGCTGATGACATTGAACGGGGGGCGGTCAAGCACGATGTCGGCACGCATGCGCGCCTCATCGATGTCGACGCGAAAGCCATCGAGTTGGCCGTTGATGGTGACGGCGGGGTGTTGCAGCTCGGAAAGTTTCATGGAGTTCCTGTTAGGAAGTTGAGACAAAAGAGAACGGATCAAATCGGATGAGCAGGTCTTGATTCGGGGATGTATTCGCCGGAAATCAGCTTGCGTCGCAGCACCTTGCCCACAGGAGACTTTGGAATCTCGTCAACAAATACGTACTCCCGCGGGCGCTTGAAGTTCACCAGGTCAGAGGTGCAACAGTGCTGGTCTAGACCTTCAGGCGAAACGCTGTGCTTGCGCTTGACGAATGCCACCACGCGCTGACCCCAGCGCTCGTCCTTCAAGCCAGCCACGGCCACCTCGTCTACTGCTGGGTGCAGCGAGAGCACAGATTCGATATCTACCGGCGATATGTTCTCGCCTCCGCTGATGATCATGTCGTCAACCCGGCCAGTAACGAATAGGTCGCCGTCATGGTCTACATAACCGGTGTCGCCGGTGAAGTACCAACCTTCACGAAGACTCTTGATGTTGGCATCAGGTCGGTTGTGGTATCCCTCAAAGGCCTCATCGGACAGAAGATCGGCAATGATTTGCCCTTCCTCCATCGGCACAGTTGGGGCATTTACCGACCTGCCGTCCAGTGCAACCACGCGAAGCCGCGTGTTGATGCCGGCACGTCCTGCTGAGCCAGGCTTGGCCACCGCGTCCTGGTTGATCGAAAAGGTGTAGATCTCCGAGCTACCGTAGTGATTGACAAACAGCTCTGGCTTGAAAGCCTTTTGCAAACGCAGCAGCAAGGCATCATGCATGGGTGCGCCAGCAAAGCCCAGGCGACGCACCGAGGCGATGTCGGTGTTGGCGAACGCAGGATGGGCCAGCAGATCGTGGTAAAGCGTGGGCACCAGGTACAGGTGCGTAATGCTTTCTTGCGCGATGCTGCGCAAGGCCTGCGCAGCGTCAAAGCGCGGCATGCAAACAAAGCACCCGTCGACCAAAGCCAGCGTCAGCAGCGAACGCACGCCCATGGTGTGGTACAGCGGCATAACGCCTAGCGTGCGCTCGCCGTAGCCGTACTGGTTCTGCGCCACATGGGCAAGCGCGGCCACGCGCTCAGCGCGTTGGCGGCGCGGCACACCCTTCGGTGCGCCCGTCGTGCCAGAGGTATAGAGCATCAGCGAGAGGTCCTGTGCATGAGCCTTCGGCAATGGCCCACAATCGCCGGCAAAGCAGGCCAGATACGGGGTCCCAGCGGCATCACCTTTGCCAACGAAGACCAGCGTTGCCGGCTGAACTTTTATTGCTTCATCGACCGCCTCTGCGCACACCATTTCGTACACCAGTACGCACGCGCCGGAGTCCTGCAGGCAATGCACTATTTCCTCAGGCTTGGCGCGCCAGTTCAACGGCGTCATCACGATGCCAGCGAACTGACAGGCCCAATGCAGCGTTGCTGCTTCCATGCGATTTTGCAAGAGCGACACAAGGTGGTCACCGGCTCGCAAGCCCAAATTTTCAAGGCCGCGCTGGACTGCGCCAACCTTGCCGGCCCACTGCGCGTAGGTCAGGCGTTGCTCGCCATCAACGATGGCGGTGGCCAAAGGCGCACGTTCTACGCTCTGCAAAAAGGTCCGCCCAAGATCAAGCATGCGCGACCTCCATCAAGGCTTTCACGATGGGTGTGTAGCCGGTACAACGGCACAGGTGGCCCGAGAGCATTTCGCGAACCTCCTGCTCGTTGGGTTCACGACCCTGTGCGCGCAAGCGCGCCAGCCAATCGACGCTGGACATCAGAATCCCAGCGGTGCAAAAGCCGCATTGCAAGGCATGGTGGCGCTTGAAGGCGAGCTGTAACTCGGACAGCACGCCACCCTCGCCAGCCAAGCCCTCTACCGTGTCGACCCGTCGGCCATCCGCCTGTACTGCCAGCGTCAGGCAGGCGCGGCAGGCGACGCCTTCGAGGTGCACCGTACAGGCGCCGCACACACCGTGCTCACAGCCCACATGGGTGCCAGTCAGCCCGAGCTCGTTGCGCAGGTAATCGGTTAGCAAGGTGCGCGGCGTGGCATGACCCTGGCGCATGCGGCCGTTGATTTCAATGGTCACCGGGTGTAGTTTTGCCCGGCCGAGGATGTCAGATGTCATAAGTGTGTCCTTGCCTGTTCGACCGCCTGGCGCCCTAATCGGCGCACCATGTGACGGCGCGCGGCCGCACTGATCTGCGCGTCATCCCGGGCCTCTAGTGCCCAGGCGAATTCGTTCAGCGCATCGTCCAGCGCACTACCCTCCAGCAGTGGCCATTCGCGCACCATGGGCCGGTCGGCCACGCCGCCCACAGCCACTCGCAGACCGTGGGCATGGGCTACGACCGCTACCGCGCAGACTGCGAAGTCGCCATGACGGCGTGAGAACTCGCGAAAGCCAAACCCCTGCTGTGGCTGAGCCAGCGGGAAGCGAACAGCCTGCAACAGCTCGTCGCTGGCCCTTGCAGTAGTCAGCATCCCCGTGAAAAACTGATCGGCAGTCAGTACGCGCTGTCGCTTACCGCGGCGCAGCACCACGCTGCCCTTCAGAGCAATCAAGCACAGTGGCAACTCGGCCGAAGGGTCAGCGTGCGCCACCGAACCGCACACCGTGCCGCGGTTGCGAATCTGGAAATGGGAGATGTGCGGAAAAACCAAAGGCAGCAGCGGAAGCTCATTGGCCAGCGTGGTGCGCCACTCTAGCGCGGCCTGGGTAGCGGCCGCGCCTACTTCGAGTTGGCCATCACGCACTTCAATCGTCGACAAAGAGTTGCTGCGGGAAATATCCACCAACAGCGCGGGCTGCGCCAGGCGCATATTGAGTACCGCCATCAGCGACTGGCCACCAGCCAAAATGCGGGCCTCATCGCCATACTGCGTCAACAGGTCGCAGGCTACCTCGGCGCTGTCGGCGCGCACATAGTCAAACGCAGCAGGCTTCATGCTTGCACCCCTAAAAAACGAAGAATGCGGCGCCACCAAACAGGCGCCGCAGCGCCGCCAGCCTGCTGTCCCAGAGATTCGAACAATTGCGCAACGATGATTCGCGCCGCGCCTTCGAGCATGCGGCTCCCCACCATGGCCACCTTACCGCCAACCTGGGCGCGATAGTCATAACTCAGTCGGGTGCCTGCGGCCGTCGCTTCCAGGGTGACCAGACCATCACCCGTGCCCGTGCCAATTGATGAGCGGCCGCTACCGGCAAGGCGCAGGCTACGCGGGGCATCGATGTCTGAGAAGACGATCTCAGCTTCGTAACGGGCCTTGACCAATCCAACGCCCACGGTGACATCAGCGCGGTATCGGTTGAGTCCACTGGACTGCAGTGAATGGCAGCCAGGAATCACACTCGCCAGCGCCGCCGGGTCGAGCAACACAGCAAAAACCCGCTCCGGTGAGGCCTTGATATCCACCACGCCCTGCGCCTGTAGCGCCAGCCCCTCACCAGCAGGCAACGCCAGCGTGGGCCGCAGGGTGTTCTTTGGCGAAGGGTCAGCGGTTTGCAACAAGTCAAGCACACGCCCCGGGTTCAGCGGCAAGCGAATATCTTCCAGATCCTGGTGCGGCCGCAGTGCATCGGCAAAGGCATTGGCAATGCACACCGGGGTGCTCATGTTGTTGCCCTCACCCAGGCCCTTGGCCCCCAGCGGGGTAAAAGGCGAGGGGGTCTCCTGATGGACGATCACCGGGTCGGGGGTCTCGCAGGCGGTGGGCATGAGGTAGTCGGCCAGCGTGCCAGACTGGAAGCTACCGTCACCACCGTAGCGAAACTCCTCAAACAGTGCAGCGCCCAGGCCCTGGGCAAAGGCCCCCTGAATCTGGCCGTCGGCCAGTGCCGGGTTGAGCAGACGCCCCGCGTCATGCCCGGTGATGTAGCGATCGATCCGCACGGCACCGGTGTCGGGGTCGACCTCCAGACCACACAAATCGAACACGAAACCGTAAGCGGCCGAGGTGTTGACGCGGTCGGCTTCGTCGGGGGCGCTGAGCACCTCCGGCGTCCAAAAGGCAGTTTCGCGCAACCCGGGACTGACACCCTGAGGCAAAAGAGCTGGCGCCCAGTGCGGGTTAGCTGCTAAGCGCGTGAACGGCTGGCGCACTTGGGGGTGAGTGCGGTCATAGACCTTGCCGCCTTCGAACACGACCGACTCTGGCGCACAGCTAAATTGGTCAGCTGCGATCAGGGCGAGCTTGTCGCGTAGCTTGCACGCTGCCATGTGCACCACCCCAGCCACGGCGCCGGCAAAGCGGCTGGAGTAGTTGCCGGCGGCCACCGACCATGCATCCTTGGCCGTGTCGAATTCGACGTTGACCACCACCTGGCCGGGCTGCAGGCCCAGCACGTCGGCCACCACTTGAGCGCAGACCGTCATGTGACCCTGCCCTGCAGGGGCGGAGGCAATGGTGACATTGACTCCGCCCAGCAGGTCCACGGCCACGGTAGCACTGGCAATGGCGCCATTCTTCGGGCCAGCCTTGGCGCGCTGCTCAGGCGTGAGCACGGTACTGATGTAACCCATATTGGAGACCGAGGGCTCCACAATCGCCGCGACCCCGACGCCGTAGAGGCGACCAGCCGCGCGAGCAGCCCTCTGGCGCTCATAGAGCTGCTGCTCGCCTGCTGCGGCAAGGACGCGCTCGGTCAGGCGCGCATAGTCTCCAGAGTCCAGGAGTGCACCGGCAGGAGCGCGATAGGGAAACTGTTCAGCACGCACAAAGTTGAGCCGGCGCAGCGCGACAGGATCAAGCCGAAGAGTCACAGCGATGCGATCCATCAACCGCTCCAGAGCGTAGTAGACCTGAGGACCGCCAAAACCACGCACCAGCCCGGTGGGAGTTTTGTTAACCACTACCACCCGGTTACGCACCCGGAGATTGGCTATGTCATAGGCACCGGTGAGACAACCATGCATGCGGTAAAAGGTGGCCGGCTCAGGGGCGCGAAGGTAAGCGCCGACTTCGTCGATCTGGTCCCAGTGGAGGGCCAGAATTCGGCCGTCTGAACGCACATCTGCGGCGACACTGGCCAACCGGGCTGTGGCCGAGGTGGCTGCGCTCAGGTGCTCCAATCTGTCCTCGACCCACTTCACCGGCGCACCGGCCTTTCGAGCGGCCAAGCACATTAGCACCACATAGGGGAAGACTGCCTGCTTGACGCCGAAACTGCCCCCAGAATCGCGTGGCACCCGGTGGCGCAACTTGTTACCCGGCACTTTGAGGGCCAGGGCCATCACCGCATGCAGCGAGAAAGGGCCCATGAAGTTAGAGGTGGCGTCGTAGCCCTCATCTTCGCCCAGATACTCAGCAATCACCACTGCACACTCTATCGGCGAGCAACTGTTACGCGCGTAATGAACCGTGGTGCTGATGCGCTGGCTATCTGGAAATTGGGCGTCGGGTTCGCCGTAGCTGAAGTGCCGCTCGGAAACCACGTTGGAGCCTACGACCTCGTGCAGAAGTACAGCGCCGTCGGCCAAGGCCGCCTCAATTTCTACCAATACGGGCAGTGCCTCGTAATCGACGCGTATCAAATCAAGCGCGTCTTCCGCAATGTAGCGGTCCTGCGCTACCACCACGGCAACCGGCTCGCCCACATAACGAACCTTATCCACGGCCAGCGCCCAGTGCTGCATGGGTTGCTTGACGCCAACAACGAAGGGCTGAGCCCAAAGCTGCACATCTTCCCCGGTGAGCACTGCACGGACACCCGGCAAGCGCAGAGCGGCGCTGGCGTCCAAACGCTTGAGTTGAGCATGCGCATGCGGCGAACGCAGCACTGCGGCTTGCAGGGTGCCGGGTTTTACGCCCAGGTCATCGGCGTATGTACCGCGACCGCTCAGCAGGGCATGGTCTTCCAGCCGTTGCAGACGTTGGCCCAAGAAGGGCGCGGCATCGGAGGCCGTGGTTTGGACTGCTCGCAAATCTATCTCCTGGTGCTCATCTCGAGCACACCTGTTTTGTTAGAACAAGTGTCAGGAAAAGCCCTCAAACCCACTAACCCTTAGGTCTGGCGTTGAACCATCTGGTTTGAAATTCATCCCAATCGTCTGGTAACTTTGAAGTACGAGCGCTTGTCTGCCCAAGAAAGAAGCTCTGATGTTCGCAATCAATGCGAGAGGGGGAAGGCGCCTAGAACTGAAAGTCCCCTAGGCTGTCCTAACCCCCAAAACCAATGGTCAAGCCATTGACTTTGGGGGTCAGAGCAAGGTGGATTTGTCAGCAGGGGCGTCGAAAAGATTGACCTTGCGACGGTAGTCGGTGGGCGTGATGCCTAAGTGGGCTCGGAAAAAGCGTGTGAAATGGCTGGACGCAGAAAACCCCAGATCAGTAGCAATATCGCCGACGGCATCGCGTCCTTCTGTGAGGCGGTGCACAGCCGCCTCAAAGCGCAGCACATTGGCATAAACCAGCGGCGTGACTTTTGTGTCTCTGTGAAAGAGGGTGAAGAAGTGCGCCCGCGAGAGCCCGGCCTGAAGCGCAAGAGCGTGAACGTCTAACTCGCGAGCCACGTCCTGCTTCATCATCGCAATGGCCTGGCGAATACGCGGGTCCAAGGAGGCAGGTGGACGATTTCGCAAGAGGCTGACCAGATCACGCCAACCCGAGAACTGGTCGATAACCTCGATAACCAGCTCGAACAGCAAATTCTCCAGGCGACCTGGGGAGACCTCGTCGTTCCACCAAAGCTCAAGCACGAACTCTTCGACATTCTTGCGCGTAGCTGCATTGAGTTGCACCGTGGATTGCGGGAAAAAACGCGGATGACCCGATAAGGCCAAAGAACGTTGTATTTCGGCTAACCATGCGGGCTCGATGTACAAGGCAAGTATGAGCGTACGCTCTCCGGGAGGAGCCTTGTGCTCGTAGGCGTGATGCTCCCAGGCGTTGACCAGCACAGCGGTATCGTCAGTCAGTGGGGACAACTCGCCGCGCACGCGAAATGCACCATCGACCCCGCCGACCTTGATCAGGATGTGGCAGTGATGATGGGCATGACCGACCAGGGGTGCAGACATGTCGAGTAATGCGACACGTCCAAACCGGCCCTGGAAGATCTTGACGGCGGAGGACATGTAGTGTGGTGGTGAAACGGGTCCGCGCAAAAACGCATGCCCAATGCATGCAACGCAGACAGCGCGAAAGCATAGCTTCCCTGAGGACGGTTTGGCAAGGCGGATAACCCAGGTCCTGCGACGGCGCCTTCGATTCCTATTCGCAGACTCAACGGTAGCCCTACCCCCCGGACCCGCTCGGTGTAGGCCGCTAACCGGCGCCAGCCAACGTCATTGACGTCAACCAGTAGACATGACTTGGAGACCCGGCTTTCCTATCGGTTTCAAAAACGGGCCTATGACGAAATGATCGCCGTCATGCCCCAGAAGCGGATCAAAGCTGGCGTCAAGGCCAACCGCATTCGGCGTTTCGCGGTTCAGGTCTGCGGCCGCAAGCCCCCGAAAAACGCCCATGCGTCGGTTACCAGCGAGCTGTTGTCGACCGGAAGATTGACGCCGGTCACAGCGCTCGCGTTGTCCGATAGCAGGAAGGCCACCGAAAGCGCCGCCTCCCTGGGCAGCACGATGCGCCCGTTGGCTGGCGTTGCCTCCATGCGCTTGCGATCGCGCAGGCCCTTGTCGATTGCATGATGCATGGGGGGAGTCAGCACCGGGCCGGGGGATACGCAGTTGACGCGAAGGCCTTTGGGCCCCCATTCCGTAGCGAGGTGCTCTGTGAGTTTCAGGATCGCCGCCTTCACCGGCCCATAGGCATGCAGCGGCGAGGAACGAATGACCGCGATGGAAGCGAAATTGACGATGGAGCCTGCGCGGCGCGTACCCATACCAGGCTAGGGGACGCCTCCCTCACCGCCTGTCACACGCCCATCCACCAATTCGATCACGCGGTCGCAGCGCGCTGCCAGGCCTTGATCGTGGGTGACGATCAGGCAGGCGCTGCCATGCGCCTGATTGAACTCGCGCAAAAGCGCAAAGACCTCATTGGCTGAGACCGTATCGAGGTTGCCGGTGGGCTCGTCGGCGAGGATCAGCCGAGGCTGTTGCGACAGGGCCCGTGCGATCGCTACCCGCTGCTGCATGCCGCCCGACAACTCGCCCGGGCGCTTGTACTCCGCACCCTTGAGCCCCACCCGCGCCAACAGCTCGAGCGCCAGCGCTTGCGCCTCGGGTGTGACGCGCCCACGGGCAATGATGGACGGCAGCAGGACATTTTCCAGCGCACTGAAAGCGGGCAGCAAGTGATGAAACTGAAAGACAAAACCAATCGCCTGACCGCGCAAGGCCGTCAGCGCAGCATCATCCAGGGACTGCACCGGGCGGTCCGCGACCACCAGCTCGCCCGAGGTCGCCGGCTCGAGCAGGCCAATGATGTTGAGCAACGTGCTCTTGCCCGAACCTGAAGGCCCCTGCAGCGCCACGAACTCGGCTTCTTTGAGCGACAAGGTGATGCCGTGCAGCACTTCGGTCTCCACCGGCGTGCCGATGTTGTAGCTTTTGCGAATATCACGCAGGCGCAAGATGAGCCCAGCTGGCGAGGTAGCCATGCTCATGGGCGGCATCTGCGGCTCATGTTCGGCTAGTGTCCTGCTCACAGGCGGCTCAACTGCGGATAGCCTGCACCGGGTCCATGCGGGCCGCACTGCGCGCCGGCACCAGCGCCGCGCCCAGCCCCACGCCGCAGGCCACCAGGGTGGCCAGCAGAACCAGTTCAGGCTCCAGCTGCGCGGTGAACATCAGGCTGCCGTCGGGGCTCTTGAAGATGCGCGAGAAGACGACCAGCAGCAGGTACGCCAGCACCGAACCCAGCGCCGAACCAGCCAGGCCAACCAGCGAGCCTTGCAGCAAGAAAATCGCCATGATGCGGCGCCTGCCCGCGCCCATGGCGCGCAAGATGCCGATCTCGCGCCGCTTCTGAACCACGCTGACCACGAGCACACTGGAAATGCCCAAGGCCACGATGGCAATCACAAAACTGCGAATCAGGTTGTTGGACACCGTCTGGTTAGACAGCGCACTGAGCAGCCCCGAGTTGGTCTGCATCCAGCTGTCGACCGTGAGCCCCGTCTGGGCGCGCAGCGCATCGGCCACGCGGTCGGCGCCAAACAGCTCGCTGACGGTGAGGTCGATATTCGACACCCCGCCCGGCAGGTCCAGCAGGGTCTGGGCGAGCTTGAGCGTGACAAACACCCAACGCCGGTTGAGCTCCCGGTTGCCCAAGTCAAACAAGCCCGTGATGTCCAGTGTCTGGCTGCGGCCACTGGCAGTGGTCACGCGCAGCTTGTCGCCCACCGTGACGCCCAGATCCAGCGCCAGATCGGTGCCCAGCAATGTGCTGCTGCCGCTCAGGTCAAAACGCCCTTGCGTCATGTAGCTGTCCATTTTCACCACCTGCCGGTAGGCCTCGGGGCGCACGCCCAGCAAGACCACGCTCTTGCTGCTGGCGCCACGGGCGACAAAGGCGGGGCCGCTGACCACGGGCGAGACAGCCATCACTCCGGCGGTCCCGGCCGCCAGCGCCGCGACGCTTTCCCACTGGTCCACCGAGCGCAGTCGTTGTTCACGCGCCTGAACCAGGGCCGCCACTGCCGGGCTTTGAGCGGGCAGCGGCAGGCGGCGAGCGACCTCTTCGAGCGGCTTGATCACCACATGCGGCTGCGAGCCCATGACCCTCTCCACGATGGTGGCCTGCAGCTGGTTAATGAGCTGGGTCAGAAAAATAATGACGGCCACGCCCCCGGTCACACCGGCCAGGATCAGGCTGCTCTGCATCCGGCCTTCGCTCAGAAAACGCAAGGCCAGCAACAGCTCGAAGGGCATCCGGCGAGCCCAGGGGCTCAGTGCGCGGCGGCTTTGTTCAGACATGGCGGGTCGCTGTCGGTTGGCCGTTAACGGATGAAAGAAGGCACTTCAAAGCCCCTGGCGTGCGCCGCCGCAGGGGCCGGCCGCACGCGGTCACCGGCTACGGCTTTTTCGGTCGGGGGTATGACCATGTCACCTTCACGCAAGCCCTCGGTGATTTCCACAGCGCCCACGCCGTGCAAACCGAGTTTGACGTCGACACGCCTGGCCCGCCCGCCGGCGATCTGCAAAACCCAGGGCGCGGCGCGGTCGGCGTCGCGCACCGCGCCCGCGGGGAGAACCAAAGCACTGGCGCGCGTCCCCCCCAGCAACTCAATCGACACCGTCATGTCGGGCCGCAGAAATGCCGGCGGCTCTGGGACCGCCAGCCGCACATCGACCGCGCCGCGCTGCGGGTCCACCGCGGGCGCGACATAGCTGAGCTGCGCGGCAAAACGCTGAGCAGGAAAGGCGTCGGCCACCGCCTGCGCCCGCATGCCGAGCGTCAGCAGATGCAGATACTTTTCATCAACCGAGGTGTCCAGCCGCAAGCCCTGAGCGCCCGCCAGCGACAACAGGACCCGCCCCGGCTGCGCCATGCTGCCGGGCTCGACCTGGCGACTGAGCACCAGCGCATCGGCTGGGCTTCGCAGCGCCAGCCGCGCCAGCCGGGCCTGGGCCATCTGCAGCGCAGCCTGCGCCTGGTCGATACGGGCAGCCAGCAGCACCGGCTCCACGCCTTGCGGCTGGTTGGCCTCGGCCTGCACGAGGGTGGCCAGCCAGGCGCTGCGGGCGATGGTCAGGGCGCGTTGCGCGTCGTCGAGCTTTTGCCGCGGGTAAAAGCCTTGCGCCACCAACTCATGGACTCGCTGGTGGTCGCGGCCCGCCGCGACGTAGGTCGCTTGGGCCTGACTGGCCGCCTGCCAGGCAACCGGTGCGCTGACCCCGACTTGTTGCGCCTGGCGCACCCGCGCCTCGGCCAGCGCGGAGCGCGCTTGTTGCAACGAAGCACGCGCCTCGGCGTCCGACAGGCGCACAAGCAAATCCCCCGCGCGCACACGCTGGCCTTCCCGCACGTACACCTCGGCCACGGTGCCAGCCACCTCGGCGCCCAGGTCCACGCGAAGCACCGAGTTCACCCGCCCCGTCGCCACAATCGACTGGACGATGGCCTGGCGGCTGACCGTTGCCACCAGCACGGGCTGGCCGCGCCCGACAGTCCAGCCCAAGGCAATCAGCAGCGCCGGCGACAACCCGCCCGTAGCGAACCATTTGACCGGGATAACCATGCGTCACAGGTTAGCAGCGCAAAGCGCTACGCCAGCAGCTCGGCCAGAGGTAACAGTCAGCACACGGCCAGGGAGTCCTGGCCGGCGGAAATCAAACTAAATTCGGCCGTTGGGCGCGGCCGAGGGGCTGACGAGGCCGGTCACTGGCTAGGCGCGAGTGCCAGCAGGACTCCACGTCCGGCTGGTACGAGCAACAACGCCAGCGGCCTGAAGCGGCAGACCGGCGGCCACGCAGCGTTCTCACCCAGGAGGTGAGGTGCGCCGCGTGTGAAACGCTTTGATTCATTTGACCCTGCATGCGGGTACCAGCGGCCAACTGCCGGATTTAGGATTCATCGGCCTGACCGCGCGCCAGGCGCTCGCTCTTCCAGTACACGTCATCACCACCGTTCATGCGATTGAGCACGCGCGCCAGCACAAACAGCAAATCACTGAGCCGGTTGAGGTACTGGCGTGGCGCCTCCTTGAGCGTTTCAGCCTGGTCCAGCGCCACCACGGCACGCTCGGCGCGGCGCGCCACCGTGCGGCAGACATGCGACAGCGACGCCGCGCGCGTGCCGGCCGGCAGGATGAACTCCTGCAGGCGCGGCAGGGTCGCGTTGTACTTTTCCAGCGCGCTGTCCAGACGCGCCACGGCCTGCGGCTTGAGCAGCTCAAAGCCCGGAATGGACAACTCGCCGCCCAGGTTAAAGAGCTCATGCTGAACCTCGACCAGCAGCTCGCGCACATCGCCCGGCATTTCTTCGCACAGCAAAACGCCTATGTTGGAGTTGAGCTCGTCAACCTCGCCCATGGCATGAACGCGCAGGCTGTCCTTGGACACACGGGTGTTGTCTCCCAGGCCGGTGGTGCCGTTGTCTCCGGTGCGGGTGGCGATCTGGGTCAGGCGATTGGACATGACGTTAAGTGGGTTCAAAGGTATCGGCCCCGCCTGCAAGGTTGAGCAGCGGGGAGCTGGGCAAGGCAATCAGTGTAGCGGCGCGCCCCCACGCAGCCCCTGCCACACGCGGCACAGCGCTCATGGCCCAGCCGTCGTAAACTGGCATCCCCCTGCACGGAGACATCCATGAACGCACCTTTGCCCAAGCACTTGCTGCCTGAGATACAGCAGCGCGAAACACCTACCGAGCTGATTGATGCGCTCAAGGCGCGCTTTGCCGAGCGCTGTTCAACCGCGCTGGTGGTGCGCGAGCAGCACGGGCGGGACGAGTCGTCTTTTGCCCTGCCGCCGCCATCGGCCGTGGTGTTTGCGCAAAGCACCACTGAGGTGGCCGAGGTCGTCAAGCTGGCCAGCCAGTACAGCGTGCCGGTCATTCCCTTTGGCGTGGGCACCTCGCTTGAAGGCCATCTACTGGCCGTGCAAGGCGGCATCAGCATCGACATGAGCCACATGAACAAGGTGCTGTCGATCAACGCCGAGGACCTCACGGTGACCGTGCAGCCGGGCGTGACGCGCAAGCAACTGAACGAAGAAATCAAGAGCACCGGCCTGTTTTTCCCGATTGACCCTGGCGCCGATGCCACGCTGGGCGGCATGAGCGCGACCCGCGCCAGCGGCACCAACGCCGTCCGCTATGGCACCATGCGAGAGAACGTGCTGGCGCTCGAGGTGGTCACTGCCAGCGGCGAGATCATTCGCACCGGCACACGGGCCAAGAAGTCATCGGCCGGCTACGACCTCACCCGCTTGATGGTCGGCAGTGAAGGCACGCTGGGCGTGATCACCGAGATCACCGTCAAGATCTACCCCCTGCCCGAAGCCATCTCGGCAGCTATCTGCTCCTTCCCGAGCATTGAGGCGGCAGTTCGCACCACCATTGAAGTCATTCAAATGGGCGTGCCGATTGCTCGGGTGGAGTTGATTGACCACAACGCGGTGCGCATGGCCAACGCCCATTCGAAGCTCGGCCTGCGTGAAGAGCCGCTCTTGCTGATGGAGTTTCACGGCTCGCCGGGCAGCGTCAAGGAGCAAGCCGAGCTGGTGCAAGAAATTGCCAGTGGCCACGGCGGCCAGGCATTTGAATGGGCCAGCACGCCCGAAGAGCGCACCCGCTTATGGACGGCGCGCCACAACATGTTTTTTGCAGCCCTGCAATCGCGTCCCGGCTGCCGCGCCATTTCGACCGACACCTGCGTGCCCATTTCACGGCTGGCTGACTGCCTGCTGGACTCGGTCGCTGAGGTAGACGCCAGTGGCATTCCGTACTTTCTGGTTGGCCATGTGGGCGACGGCAACTTTCACTTTGGCTACCTGATTGACCCCGAGATTCCCGAGGAGCGGGAAATCGCCGAGGCGCTCAACCAAAAGTTGGTCCACCGTGCGCTGAGTCTGGAGGGCACTTGCACGGGCGAACACGGCGTGGGGCTGCACAAGATGGACTTCCTGGTGACCGAAGCCGGCGACGGCGCAGTGGAGATGATGCGCACCATCAAGCGCGCACTCGACCCGAAGAACATCATGAATCCGGGCAAGATTTTTTCGCTTTAAATTTCACGTCAAAACGCCAGCGCGCAACAGGAGCCACCGGATGGATCTGGGATTGAACGGTCAGCATGTGCTGATCACGGGGGGCAGCAAAGGCATTGGTCTGGCCTGCGCACAGGGGTTTTTAGCCGAAGGCGCACGCGTCAGCCTGGTCTCGCGCAGCCAGGCCAACTTGGACGAGGCCGTCGCTGAGCTGCGGCGCCTGCACCCACAAGCTCAGACGGTGGGCATCTCCGCCGACTTGCAAGACGCTGCGCAAGCCGTTACCGCACTGGCCCGCGCCGAGCAGGCGCATGGCGGCGTCGACGTGCTGGTCAACTCGGCTGGCGCGGCCAAAAGAACACCGCCAGACGCGCTGAACGCCGCCGCCTGGCACGACGCCATGAACGCCAAGTTTTTTACCTATGTGCACATGATGGACTTGGTCGTCAAGAAAATGGCCGCTCAGGGCGCTGGCGTCATCATCAACGTGATTGGTTCCGGCGGCAAGGTCGCCAGCCCCGAGCACCTGGCCGGAGGCGCTGCCAACGCGGCCCTGATGCTGGTCAGTAGCGGACTGGCCTCAGCCTACGCCCCACGCGGCGTGCGTGTCAACGCCATCAACCCCGGCCTGACCCTGACCGACCGGATGCAGCGCGGGCTGCAGGTCGCCGCGCAGCTGCAGCAGGTCAGCCCCGACGAGGCCCTGGCGCGGGCAGTGAGCAAAATACCACTGGGCCGGGTCGCCCACCCCCACGAAATTGCCGACGTGGTGCTGTTTCTGGCCTCCAGCAAGGCCAGCTATGTCACCGGGGTGGTGCTGACCATGGACGGCGCGTCGACCCCGATGGTGGTCTGAGCCCGGCACGCCTGACTGACGACCTTTTTCCGCTGGCCCCTGTCACCCTGAAATCCACCGCCCAGCGTCGGAGGGGCCCGAAGTCCGCTGCCCAGCAGGCATGGATTGCCGCGCTGCGCTCGTAGGGACAGCAGGTGGTTAGCGGCGAGGCCGGCAGGGCCGGAGACGTCCAGACGCCCCCGTCACCGCCCCGCGTTGCTGCTGCCCGGACCGTTGCCGCCGCGCAGCCGTTCAATGAGTCCATTGAGCTCGTCCATTGACGAAAACTGAATCGCCAGCTCGCCCATGTCTTCGCGCCGGCCGTGGCGCTTGACCTGCTTTTTGATACGTACTTCGACCTCAGCCATCAGGAGGTCAGCCAGTTCCTCTTCAACCCGGCGCGTATCACGCGACTTTTCTTTCTTGGGCTTTTGCGGCACGAGATTGAATTCGGCGCCCAGCTTCTTGACCAGGCTTTCGGCTTCACGCACCGACATTTTCTTAGCGCTGATCTGGTTGGCCGCCGTGATCTGCGCGGCTCGGTCGAGCGCCAGCAAGGCGCGCGCATGGCCCATGTCCAGGTCGCCGGCCATCAGCATGGTCTGCACCGGATCGGCCAGATTCAGCAGCCGCAACAAGTTGCTAGCCGCGCTGCGGGAGCGGCCCACGGCCTGCGCCGCGAGTTCGTGCGTGAGCCCGAACTCCTTGACCAGGCGTTGCAGGCCTTGCGCTTCTTCGAGCGGATTGAGGTCTTCGCGCTGGATGTTTTCGATCAACGCCATGGCGGCGGCGGCTTCATCGGGCACGTCGCGAACCAGCACCGGCACGCTGTCCAGACCCGCCAGCCTGGCGGCCCGAAAGCGCCTCTCACCCGCGATGATTTCGTACTTGCCATCATTGACGCCGGCGCTCAGGCGCCGCACCAAAATCGGTTGCATGATGCCCTGAGTCTTGATCGACTCGGCCAGCTCGTACAAGGCGCCCTCGTCCATGCGCGTGCGCGGCTGGTACTGCCCGGGCACCAGATCACTGAGCTGCAGCGAGGCCGGCAAGCCAGGGCTGGCGGCGCTGGCAGCTGACTGCGCCAGCACGTTGGCCGATTCGCCGACAGTCGGGCCGAGCAAGGCCTGTAGTCCGCGACCGAGTCCTTTGGGTTTCTTGGTAACCATGGTGTTTTTCTTTCTAAACGGAAACAGTCGGCTGATAGGCCATGAGCTCGGCAAGGTGGCGTTGGCCTTCAGGCCAGGTGTCAGGGCCGCCCAGCGAGCCAGGGCGGGCAAGGTGCGCGCCCTCGCCTGCGTCAACGCAGCCACACGCCCAGTGACCGGCGTACTGACGGGCGCGCTCGAAGGTGCAACGGGGATCATCGCGGCTGGCGAGCAGCACACTGCGAAACGGCAAGGCACGCAGCGGCACCCCCGACCAGCTTGGCAAAACGGCCTGCAAGGCCTCTTGCGCCACATCCATAGGCGCAACCAGCAGCGCCGCCTTGACGCGATGCGTCTGGCGCGAATGCGCAGCCCAAGCCGCCACCAGCTGGCAACCCAGGCCGTGCGCGACCAGTACCGCGGGGCCGTCATGCTCGGTATCGATAGACAACAGTACCTCTTCGAGCCGGGCAATCCAGTCGCCGCGCAGCGCAAGGCGCCAGTCGTGCTGCTCGACACGCTGGTAGCCATGCGCCAGCGCCCACAGGCTCTGCCAGTGGGCGGCGTCGCTCCCCTGCCAGCCGGGCAGCAGCAGCACCTGCGAGGCCCTCATGAGCGCAGCACCGCCAAGCCGCGCAGCAGGGGCTCTTTAATTGTTATTAAATCCATAGCCAGTGGCCCGGCTCGCGGTCGACGGATGACATCTGGCGCATCACATGTGCTCAATGCGTTGCACCATTTCTTCGGCAAAGGCGACAAAAGCCTGCGCGCCCTTTGAAGAGGGGTCGAAAGCGACGCCCGGAAGTCCGTAGCTGGGCGCTTCGGCCAGACGGACATTGCGCGGGATCACCGTGTTGAAGACCTTGTCGCCAAAGTGCTGCTTGAGCTGCTCGCTGACTTGTTGCTGCAAGGTGATGCGCGGATCGAACATCACACGCAACAAGCCGATGATGGCCAGATCCTTGTTCAAATTGGCATGCACCTGCTTGATGGTATTGACCAGGTCCGTCAGGCCCTCGAGGGCAAAGTATTCGCATTGCATGGGCACGATCACCCCGTGCGCGCAGCACAGGCCGTTCAGCGTGAGCATGGACAGCGAGGGCGGGCAATCGATCAGCACAAAGTCGTATTGATCAATCACCTCTTCGAGCGCGAGTTTGAGCCGCTTTTCACGACGTTCAAGCTCCACCAGTTCGACTTCGGCACCAGCGAGCTCGCGGTTGGCGCCCAGCACGTCATAGCTGCAAGCGCCATCAATGAGCTTTTGACTGGTCACACGGGCTTCTTCAATCGAGGCCGACTCCAGTAGCACGTCGTACACCGTGAGTTCCAGCTCCCGCTTGTCCACGCCCGAGCCCATGGTCGCGTTGCCCTGGGGGTCCAGGTCGATCATCAATACGCGTTGCCCGACCTTGGCCAGGCCAGCCGCCAGATTGACGGTGGTGGTGGTCTTGCCCACCCCGCCTTTTTGGTTGGCAACGCAGAATATTTTCGCCATGACTGTCTTGCCTTGCTGTTCTTTTGACACGATGGTGGATTCAGCGGAAATGATCGAAAAAGATAGGAAACCAGCGGATCACTGGGCTCAACGGGAGAAGGCCAACTTCAAGCCAAAGCCCAGCAAAAAGACCCCTGCCAGCTTATCGAGCGTGCGCGTGACGAGGGGCCTTGCCCTGAGATGTTCGGCCAAAAAATGGGTCAGCAAGGTCGCGCCCAGACCGTACAGAAAAGTCAGGACGGCGATGGTCGCGGCCATCACGCCAAACGTGCGCAAGCCCTGGTGCTGCACCGGGTCAACAAACAAGGGGAAGAAAGCCAAATAAAAAACAATCGCTTTGGGGTTGAGCAGCGTGATGACTAGCGCCTGGCGAAAGTAATGCCCAGCCGTGATATTGAGAATGGGGGCATCGCCCGGCTTGGCACGCAGCATTTTGACACCCAGCCAGGCCAGGTACGCCGCACCGAGCCACTGCACCGCATGAAACGCTGCCGGATAAGCCACCATGAGCGCCGACACGCCGGCCACGGCGGCCCACATCAGGACCTGGTCACCGGCAATGACGCCGAGTGTGGCGGCCAACCCACCCGGGATACCACCCTTGCTGGTCGAGGTGATCAGGGCCAAATTGCCCGGCCCAGGTATCGCAAGAAATACGATGATGGCGACGACAAAAGCGCCGTAATCGGCAATGCCCGCGAATGAGCCCAGCATGAAAAGTCCTTGGAAGTCCTTGGATTAAGGCCGAGAGTTTACGTCAGGCTTTCTGGGCGCTGTTGCCGACTTGCTTGCGGCCGCCGTCAACACGTCGACAAAAGGTCAACGGGTCGTCGCACGGGCACGCATCCAGACAATGCAACGCTCGGCCGCCAGCCCCGGAACCTGCAACTGTTCCACGTGAAACACCTCCACCCCGGGCGCCAGTGCCACGATCTCATCGGCCGGCAGCTTGCCCTTCATCGCAAGCCAGACGCCCTCCTCGGCCAGCGCATCGCTCGACCAAACGGTGAAGTCGGGTAACGAAGCAAATGCTCTGGAACTGACCACATCAAATCGCTGGGTCAGCGACTCCACGCGAGCATGAATCCCGGTCAGATTGTCCAAGCCCAGCGCCAGCGCCGCTTGTTTGATGAAAGCCGCTTTCTTGCCCACCGTGTCAACGCAACTCACCGCCAGACCTGGGCTGCCAATCGCGAAAACGATGCCCGGCAGACCAGCGCCGGAGCCCACATCCAACAGGCTGGCGCCCTGCAGCTTTCCGACCTGCGACAAGTGGCGCTGGAGCGGGCCGAGCGCCGCCAGACTGTCGAGCACATGATGGGTCAACATCTCGACTGGATCGCGCACTGCCGTGAGGTTGTAAACCTGGTTCCACTTGCCGATCAGGGCCAGGTAGTCCATGAGCTGCGAGACTTGTCGGTCGGACAGGCTCAGACTCAGGGCCGCCAAGCCCGCACGCAAGCCTTGTTGCGTGGGCGCGCTCATGCGGCCGCCTTGCTGGCCTCAGGATTGGACTGTGTCTTCCACAGGCTCTTTTTAAGATGCACCAGCAAGAGCGAAATAGTCGCCGGAGTGATGCCCGACATGCGCGAGGCCAAACCCAGCGTTTCGGGTCGGTGCTTGGCCAGCCTTTGTCGGGCCTCAATGCTCAATGCCGTAACCTGCATATAGTCCAACTCGGCTGGAAGCTTGAGGTTCTCGTAGTGACTGGCACGCTCGACCTCGGTTTTCTGCAGGTCGATATAGCCCGCGTACTTGGCGATGATTTCGATTTGCTCGATGACACTTCTGGCCATATCGGGTGTCAGGCACCGGCCTGTTTCACGTGAAACCTCGTCCATCTCCGCGCCCAGCTCGGCATTCACAAAGCGGCCGCTGTCCAGTGACATGAGGCCGGCGTAGTCGACATCGGGGCGTCGCAGCAGATCCAGCAGGTTGTACTCGCGCTCAATCGCTTTTCCCAGCACGCGCTCGGCCTCCGCCACGGGTAGATTGTTCGGGTTAATCCAGAGCGAGCGCAGCCGCTGTGTTTCACGTGAAACAGCATCGCGCTTGCGGTTGAAGGCATCCCATCGCGCGTCATCCACCAGCCCGAGCTGCCTGCCCTTCTCGGTCAGCCGCATGTCGGCGTTATCTTCGCGCAGCATCAAGCGGTACTCGGCCCGGCTGGTGAACATGCGATAAGGCTCCGTCACCCCCTTGGTAATCAGGTCGTCCACCAGCACGCCCAGGTAGGCCTCGTCCCGGCGCGGCAACCAGGCGTCTTTGCCCTGACACTGGAGCGCGGCATTCATACCGGCAAACAAGCCCTGGGCAGCGGCCTCCTCGTAGCCTGTCGTGCCGTTGATCTGTCCGGCGAAAAAGAGCCCGCCAATGGCCCGTGTCTCGAAGCTGGACTTGAGCGAGCGCGGGTCAAAGTAGTCGTACTCAATAGCGTAGCCAGGCCGCAAGATATGGGCGTTTTCCATGCCCGCCATCGAGCGCACCAACTCGTATTGAATATCAAACGGCAAGCTGGTCGAAATACCGTTGGGGTAGATCTCGTGGGTCGTCAGCCCCTCCGGCTCCAGAAAGATCTGATGGCTGTCCTTGCCGGCAAAGCGATTGATCTTGTCTTCCACGCTCGGGCAATAGCGCGGCCCCACGCCATCGATTTTGCCCGTGAACATCGGGCTGCGGTCGAAGCCGGATCGAATGATGTCGTGCGTGCGCTCGTTGGTGTGCGTGATCCAGCAAGGCACCTGACGGGGGTGCGCAATGCCCGCACCCATGAAGCTGAACACCGGCACGCGGCGCCCCTCGCCGCCCGACATGCCGTCGCCAGGCTGTTCAATGCACTTCGAAAAGTCGATGCTGCGACCATCAATACGCGGTGGCGTCCCGGTCTTCAGGCGCCCCTGTGGCAGCTTGAGCTCCTTGAGACGGGCGCTCAGGGACACCGCTGGCGGGTCCCCGGCCCGGCCGGCCGAGTAGTTATTCAAGCCCACATGAATCTTGCCGTCCAGGAAGGTGCCCGCCGTCAGCACCACGGTACGGCTACGAAATTTAATACCGACCTGCGTGACCGCTCCGACCACCCGATCGCCTTCGACCAACAGGTCATCCACCGCTTGCTGGAAAAGCCACAAATTCGGCTGATTCTCCAGTGTGCGCCGAATCGCTGCCTTGTACAAAATGCGGTCCGCCTGGGCACGGGTAGCTCGCACCGCCGGGCCCTTGCTGGAGTTGAGGATGCGAAACTGAATGCCCCCCTCGTCGGTCGCCAGGGCCATGGCGCCCCCCAGCGCGTCGACCTCCTTGACCAAGTGACCCTTGCCGATCCCGCCAATCGACGGGTTGCAGCTCATCTGACCGAGCGTCTCGATGTTGTGCGACAGCAGCAAGGTCTTGCAGCCCATCCGGGCTGCTGCCAGCGCCGCTTCGGTGCCGGCGTGACCGCCGCCCACCACGATGACGTCAAATTCCTGGGGATAAAACATGTCAAGCCTCAATGAGTTCGGTTGTCAGGCCCAGGGCCTGGGCTGCGTGCGCGAGCCGCGGATCAGCGGTGACAAAAAGATCAACGCGCGCCGCCTGCGCGGCGCCAATGTGCAGCGCGTCCATCGCGCCAAGTCGGGTTCGCTCCATCGCGCTCAGCGCATAAGCTTGCACCCGCTCGTCCAGCGACATCAGGGTAAAGTCCCTGAAGTCGGCATGAACGATGGCCATGATGCGCGCGTAATCATCGGGGCTGACCAGACCGTCGTGACGTTGCCGGTTCAAGGCCGAGGCAAGCTCGCACTTGCAATGGGCAGCCACAACCAGTTCGCTGGCCCTCGCCCCGGCCGCCAGCACCTGCTCACGGCCAGCCTCTTCGTTGTAGCGCTTATACAGCGACGAGGTGTCCATCAGCATTCGCATTACCAGTTGCCCTCACGCTCTTCAACGATGCGCTGGGCGCCGGTCTTGCCGTCAGGTCGCACAATGTGCAAGGGCTCAATCGGCCGCTTCCAGCTCGGCACCCGAGCAGCGTCTGCGGCCTTGACCGGCACCAGTTCGGCGACCGGCTTGCCATGGCGCAGGATACGCACGGTTTCGCCGCGCTCAACCAGGTCGATCATGGCCGAGGTGTTGGCGCGAAATTGACTCAAGGCGATGGTCTGCATTTTGTACAAATTAGTGGATTTTGTACATTTTAGCCGATGCTCAGCGGAGGTCGACCCACGCGCCGCGTGGCTGCCGTGCGCCCAGAGCCGAACAAGCGTCAAAATCAAAAGGGTTTTGTCAGCCCCGCGTAGCCCAGGCAGGCAACACTCGGCGCCGGACCCATCATTCACTAAAGGAGACCGATATGAGCCGTGAAGTCGTGATCGTTAGCGGTGTACGCACCGCCATTGGAACTTTTGGCGGTAGCCTGAAGGACACCCCGCCCACCGAACTGGCCGCGCTGGTCGTTCGCGAGTCCCTGGCACGCGCCAAGGTCGAAGGCAAGGACGTTGGGCACGTGGTGTTCGGCCACGTCGTCAACACCGAACCCAAGGACATGTACCTGTCCCGTGTGGCCGCGATCAACGGCGGCTGCTCCGAAGGCACACCCGCTTTCAACGTCAACCGCCTGTGCGGCTCCGGCCTGCAGGCCATCATCTCCGCCAGCCAGTCGATCCTGCTCGGCGACACCGATGTCGCCATTGGCGGCGGCGCCGAAAACATGAGCCGTGCGCCCTACGTGAGCCTGGCCACGCGCTTTGGCGCCCGCATGGGGGACACCAAGATGATCGACATGATGGTCGGCGCTCTGCATGACCCCTTTCACACGATCCACATGGGCGTGACGGCCGAAAACATCGCCGCCAAGTGGGGCATCAGCCGAAACGACCAGGACCAGCTGGCCCTGGAAAGCCACAACCGCGCCCAGCGTGCGACCGAAAGCGGACGCTTCAAAGACCAGATCGTTCCGGTCATGCTCAAGAGCCGCAAGGGTGAAGTCGCCTACGCTACCGACGAGCACTTTCGCCCCAACTGCACCCTGGAAGACATGAGCAAACTCAAGCCGGTCTTCCTCAAGGAGCACGGCACCGTCACCGCCGGCAACGCCTCCGGCATCAACGACGCCGCGGCGGCCGTGGTGCTGATGGAGGCGAGCAGCGCCAAAGCCCGCGGCATCGCCCCATTGGCCCGTCTGGTGGCCTACGCCCATGCTGGCGTCGACCCGAAGTACATGGGCATCGGTCCGGTTCCCGCAACCCAGCTGGCACTTAAAAAAGCCGGCCTCACGGTCAATGACCTGGACGTGATCGAGGCCAACGAAGCCTTTGCCGCCCAAGCCTGCGCCGTCAGCCGCGACCTCGGCCTGGACCCCGCCAAGGTTAACCCCAATGGCTCGGGCATCTCGCTGGGTCATCCGATTGGCGCCACCGGCGCCCTGATCACGGTCAAGGCCCTGCACGAGCTGCAGCGCATCCAGGGGCGCTACGCCCTGGTGACCATGTGCATAGGCGGCGGTCAGGGCATCGCCGCTATTTTCGAGCGCATGTAAACCGGCTCACCCTCCCCCTGCGCCGGGGTCCCGGCGCGGGGGAGGGTGGGCGGCAGTCGCGGATCTCTATTCGCAGGCAGCGCCTGCTGACTGCGTTAGATGGCGCATTCAAGGCATTTCGACCGTGACCTTGAGCGAGCTGTACCAGGCAGCAAGTTGCGTGATCTCCACGTCCGTCAAGGATTTCGAGATGACACCCATCACCTCGTTTTGACGCTTGCCACTGCGATAACTCCTTAATTGCTCGACCAGGTAGAGTGCCTGCTGTCCCGCCAGATTTGGGGCATTCGCCAGCGTAGCCACGCCAAGAGGGCCATGGCACAAGGCGCAGGCCACATCGGCTTTGACGCGGCCTGACGCTGCGTCATCGGCAAGGCAGTTCAACGCAAGCAGCGTCAGGAAAACAAACCACGCATTTTTCATAAAAAGCCACAAATCAGCGATCCAAAACCCAGGAACAAACAGGGCTCCCACCAAAACCGCCTGGAAGGAGCCCCGCAGCGGAGGCGACAGGCCTAAAGCCCGTCACCGCCGATTAATTGCCGCTGTAACTGATGCGGTAAATCGCACCGGCGTAGTCGTCAGACACCAGGATCGAGCCGTCGGGCAAACTGGCGACGTCCACAGGGCGAGCCAGCGCGCGTCCTGTGGCTTTGTCCAGGAAACCATCGGCAAACACTTCGGAGACGCCGGCACTGCCATCGGGTTTGATTGGCACATAGTTGATCAGATAGCCGCTAGGCGTCGTGCGGTTCCAGGAGCCATGCGAGGCCACAAAGAGGCCACCGTGGTACTTCTTGGGGAAAGCCGTGCCGGTGTAGTGGCTCAGTCCGAGCTGCGCCTGGTGAGCCGGAAATTCCACCTGGGGATAAATGGCGCCGGCCGGCTCTTTCATATCCTTGAGGTCTGCTGCAGCAGCAGAACCCGCTACTTTGAAGCGTCCGTTGTAATAGGGAAAACCGAAGTGCTCCCCCACCTTGGTGAGCTTGTTCAACTCGCCCGGTGGGATGTCATCGCCCAGGCCGTCGACCTGGTTGTCTGTCGCCCAGATATCGCCCTTGGGCCCAATGGAGATGCCTGCAGGGTTACGCATCCCCTTGGAAAAAACCGTGCGGCCCGATCCATCCAGGCCGTTAAACCGCAGGACACCGCCAATACCGAGCTCCTCATAAAGTGCCACCTTGCCTTTGGGCTGAACGTTGTAGGGCTGGCCCATGGTGACAAATATCTTGCCGTCCTTGTCGACCTTGCAAACACGCCCGGTGTGGTTGAAAGACTGCTCCTCCACGGGGATCAGCTTGCCCTCGGGCACGATCAGGTCCACGGCCACATCGGGGCCCTCGTAGAAATATTCTGCGGCAGGGAAGTGCATGATCCGGTTGGACTCCGCAACGATCAGGAAGCCGTCCCGGGTGAAGCACACTCCGTTGGGATTGCTGAACTTCAAAGAAGGCGCAAACACCTTGACCTCCGTGGCTGCGTCGCCGTTGTTGCGGTTGGTGACCGCCCACACCGTGGTTTTGCGGGTGCCCACGAACAGCATGTTGGTCGACGGGGCAACAGCCATGTAGCGCGCATCTGGAACCACCGCGTAAAGATCAATCTTGAAGCCCTCAGGTAGTTTGACCTTTTTCAGATTGGCGCGAATCGCATCCGCGTTCTTGCCCTCCTGAGGAACCGAGGGAATATTCATGTTGGTGGCGGTATTACCCATGCGCTGAAGGGTCGACAAGTTCCTGTCTTGGGCAATGGCCGCGGCAGCGCTCAGTCCGGCAAAGGCCAGAGCAAGCGCGGAGAGTTTGGAAGAGTTCACAAGGCTCCTTTGATCGATCGCAGGGGGAATTCCCTTTGTACATCGTACGACTTATATGCCGTCTTAATAACCTAGAGAAAACCCTTCTAAAAAAAAGAAGAAAAACCACTTTGTGTATTTTTAAAGAATTCATGGCGGATACACTGCCACGCCCCTCCATGTCATCAGGACACAATCACATGGTCATCAAGACACAGCGCGCTGTCACCGCAATCTGCCTGCTGAGCGCCTGCGCCACCCGCCCTGAGAGCATTTCTGCGAGTTACATATCCCACGAAAAGTACATCGACAACGACTGCGCCAAACTGAGCAGCTTGATGAATGACGCGCGTGCCGAGCTGACCAAGTTTTCGGACATGCAAAACACCAAAGCCAATATCGACGCGGCCAGCGTGTTTTTTGTGCTGATTCCAGCAAGCAAGCTCACCGGCGACAGCGCCAGCGATGTGGCCAAATGGAAAGGCGAGGTCGAGGCAATTGACACCGCCCAAATCAAGAATAAGTGCAAATAAGGCGCGCTACTTGCGCACTGCCGGAACCTCCAGCGGCAGACCTTCACCGCGCCACATCAGATACAGACTGAGCTGGCGCGCCTCCAGGGCACCCCAAGGCAGCGGCTCCGCACGCACACCCGCATAACAGCTGCGCAGGCGACGCTCCAGCGAGCCCATGCCCTGCCACTCCAGCCGGTAAGCCGGATAGCCGTTGGGCTGCCCCTGACTCAAGCGGTCAGTGAACAAGCGCCGCCCCTGGTTCTGATCGTGGCAGTTGGCGCAGGACTGGTTGAGTTGGCCCTGACGTTGCATGAACAGGGCCTGGCCCTTTTCCCAATGGCCACGGGC
Organism: uncultured Burkholderiales bacterium; assembly: GCA_903844825.1. Lineage (GTDB taxonomy): Bacteria > Pseudomonadota > Gammaproteobacteria > Burkholderiales > Burkholderiaceae_C > Polaromonas. The sequence continues at coordinate 528 of CAIMVC010000264.1, read as the reverse complement.
CGGCCCGTCGATGTCCACCCGCAAGGACATCTGGCGTGACGCCGCACCGACATGCGAGGTCAGCGCCAGCAACTCATCAGAATCGAACTTCAAATCCGGGCCCTGCTGATGAAGGCTTCTGCACTGCCGAATGCGGTCTTCCAGGTTGAACAAGCGGGCGCTCCTGGCGTCCACTGCCGGGTAGCGCGTCGCCACGCCACGCATGGTTTGCTGCGCGTCGCCATGACAGCTCTGGCAGCTCTTGCCCGCCGCGCCGACGACTTCACGCCAGCGCTCCTGTCCCCGCGCCAGCCACAACTGAGCCGGGTTGCCAAACTCATCGGCCTGCAGGGCTTTGACATCTGGCCCCGCAAAGCTCAGACCGGACTTGAGCTGATCAAGCGGCAAGTAGCGCGTCTGGGCAAGGGCTGGCAACAGTGACGACGCGCACAAGGCCAGGGCGACCAGACCGCCGGCCCACGCACGCGGGCTGCCAACGCCGCCGGCAGCGAGGCACAGCATCACGTCCCCGGCGCGCGCGAGGCCGGC
>CAIMVC010000263.1 GCA_903844825.1 uncultured Burkholderiales bacterium | reverse complement strand
GCTTGGCCATTGATTTAGGTGAGCGCGTGGTGGGCAAGCACTTTGATTCACCGGAGCAGATGTTTAACCAGCTCAGTCAGGAGCTCGAAGTTTTGGTTTTGCAGACCCTTGAAGTCGGGCCGATTGCGCAGGTTTTGGCAGGTATCGACATTGCCTGCTGGGATCTGGTGGCCCGGCGTTCCAATCAGGCATTGCACCGATTGATCAGCCCGCGCGATGTCCAGCAGGTTCCTGTTTACGTCACTGGCATCAATCCGGATCAACCGGAGATTTTTGCTGCGGCCCGGCAGGCCGAAGGATTTCGGTCTTTCAAACTCAAGACGGGTTTTGGACATGCAGTGGATGTCCGAAATCTGCAGGCCATGCGAGAAGTGCTGGGGCCAAAAGCAGAGTTGACTTGCGACTCCAATCAAAACCTGGATCTGTCTGCAGCGAAGGCCTTCGTGGCAGCGATTGCACCTTTGAACTTGGGATGGTTCGAGGAGCCTTTGCGTGTGGATGCGCCGGCAGCGGACTGGGCAGAACTGGCCAAGGTCAGCTCCACACCTTTGGCGGGTGGTGAGAACTTCCATGGCTCGCAGTTCGACCAGGCCTTGGGCAGCTCTGTGCTGCAGGTCATCCAGCCCGATATCACCAAGTGGGGCGGAGTGAGCGGAAACGTCAAGGTAGCGAAACTGGCGGTAGCGGCAGGCAAGCGCTATTGCCCTCATTATTTCGGCGGCGGCGTTTCGCTGTTGGCGTCATTGCATGTTCTTGCGGCTGTGGGTGGTGAGGGTGTCCTGGAGTTTGATGCACATCCCAATCTGGGCCGCGAAGCTGTGGTGGGCGACTTGTTGCCGGTCCGCGACGGCTGCGTGCCCGTTCCCATCGGTCCGGGACTGGGTGCGGTGCCGGATCTGGCCCAGTTGGCTGTCCATCAAACTTGGTCAGGCAGGGTGCAGGTGTGACAGCTTCGCAAGAGCTGGTGCTTGGCCACGCGGATGACTGGCGTATTGGTTTTATTGGTGCGGGTCGACTGGGGCAAGCCTTGGCCTGGAGTTTGTCCAAGGCCGGCTTGAAGGTGGTGGCGGTCCATAGCTTGATTCAGGCACATGCTGATGCCATGACTGAGCCGCTCCAGGGCTGTGTTGCCATGTCAGCCCAGTCCGTGGTTGATACCTGTGATGTGGTTTTTTTGACCACGCCCGACAGCGTGATCAGTGCCACTTGCGACCGTCTGGTATGGCGGCAAGGGCAGGCTGCCGTGCATTGCAGTGGTGTCACCGAAGTGGATGTGTTGGCCAAGGCGCTGGCATGCGGCGCTTGTATTGGCGGCTTTCATCCGATGCAAACCTTTGGCGATCCGCATGCAGCGGTCAGTTCCTTGCCGGGCTGTACCATCACGCTGGAAGCGCAAAATCCGGGGCTGATGCAGGTGCTGCTGGAACTGACGCAAAGGCTCGGATGCGTGGCCAATCAATTGCCTGCAGGGATGCGTGGCCGCTACCATGCAGCGGCAGGGTACACATCCCAGTTCATCAATGCCGTGTTTGATCAGGCGGTTTGCCTCTGGCAAACATGGGGGGCAAGCGAGGAACAAGCTTTGCGTGCCTTGCTGCCTTTGGCCCAGGGCACGCTCAGTTCTATAGAGCGTGTGGGTGTGGCTCGGGGAATGCCGGGCCCGGTATCCCGTGCAGACCTGTCGTCCATCGAAAAGCATTTGCGCGCGATTTCACCGATGGGTCAAGAGATGTTGCACTTTTACACCACGCTGTGTATGCGCACTGTGGCCCTGGCTGAACAGGCTGGTGGTATTGATGAAACCCAGGCCACACAGTTCAGAGCATTGCTTCAACAGGCTCCAGGACATTGAATGACCGTGAAGCCATCGTCCCCCCATGGCCGGTGCCAGGACATTTTGGTTTGTGCCGGTGACTCGGCCTGACTGCCAAGATCGGGTTGACACAGTGCACCCTCCAGATCGTCAAGCCCTCCTCCTTGTCGAGGATGCAAGACATTGTTGCTGACTTGGCAATTCCAGGGGGGTGAACAACTGGATAAATTTTGGTTTAACTGAATTTAAATTTCTAGAGTGCAACCATGAAAAAAATGTTGATAGGTTCTCAATGGGTCAACGCGAAAGATGGCAGAACCTTGGAGGTCGTTGCCCCATCGGATGGTCAAGTCTTTGACCACATCTCGCGCGGCACGGCGCAAGATGTGGACAGCGCCGTTGCGGCAGCTCGTGCCGCACTCTGCGGTGCGTGGGGAGCATTGAATGCAACCGAGCGTGGCCGGATCATGATGGCCATCAGCCAGAACGTGCTCTCGCATGAAGAAGAGCTGGCACAACTCGAAGCCCGCGATACTGGAAAGCCACTGACCACCGCACGCAATGACATCAAAGTGCTGGCGAGGTACTTTGAGTTTTATGCCGGTGGAGCAGACAAGTTGCACGGCGAGACAATCCCTTTCCTCAATGGCTACCAAGTCAGCATGTTGCGTGAGCCCCTGGGCGTGACTGCCCACATCATTCCATGGAACTATCCCGCCCAAATGCTGGGTCGCACCTTGGCTCCTGCACTGGCCATGGGCAATGCCACGGTGCTCAAACCGGCTGAAGACACCAGTCTGTCTGCCCTGCGCTTTGCCGAATTGGCACTGCAAGCGGGGTTGCCAACAGGTGCGCTGAACATTGTCACGGGTCTGGGCGAAGAAGTCGGCGCCGCCTTAGCGGCCCACCCTGGGATTGACTTGATCTCTTTCACCGGTTCCAACGAAGTAGGCACGCTGGTGCAGCAAGCCGCCGCAAAAAATGCGGTGAAGTGCGTGCTGGAACTTGGCGGCAAGTCGCCTCAAATCGTGTTCGAAGATGTGGATATGGAGCGCGCTGTCCCGATCATTGTGCGAGCAATCGTTCAAAACGCGGGGCAGACCTGTACTGCGGGCAGTCGTTTGCTTGTACAGAAATCCATTTATGAGAATTTCGTGCAACGCGTTGCCCTGGAATTTGCCAAAGTCCGGGCGGGTACACCCGAGATGGACCTGGACTGCGGCCCTCTGATGAATCCGGCCCAGTTGCAGAGGGTGCAAAGTTATATACACCAAGCAAGAGAACAAGGCATTCCAGTCATCGCAGAAGGTCAAATCGCTGAGGCCGCTCCCCGCAAAGGCTATTTTGTCCAACCCGTATTTTTTGTCCCTGTTCCGCGCGACTCAGCGCTGGCCAACGAAGAAGTCTTCGGCCCCGTCCTCGCAGCCATGCCGTTTGATGATGAGGCTGATGCGATTGCCCTTGCCAACGGCACAGACTATGGCCTGCTGGCAGCCGTCTGGACAGAAAATGCTGGCCGTCTGCAGCGCGTCGCCAAGGCCGTCAAAGCCGGTCAAGTCTTCATGAATTGCTATGGCGCAGGAGGTGGCGTGGAACTGCCCTTTGGCGGCACCAAACGTAGCGGGCATGGTCGTGAAAAAGGCTTTTTGGCGTTGGAAGAAGTCAGCACCACCAAGACGTTGGTGCACTACCACGGTTGAACCTAAATCCGGCAGTTGGCAGCTAGCACCCGCATGACACGTCAAATGAATCAAAGCGTTGCGCACACGGCGCACCTCACCTCCAAGGTGAGAGCGCTGCACGGCCGCTGGCCTACCGCTTCAGGCCGCTGACGTTGTTGCTCGCATCAGCCGGACATGGCGTCCGGCTGGCGCACGCGCCTAGCCTGCAACCTGCCTCGACAGGCCCTCGTCTATCGACCATCAGCGCAACCGGGTCGGGAAGCACCAACCGATAAAGCCGTAGGCCACCGCGCTGGTGGACATCGCTAACTATCCAAGGCTGCGAGCGCAGCGAAACCCCATGTGGCCGGCGCTGCCGTTGGGGGTTGAGGCGGTGCGGGCTGAGACCCGGTAGCGGTTGCAGTACGAGGCGTGGCACAGGTACGAGCCGCCGCGTATGACTTTTTCCTTGCCCGACTCGGGGCTCTGCGATGTGTGCCGGGTCAGTGGGCCGGCGTCGGCCTGCCAGTCTGCGTTCCACCAGTCTGCGCACCATTCCCACACATTGCCGGCCATGTTGTACAGGCCGTAGCCATTGGGCTCGAACGCATCAACAGGGCAGGTGGCGATGTAGCCGTCGGCGCCGGTGTTGATGTCCGGAAATCGGCCTTGCCAGGTGTTGCATTGGTGCTGCCCTTCGGGCTTGAACTCATTGCCCCACGGGTAGGCGGCTTGTACCAGCGTGCCGCGTGCGGCCTTTTCCCATTCGGCTTCTGAAGGAAGTCGTTTGCCCGCCCAGTGGGCATAGGCCATGGCATCACGCCAGGAGACGTGAACGACGGGGTGCTGGTGTCTGGCGGAGGTGTCTGAGCCCAGGCCTTCTGGCGCGTACCAGCAAGCGCCATTGACCGCCAGCCACCAAGGGGCATCCGGCAGGGTTGTTGCGCCTACGTGGGCGCGTGCGCTGCTGCCGACCAGGGCGTGAAATACAAAGGACCAGCCCTCGCGTTCGGCGTCGGTTTGGTATCCCGTTTCTTGGGAAAAGTGCCTGAACTGCGCAACCGTCACGGCCTTGGCGTCAATCTGAAATTCGTCGACATGGGTTTGGCGCACAGGGCCTTCGCCATCGGCAGAAAAGTCGCCGGGCTGCTCGCTGCCCATGAGGAAAGGGCCGGCCGCAATGGTGACCATGCCTTCGGTCATCTCGGCGATGTTTTTCGCAGTAGCGCTCTGCTTCGCTTGCAGGTCAAGGTTACCTTTCCCCGCCCATGAACTGCTCGCGCCCCGTAGGCAGCAAGACGGGGATTTTTCGGTGGGCGGTTCGGGCTGCATCAACCGGCTGCGTCAGACTCGCTCTTGCCGGCGGCCCGGTAGCCGTCTAGGACCTGCTCCCAAGGCACCACGCCCACGCGTTCGGCCCAGGCGTTCCAGGCCATCCGTAGTTCCTGTACCAGCGCGGGCTGTTGCAGCGCCAGGTCATCGCGTTCGGCGCGGTCTGTCTGCATGTCGTACAGCTCCCAGGGGTGGGGGTACTCGCGCACCAGCTTCCAACGGCCGCGGCGCATGGCGGCGTTGCCTGTGTGTTCCCAAAAAAGCGCGTGTTCGGTGGCCTCGCCGCCGCGCAGCGAAGGCAGCAGGCTAACGCCATCGCATGGGGGCAGGTCTGTGCCTTTGTGGCGCAGAGGGTAGGAAACTTGCACCGCTTCGAGGATGGTGGGCAATACGTCGGTGAGTTGGAAGGGTTCGCGCACCACGTCGCCCACCTGCAAGCCGCCAGCCGGCCAATGCACGATCAGGGGGGTGGCGATGCCGCCCTCGTGGGTCCAGCGCTTGTACTGGCGAAAAGGCGTGTTGGATAGGTTCGCCCAGGCGCGGCCATAGCTGGCGTAAGTGTTTTCGGTGCCGGGGAAAATATCAGCTTGGTTGCCGACTCTGAGCGCTTGCCCATTGCGCGGCTTGAGACGCGCCAGGTCTGGCCGCCGGGCGATGAAGGCTTCGGCGCTGCCGTCCAGTGGCAAGACTTCGGCGCAGGCGCCATTGTCCGAAAGAAAAAACACCAGCGTGTTGTCCAGGCGGCCCGCGGCTTCCAGGCTGGCCAGGATGCTGCCAATGCCTTGGTCCATGCGGTACACCTGGGCGGCATAGGTCTCCATACGCCGTGCTTGCCAGGCTTTGTGCTCGGCGTCGTCCCAAGCCGGTTCGTCGGGGTCGCGTTCAGCGGTATCCACGGCATCACCCAGGAGGCCGGAGTCGCGCAGGCGCTGCATGCGGCGCTCGCGCAAGATGTCCCAGCCTTCGTCGTAGCGGCCTTTGTATTTGGCCATGTCGTCGTCCCGCGCCTGCAAGGGCCAGTGCGGTGCGGTGTAGGCGGCGTACAGAAACAAGGGTTGCTCGGCCTTGGTCTCGGTGTGCTCGCGCACAAAGGCGCATGCTTCCTGGGTGATGGCGTCGGTGTAATAAAAGTCGGGCTGCTGCGTGGCTTCGGCCTCGACGTTGGTTTCGCCTCGCGTGAGTGACGCGGGCTGAAAGTAAGAGCACGAGCCGGCGAGCGTGCCATAAAAGCGCTCAAAACCGCGCCGGGTCGGCCATGCGTCGTTGGGCTGCCGGATATTCGATGCCAAGTGCCACTTGCCGGCCAGGCAGGTGGCGTAACCCGCCTCGGCCAGGATTTCGGCAACAGTGACACACCGCTCGTTGAGCGAGCCGGCATACCCGTGTGGCCGGTCGTCTTTGGTCAGAATGCCGACCCCTGTTTGGTGGGGGTGCAGCCCCGTCAGCAAGGAGGCGCGGGAGGGGCTGCAGCGCGCGGTGTTGTAGAACTGCGAAAAGCGCACGCCGCTGGCGGCGAGGCGGTCGATGTTGGGGGTTTCAATCTCGCCGCCGTAGCAGCCGATATCGGAAAACCCCATGTCGTCGGCCACGATGAGCAGCACATTGGGTCGTTGAGTCATGGCCGTTGACGGTAGCAGAAGTGACGCGTAAAAGCAGCTCAGTCGAAGTTGATCCTGGCGCTTTTGACCAGTTGGGCGATTTGCTGTTGCGAGCGCAGCAGAGCCTGTGCGTACTCGGTGGGCGACGAGACAAAGGAGGCAAAGCCTGCGTTCTCGAGCTGGCTGCGAATCTCGGCTTGCTCACTCAGCTTCTGGATCTCGGCGTTGATGCGCGCCACGGCGCTGGCAGGCGCGCCAGCCGGCATCAAGAGGCCCCAGTAGTTGCCAAACGAAAAGCCCGGCACGCCGGATTCGGCGATGGTGGGCACGCCGGGCAAGCCCACAATGCGGTCGGCAGTGACAGCCAGGCCCTTCAACTTGCCCGCCTTGACTTGGGAAAAAGCGGTGCCATCAATCAGCAGGTCTATGTGGCCGCCCAGCAAGTCGTTGAGCGCAGGCGCACCGCCTTTGTAGGGTACGTGCAGGATGTCCAGGCCGGCTGCCGCTTTCAGGGCTTCCAGGCACAGGTGGCCAATGGTGCCGTTGCCTGCCGTGCCGCATTTGTATTTGCCTGGGTTGGCCTTGGCCAACGCTAAAAAATCCTGGAACGACTTGGCCGGAAAGCCGGGCAGTGCACTCACCACGATCGACACCTTGGCGAGCGTAGCAACCGCTGCAAAGTCTTTGGCGGGGTCGTAAGGCACATTGGGTTGGGCCAGGCGGCTCACCACCAGATCGCTCAGGTTGCCCAGGCCCATGGTGTAGCCGTCTGCGGCGGCCCGCATGGCTGCCGTCATGCCGATGACGCCACCAGCGCCGCCTCGGTTGTCCACGACCACCGGCTGTCCCAAAGCCTTGGCCAGCGGTACAGAAAAAATGCGCGCCAGAATGTCCGTGTTGCCACCTGGCGGGTTGGGCACGATGAGCGTGAGCGCCTTGGCCGGGTAGCCCGCCTGCGCCAGCGCCCCTTGGGGCAGGGCCATGCCCGCAGCGGTGGCGGCCATGGCGCCCAAAAGCGTGCGGCGGTTGAAGGTGGGCGTATGGATGTTGGTTTGGATGCTCATATTGATTTTCCTGTGAATGTACGCCTTAGCGTGTGTCCGTGAAACGAAAGCTGATGTTGCCCAGCGGGCCATAGTCGGCATGAAAGCTGTCGCCCAGCGCCGCCACGATCGGCCGAGTGAAAGAGCCTGCCAAGATCAGGTCACCCGCGTGGAGTTGCTGGCCCTGTGCGGCCAGGTGTTTGGCCAGCCACACCACGGCGTTGACGGGGTGGCGCATCACGGCTGCTGACAAGCCGGTTTCTTCGATGGCGCTGTTCTTCAACACCACCGCGCCCACGCGACACAGGTCCAGCTGGTCGGCTCGCATGGGTCTGCCGCCCAGCACAATGCCGGCGCAGCCTGCAAAGTCGGCCACGTGGTCGATCACATTTCGCGCGCCCTTGGTGACGGGGTCAACCGCTTGCATGCGCGAGTCAATGATTTCAATGGCCGGCGTGACAAAAGCAATGGCCTCCAAGGCGTCAAACATGGTGACGTTGGGACCTTGGAGTGGCTTGCCCAGCACGAAGGCAAGTTCGGCCTCGACACGCGGCGCCATCAGCCGCTGCATGGGGATGTCGCTGCCGTCCTGGAAATACATGTCGTCCATCAGCGGCGCGTGCGTGGGCTCTTGCGCCTGAAAGGTCTGCTGAATCGTGAGCGACGTCATGCCGATCTTGTGGCCCTGAACGCGGCGGCCGCTGTCCAGTTTCAGTTCCACCCAGGCGCGCTGCACCTCGTAGCTTTGCGCCAGCGTCATGAGCGGGTGGGCTTTTGAGAACTGCCGTACAGCGGTGCGCGTGGCGCGTGCCTCTTGCAGCTTCCGGGCCAGCGCCTGAAAGTCACTGGCCGTAGAGAGCGTGGTAGGGTCTGAGTTTGAGGTCATGGCAGCAGAAAAGGGGAGTTCATTGAAGTCAAGCGGCAGCAGCCGTTACCTGGCCGCGCCAGCGCGCGAGCAAGGCGGTGAGCAGAGGGTAAACCAAAACCCCTGCGGCGATGACCAGCATGCTGCCGGCAATCGGCCGCGACAAGATATCGGCGAGGTCGCCCTGCGTGAGGTACAGCGATTGCAGGAACGAGCGCTCCAGAATCGGCCCGAGTGCCAGCGCCATCAGCAAGATGGCCGGCTCGAACTTGAGCTTGCGCAGCACATAACCGGCCACCCCGCTCAGCAGCAAAACCCAAAGGTCCAGCAGGCTGTTGGAAATGGCATAGGTGCCGACCACGCAGAGCAGGGCAACCAGGCTGGAAATCAGGTACATCGGCAGGCGCAGCAGGGCCACGAACACGCCGATCAACGGCAAGTTGAGCAGCAGCAGCATGATGTTGCCCACGTACATGCTGGAGGTCACGCCCCAAAATATCTCGGGGCTGTCGACCATCAAGAGCGGGCCGGTTTTGGCGCCATGAATCAGCAGGGCCGTCAGCAGCATGGCCGATGCCGGCGCAAACGGGATACCCAGCGCGAGCAGGGGAATGAAGGCGCCCTGCGCTGCACCGTTGTTGGCGCTCTCGGGGCCAGCCACACCCTCAATGGCGCCATGCCCAAATTCTTCCGGGTGCTTGGAGAGTTTGCGCTCCAGCGCGTAAGAGCTGAAGGTGGCAATGATCGCGGTGGGCCCCGGAATCAAGCCAAACAAGAAGCCCAGTAGCGAGCCCCGCACGATGGGGCCTTGTGAGCGCTTCCATTCCTGGCGGGTGGGCAGCAATTCCCTGAGGCGAACCTTCAGCGGCCGCTCCGCCGTCAACTTGTCATGCGCCGACGCCAGCAGTTCGGCAACACCAAAAAGACCAATTGCAATGGGCACCAGCTCCAGCCCCTGTGCGAGGTCCAGCGAGCCAAAGGTGAAGCGCGCCACACCCGACATGGGTTCCATGCCGACGGTGCTCAACCCCAAGCCCAAGGCGACCATGACGGTAGCGCGCACCAAGGACGAGCCAGTCAGCCGGGACAGCACCAGCAAGCCCAGAATGCACAGGGCGAAAAACTCGGGCGGCCCAAATTTCAGTGCCGATGCGGCCAGCACCGGCGCTAAAAACGCCAGGCCCAGAATGCCGATAGAGCCGGCCACGAAGGAGCCTACCGCCGCCACGAACAGCGCCGCGCCGGCCCTGCCCTTGCGGGCCATTTCATAGCCATCGAGCACTGTGATGACAGACGAGACTTCGCCCGGCACCTTCAGCAAGATGGAAGTGGTGGAGCCGCCATACATGGAGCCGTAGTAAATGCCGGCGAGCATGATCAGTGCACCGGCTGGCGTCATGGTGTAGGTCACGGGCAGCAGCAACGCCATGGCGCCTATGGGGCCAATGCCTGGGAGCACACCGACCACGGTGCCGATCAGCACGCCGACAAAACAAGCGAGCAGGTTTTGCCACTGCAGTGCGATGGAAAAACCAAAGGACAAGCCTTCGAATGCAGTCATGTCAGTTGAACCAGGTAGGAGACGGCATGTTCACGTTCAGGCCCAGCGTGAACACCCCATAAGACACCAGCGTCGCCACCACCGAGGTCGCGATGCGGCGCCACCAGCCGGGCATGTCATAGATCGACAAGCAGCCCAGCAACAGCAAAAAAGCCGCGATGAAAAAACCGGCGCGTGGCAGCAGAAGGATGTAAGCGGCGATGGTGATCACCAACAGCACGATGTCGCGTGGCGCCCGGTGCTCAGACTCGCCTTCTTCGGCTGCCTGCGCCACGGTTTGCACCAGATGGGCTGCCGCAGCGACGACCATCATGGCGCCCACCAACATGGGAAACAAACCCGGGCCGGGCTCTGCCGCGCTCAGCCCGAGCCCGCCGGCCAGTCGGGGCGACAGATAGATCAGTCCACTGCCAATGAGCAGAAACACCAGCCCCGCCAGCACACCGCTCAAACGCGCGCTCATTTTTTGCCCATTCCCAGCTCTTTGACCAGTTGCCCGTTGTCGCGGTAGGCGGCCCACAGGTCTTTGCGCAGTTGCTCAGGTTCCTTGATGTCCATGCTGTAGCCGCCTTCTTTGGCCTTGGCGCTAAAGGCCGGGCTTTCCATGGCCGCCTTGGCCGCCTTGAACAATTTGGCCTTCACGTCGGCGGGCATGTTCTTTGGCGCAATGACCGGGTAGTAAACGCCCATGGTGATGTCGTAGCCCAGCTCCTTGAAAGTGGGGGCATCCGGGAAG
>CAIMVC010000262.1 GCA_903844825.1 uncultured Burkholderiales bacterium | reverse complement strand
TGCGGGTTTCGCCCTTGAACAGGTTGCCAAACAGGGGGATGTCGCCCAGGCCGGGCACTTTTTCCTGGTTGCCCGAATATTCGTCTTGCAGCAAGCCGCCCAGCACGACGATGGAGCCGTCACCCACCAGCACGTTCGATTCGATGGAGCGCTTGTTGGTGATGAGGCCTGTGGTGGAGTTCACCGACGAGGCTTGCACGCTGGAAACTTCCTGGAAAATGGTGAGCTTGACCGTGCCGTTCTCGCTGATCTGCGGCTTGACCCGCAGCGTAAGGCCCACGTCCTTGCGCTCAATGGTCTGAAACGGGTTGACCGTGCCGCCCGTGGTGCCCGAGTTGGTGTACTGGCCGGTCACAAAGGGCACGTTCTGGCCGATCACGATCTTGGCCTCTTCGTTGTCCAGCGTCAGCAAGTTGGGCGTGGACAACACATTGCCGTCACCGCTTTGCTGAAGGAAACGAGCCAGAAAGCCCAGCGTGTAGACCCCGCCGGTGCGGTTGAACAGGCCAAAGTTCAGGCCCGCGCCTGGCAAGGTGGCGCCGGCGCCTTTGGCCAGCGCCAGGATGTTGTTGCTGGTGTTGCTGGTCGCGCCCACGTTGGAGTTGGTGCCGATCACGCCGATCGCGCCGTCACCCTTGCCGCCCAGCGCCCCTTGCCATTGCACGCCGAACTCGTCGGCCTTGTCGGCGTTGACTTCGACGATCAGGCTTTCCACAAAGACCTGCGCCCGGCGCGCATCGAGCATGTCGATCACGGCGCGCAACTGGCGGTACTGCGGCTCGGGTGCGCTGATGATCAGGGAGTTGGTCGATACATCGGCCTGGATCTGGCCGCCGGTGGAACTCTGGGTTGATGCCGCCGCAGCCGCAGTCGCCGCGCTGCCCGTGGCGCCGCCGCTTGTGGGGGCGCTGACCACAGCCCGGGCCTCGCCCGAGATCGCCGCGCGCAAGGTCGCTGCGAGCTTGGTGGCGTCGGCGTTCTTGAGGTAGACCACACGGATATTGCCGGCCGCGTTGTCAGGCGCGCTGCTGGGTTGGTCCAGCCTTTGCACCAGCGAGCGCGCCAGCGCCAGCCGGGCTGGGTTGGCGGCGCGCACGATCACCGCGTTGCTGCGTGAGTCGGCCAGCAGCACGGTCTTGTAAGAGGTGTCAGCCTGGCCCTGACCGGCTGCGGGTGCGGTGCCGCTTTCCATCAGGCGGCTCAGCAGCGGCACCACGTCGGAGGCAATGGCGTACTTGAGCGTGATGATTTCCAGGTCGCTGGCGTTGGGCACGTCGAGCGCGGCAATGATGCGCGCCATGCGCTGCAGGTTGTCGTTGTAGTCGGTGACCACCAGGGAGTTGTTGCCCGGGTTGACGTTGATGGTGTTGTTGGGGCTGATCAGCGGCCTGAGCACGGGCACCAAATTGTTGGCCGTTTCGTGGTTCAGACGAAATATCTGCGTGACGATCTGGTTGCCCGGGCCCTTCATATCGGTGTCATTGACGCCGCCGCCTTGCAGCTTGGCCTCGGCCTCGGGCACCACCTTGTACAGGCCAGCGGTCTCGATCACGGCAAAACCCTGCAGCCGCAGCGCCCCCAAAAACTGGTTGTAGGCCACCGCCTTGGCCACCGGCCGGTCGGTGTTGAGGTTGATGGTGCCCTTGACGCGCGGGTCGACCACCACGCTGCGCCCGGTGATCAGCGCCATGGCCCTGGCGACATCGGAAATCTCGGCGTTGCCAAAGCTCAGCGTGACCAGCTTGCCCGAGTATTCGACGTTGCCATTGCCGGTGCCTGGCTTGTCGGCGCTGACCGCCGCGGCAGCGGCTGGCGGCTTGGTGTCGGCAGCGGCCTTGCGTCGGACTGGCTTGCTGGCGGCACGCTCCTGCGCTGATGGCGCGGCTTGCACCTGAGCTGGCGTGGCGGGTGCCGCTTGCGCCAGCGCGGGCGCCGCGTTCAGCGCGAGCGAGGCGAGGACGCTGCAGGCGAGCAGGCGGTTGGCAGATCGGTTCATGGCTTAACCCAGGGTAATGATGGAGCGCGAGCCTTGCCGCCTGCCCACGATGTTGAGAAAGTTGTCCAGCACGGCTTCGCTGCCGGGTGCGGCGCTGGCCTCGCCGCTAAAACGCAGGCCCGGACCCCATTGGCCCTGGCCCGTGAGTTGCAGCTTGCCGGTCAGGGTATCGAGTTGCAGGCGGGTGCTGGCCCCGCCTTGGATTTTGAGCTGGTAGCTGCCCAGGGGCCGCAGCGTCGACAAGGCCGAACTGAAGTCCTGCGCCTCGAGCACCGCGCTGCCGCTCAATTGCCAGCGGCCTTCGATCTGCTGCGCCAGCAGGCCCTGGCTGCGCAGGCGCAGGCGCCCGCCGGGCTGCAAGGTGTTCCAGGGGGTGCCCAGCCCGACCAGCGCGGCAGTGGGCCAGGCTGAATCCGCGTCTGCCAGACTCAGCTGCAGTCCGCTGCGGGTGATGGCCAGTTGCATCAACATGGCCCCGGCGGTGCAGCAGTCGGCCCGCAAGCTCAGTTGCAGTCCGTCCAGGCTCGGCGTCAGCGTCCAGTGGATGCGCGGCGCCAGCAGAGCGCGGTCCTGGCTGCCCGCGCCGCCCGTCAGCCAGAGCTGGGCCGAGCCGTCCCAGACCGTGCCCCGGCTGTCGGCCAGCCAGACCTGCTGGCCGGTGGCCCGGGACACTCTGTCGGCCAGCCAACTGGCCGGCGCGAACAGCAGCACCGCCCCCAAAGCGCCGGCGGCCGCACCGATGGCGGCCCAGCGCCGCAACCTCGGCACGCTGGTTGCGCTGCGCTGAGGGGGGCTGCGCCGCCAGGCCCGCTGGCCAGGGCCGGTGTTGGTATTGGTGAGTGAACCGCGTGCGCCCGGGCCGCGCCTGGCCTGTCGTGCTGCGGCTGGGGGGGCGTCGGCGTGCGTGGGGGTCATGGGCCGGGCCAGGTCAGCGTCAGGCTGCCCGACCATTGGCCGGCCGCATTTTTTTCCAGCTCGGCCTGCTCGACAAAGGCGCGGGCCTCGCTGCGGGTCTGTACCAGCCACTGCGCCAGCGCCGAGGGCGGGACGTCCTTGAACGTGATGCTGGCGCGGTTGCCGTTGACACTCATCCGGGCCTGCTCGCCCAGCGTTTGTGCCAGCCCTTGCTTGAGCAGCGCAAGGCGTTCGACTGGTTTGAAGGCGGGCAGGCGTTGCAGCGCCTCGGACTGGGCTGCCAGCGCGCGCATTCGGTCGAGCTGGCCGTCCAGCAGATGCTGACGTGCGGGTGCATCGCGCAGGGTCTGCAGGGCGGGGGCCAGCGCCAGGTACCAGCCGGCGAGCAGTCCGAGCAGGCTCAGGCCGACGCTCAGCCAGACCCGCTCGCGCGGGGCCAGGGCTGCCCAGGCCAGGCCTGAGCGGGCCAGCAGGGCCTTCATGGCTGGCCTCCGCTTTGACTGGTGCCGTGGCGGATGACCCAGCGATTGCCCTCAATCTGGCTGCGGTAGCCGAGCAAGCCGAGCTGGGCGACGATTTTCTGGCTGTCAGCGGCCGGCAGTTCAAAGCCTGCGAGCGTGAGTTGATTGGGCGCGAAGCTCAGGCTGGACGGCGCCGGCGTGGCGCCCGCCTGGGCCAGCGCGGTGAGCATGGCCTCCAAGTCGGCGGGGGAGGTGTTGCCGCTGGCCCGGCTGACGGCGGCGGCTTCACGCTCCATTTGCAGTGGCGCATCGACCACCAGCTGGACTTTGGGGAAGGTTCGGGTCAGCAGGCTGTTGATGTCGGCCTGTTTGTCCTGCAGCAGCGCGCGCTCGCGCAGCGCCCAGACGTTCAGACCGATCAGCTGCGTCAGCAACAGGCCGATCAGCCCCCAGCGCGCAGGGCGCCAGGCCGGCGCGGTGAACGCTTGCGCGGCCCACTGCCCAAATTGCTGCAGCCAGCGAAAGCGCCCGGTGCCGGCCAGGTCGAACTGCGCCAGGTCCCAGCGCGATTGCTCCGCCAGCGCCAGGGTCTGGGCGGCCGTTCTCAAACTGGCGGGGCGACCCAGCAGCTGCTCGGCCATGGCGGCAACAGCTGGCTCGGTCACGGCTTCAGGGGGTAGATCGCTGGCGTCGGGGCTGGACAGGGCCAGCGCCGCCGCGCCGAGCGGCAGGATTTGCACGCCCTCGTTGTTCATGCTGGCCAGCCAGGCGCGCTCGGGCTGACCCATGGCCGCCAGGACAGCGGGCGCGCCGGGGTCGGGCGGTTGCAGCTCGGGAACGATGCGGTCCGCTGGCCGACCTGCTTGCTGCAGACGGTCCAACTCCGCGCTCAGCCAGGGTTTGCTGCACACCGCGACCCAGACCGGCTGGCCGCCCGCAGCGCCAGGCTCCAGGGCGAAATGAAGCTGGGCAGCGTCGTCGAGCAAGCGCTCTTCGAGCAGACCATCCAACGCCTGGCGCCAGCGCGAGCGTTTGATTTTGGGCAGACTGACCTTGTGCCAGGACAGCATGCGGGCGGGCACCACGGCCACCACCTGGTCACCAGCGGGCAAGCGGTCCGCGCTGGCACGACCCAACTGGGGCGCGCGCTCACCCGCAGGGCCGGCCAGAGCGCCGCCTTGCACTAAAAAGCGCAGCTCGTCGCCGGTTTCGTCGGGCATTGGCAGGGCAACAATCAGGGTCGGCATGTAGAGCTTGGTTTGGAAGCTGGCGATTGTAGTTAAAGCAGCGTTGGCTGAACCGGACAGCGGGTGCGCAGCGGGGGATCTGGCGTTTGCAAGATCCCTTTTCCGCCTGGGTCCGCTGGGGGAGTTGCGGATCGCGCCGGCCGCGCGGAATTTTCATTCGCCTTGACCGTGCCCCTACCCACGGCCGTCCCCGGAAGGGCCCGGAAGGGGAGGGCGCAAGAGGTGCCAGGCCTCGGGCTCGCGTCCCCAGAGCAAGCGGTGGCGCGGATCGCTCCGTCCCCTGTCGGAGCCCTGCCGGGGGAAGGCTGGGATGGAGGCTCGTGGCGGCCAGCGGCCGGCAGACCGCGCGGGTTGTGTCAGGGCCGGTAGGGTCGAACCAGGTGAATCACATGCTCGGGCACCATGTGCTTGATGCGGGCGGGCTCTTCGCGCTCGAGATGAACCAGGGTCTCCAAGGCCTTCATTTCGACCCTGGCCCGGGCAAATTCGAGCCCGCGCGGGCCGATGCGCGGCATCAACCAGCTCACCAGCGGCCGCAGCCAGTTGGGCATGCGCCGCAGCGGCAGTCCGCCGGCGGCCAGCTCGACGTTTTTTAAAAAGCCTTTGACCGCCCCGGCCCGCCGGCCCGCGCTGCCGGGCGCTCGGGTGCTGACCTCCTGACCCAGCAGGTCCAGCAGGTGCTGGCCGCGCGCGTTGCGCACCAGCAGCCATTGCTGACCCTGACCGCCCATGTAGCCTACCGTGATGTCCGACAGCGCGTTGGTGTAGTCCACGCAGGTGCGGCAGGTCATGGGGAAAAAGTCCGGCGGCAACTGCGACAGC
>CAIMVC010000261.1 GCA_903844825.1 uncultured Burkholderiales bacterium | reverse complement strand
GGGGGTAACTGCGCCCATGTCGGCTCGACCAACCGACAAAACCAAGGCAATCGCTCCAAAACATCAACAGCAAGACGTTCGGATGCAAGATTCTTCACCCACTGGCTTATGCAAGGGAATACGGTGAAATATGCGGGCTAAAGCGTAAGCCGGCGGCAGTTGGCAGTTGGCAGTTGGTAGTTGGGGATTGGCGATTAGCGATTGGCGATTGGCAGTTACGCAAAGACAGATAGGCGGGACGTCAGCGCGGCCGACCGGCGGGCCAGCCCAGTCGGCTCGCCTCCTCCGGGCGAAGAAACTTCTTGAGACTGGCGTACGACAATGTCACAGGCTCGTAGCAGGCTTGCACCGCATGCGGACCGGTGTACAGGATCAACAGGCCGGTGGGCGTGAAGGTCACGGTATCGGCATCGAAAAACCGCAGCTCATCGGCTTTGAGAATTTGCTTGCAATCGTCGTCCACCCCTGGCCCGCGCCGGGCCAGCCATTCGGCGCGGATCATCTGCCGGACTTCAGGAACCACCTGGACTGAATCGCCCGAGCGCTGGGTCAGGGCGTACAGCTTGAGCGGGTCGTACTTCTGGCCCGTCGACCGGTCAAAGGTGATGGCATTTTCTGCAAAGGCAGGATAGGCCCCGGCGCAGTAGACCTCGAGCGCGGAGGTGACGGCAAAAATGCGCGGGTTGTCGAGCACGACCTGGTAACGAAGGCTGTAGGTGCCATCAAGGCGACTGGTCTTTTCCTGGCGCTGGATCAAGGCGACTTCCTGCGCGCACTGCCGGGCCTCGCGCTTGTGATGCTGATCGATCGACGCCATGGCTTTGCGCATCTGCGCGTCAGGCGGTGGCTGGCGCGGCGCGGGAAACCGGGGGATTGAGCGCTCAAAAGCCAAGGCCGTCAACGAGCAAAAGGCACCGATCAGCAGCAAGCCCAGACACCGGATGCCGTTGTGACCTGCCAGGGCAGCCAGGCCCAGTCGCCCGAAAAAATTGGCGAGCACGGCCAGCGCCTCAGCAAAAAACCAGCGCCAGCAGCGCCGGGTCATCGGCCCAGTTCAGCAAACCGTGGCCGCTGAGCCGGTAAGCCATCAGCTGGGCCTGTTCCAACCAGGCCAGCACCGGCCCACCGACCTCCCCCGCGACACAAGGTACCCATTCGGGCTCGGCAGCCAGTGACGCCAGTGGCTCCGGTAGCGGGCTGCCGGGGTTCAAGACGCCTGACCCCGCCCGGCCAGCGCGGCGCCCAGGCGCGCCATGCCTTCGTCGATCCGAGCCACATCGGCAGTGGCAAAGCTCAGCCGAAAGGTCGAACGATCCGGCTGGTCGGCATAAAAAGGAGCGCCTGGCACGAAAGCCACGCCCTGCTCAATCGCCTTCTTGGCAAACTCACCCGCGTCGCGCGTCGTGCCGCCAGCGCCTGTCAAGCGGACCCAGAAAAACAGCCCGCCCTGCGGCTGGGTGAACTCGACAGCATCACCCAACTCGCGTTGGAGCGCTGCCGCCATGGCCTTGGCGCGCCCGGCATAGACCTCGCGCACATGGGCCAGCGTGGCCGGCATGCGGCCGGCCTGCAGGTAGCGCGCAGCCGTGGCCTGGGCAAAGGTGCTGGTGTGGGCATCACTGAACTGCTTGCACATGGTGGCGCGCGACAGCAACTCGGGCTGGGCAATCAGCCAGCCCACGCGCAGGCCCGGGCTGAGCACCTTGCTCATGCTGCCGCAATGCGCGATCAGTTCGCGGCTGCCGGGAACATCGGCCGACAAGGACAGCAGGCTCGGCGGCGGAGGCGCATCAAAATACAGGTCGCCGTAGGGGTCGTCTTCGACAATCAGGGTTTGGTATTTGACGGCCAGCTCGAGCACTTGCCGGCGCCGCGCCAGGCTGAGCAAGGCGCCGCTCGGGTTGCCAAAGGTAGGAATCAGGTAGACAAACTTGGGCTGGTGCTGGGCAATGAGCTGCTCGAGCACGTCGGTGCGCACACCATCGCCGTCGATAGGGGCGCAAATCAGCTCGGCCCCGTAGAGGCGAAAACACTGGATCGTCGCCAGGAAGGTGGGGCCTTCGACAATCACCTTGTCGCCCGGGCTGATCATGGTCTTGCCAATCAGGTCCAGCGCCTGCTGGCTGCCAGTGGTGACGATCAACTCCTCGGGCAGGACCGCGGCGCCTTTGCTGCCCATAAAGGCGGCCAGCTGCTCGCGCAGCGGACCGTGCCCTTCGGTGGCGCCGTACTGCAAGGCAGCGCCGGCTTCTTGCGCCAACGCTTCCTGGACGGCGTCACGAATGCCGTCCACATCAAACATGGCGCTGTCGGGAAAACCGCCGGCAAAACTGATGATGCCGGGCTTGCCCAGCAGCTTGAACAACTCACGGATCGCGGAAGTTTCCACCTTGTCGAGGCGGTCGGCAAATTGCAGGGGCATGAGAAGTCTCGTGTCTAAATGGGATGGTTCCGCGTCAACACCGACGCAGCCGCCAATGGTAACGCTGACGCGGCGCCCGGCAAGCGCTCGGCCGGCCTAAACTGCCGGACATGAAATCTTCTGATATCGCCTCTTTTTTTGCCACGCTGCAAGCCGCCAACCCCCAGCCGGTGACGGAGCTCGAGTACACCAGCGTGTTTGAACTGCTGGTGGCGGTTCTGCTGTCCGCGCAGGCCACGGACGTCGGCGTGAACAAGGCCACGCGCCGGCTGTTTGCGGTGGCTAACTCGCCGCAAAAAATACTCGCTTTAGGCCTGGAAGGCCTGGAAGGCTATATCAAGACCATCGGTCTGTACCGCAGCAAGGCCAGGCACCTGCTGCAAACCTGCCAGATCCTGATGGAGCGCCATGGTGGCCAGGTGCCGCGTACGCGCGAAGCCTTGCAGGCGCTGCCCGGCGTGGGGCGGAAAACAGCCAACGTCATCCTCAATTCGGCGTTTGGCGAAGCGGTGATGGCGGTCGACACCCATATTTTTCGGGTCAGCAACCGGACCGGTCTGGCCCCGGGCAAGACGGTCGAGGCGGTCGAAGCCAGGCTGATGAAGCGCGTGCCGCCCGAGTACCTGGTCAACGCCCACCACTGGCTGATCCTGCTGGGCCGCTACGTTTGCCAGGCCCGCACGCCGCGCTGCTGGCAATGCGCGGTGAGCCGCTACTGCGACTACCAACCTACAACCAGCCAGCCGCGCTGACCACGCGGGCCAGGACAGCCTGGCTGGCCCGGCTGGCCTGGCCGGCCCGGCTGGCCCGGTCGGTCACCTGGCATCACATTCGCGGCACCGCCAGCCACTGCGTGCCATGCTGAAAAATGGCAATGCGCTTGTCAAAAACCTGCACCAGCGCAGCGTGCGTGGCCGCTGCATGACAGGCGCCCTGGTGCAGCACCCGCCCGCCCTGCATGACCAGCATCTCGTCGGCCTGCAGCGCGATCGAGATTTCATGCAGCACACTGACCACGGCCGTTCCCCTGGCCACCAGCTCGCGCACCAGCAGCAGCCAGTCGGCCTGGTGCGGCGGGTCGAGGTTGGCCAGTGGCTCGTCCATCAGCAGCACCTGCGCCTCGACCGCCAGCGCCCGCGCCAGCAGGACACGCTGGCGCTCGCCTCCTGAGAGCTGGTCCAGCGGGCGTTCGCGCCAGTCCCAGGCCCCGGTCGCGCCCAGTGCCCGCGACACCGCCGCATGATCGGCAGCGTCGGGGCCCGCCAACCAGCGCTGGTGCGGCAGTCGCCCAAGCATGACCAGGTCGTACACCAGCAAGTCGTCCGCTGACGTTTCGCCCTGCCCCAGCCAGGCCAGCAAGCGGGCTCGCTGCTGGCCGCCATAGGCAGGCAACGGCTGACCCAACAAGCTCAGCGAACCGCTGTGGGGCAGCAAGCCCGCCAGCGCCTTGAGCAGGGTCGACTTGCCGGCGCCATTGGGCCCCACGATGCTGGTCCAGCAAGCCCTGCGCAGGCGCAGCGACACGTCCTTCAACACGACCACGCGCCCCAACTCGACGCCAAGTCCCAGCGCCTGCATGGCGCAGTCGGGGGAGGCCTTGTCCGGCCCGGGCGCCGCGCTCATGCGCCGGCCTGCCTGACGACGCCCTGGCGATGCATCAGCCAAAGCAAATAAGCCCCGCCCAGCACGGCGGTGAGTACCCCCACCGGCAGTTCGCGCGGCGCCATCAAGCCACGCGCCAGCAAGTCAGCGGCCAGCAACAGCACCGCACCCGTCAGGCCCGACAACAGCGCCAGCGCGCCCTGCGTGGTTCCGACCAGGGAGCGCACCAGGTGCGGCGCCGCCAGCCCCACAAAAGCAATCAAGCCGGTCTGGGCCACCGCCGTACCAGTGGCCAGGGCCAGCACGCCGATCAGGCCGGCGCGCATCACGGGCAGTGGCAGACCCAGGCTTTTGGCTGTGGCCTCCCCCAGCGCCAGGGCGTCGAGCACCGGCGCCATGACCCAGGCCGACAGCGCGCACAGCACGGCGACGAACGCCATCAGCCCACAAGCGGGCCAAGCCACAAAAACGGTGCTGCCCAGCACAAAAGACTGCATCGACTGCAAAATGTCAGGCGACAGGATCAGGACCAGCGACGTCAGTGCGCCCAGCACCACGCCCACCACCACGCCCGCCAGCAGCAGCCGCAGCGTGTGTTGCATCCCCTTGGCCAAAAGTAAGGTCAGCAGCACGGCGAACACCGCACCGGCAAACGCCGCACCCGACAGACCGACGCGCGCCAGCCAGTCGGTGGCCAGGGGCGACACGCCCAGCAGCGCCATGGCCAGCGCCACGCCCAGCGAGGCACCCGAGGCACTGCCCAGCAAATAGGGATCAGCCAGGGGGTTGCGAAACAAACCCTGGGCAATGGCGCCGGCCAGACCCAGCAAGGCCCCGGTCAACCAGGCACCCAGGCTGCGCGGCAGGCGAATGTCCCACACAATTTGCCAGCCCGGCGCGTCGCGGTGCAGCGTCGGCAGCGCGTCCAGACCGGTGCTGCCCACCATCAGACCCAGCAGCAGCAGCAGGCCACTGGTCAGCAGCAGCGCCAGCGCCATCGGGACCGCCAGCCGCCGCCGACCGGTTGCACGGGCGCTTGCCGCTAACGCCGCGCTCATCGCATCTTCTCCTCGAGGCAGCGCGCCATCAAGCCGGCCGCTTCGACCAGGCGCGGGCCGGGCCGCACCAGCACGTCGGACTCATCCGGGGCGAAGATGCAGACCCGCCCCTCGCGGACCGCCCGCAAGGCGCTCCAACCCGGGTAAACGGTCAGGGCTTGCTGACTGCGGCTGCCCAGCATGATCACGTCTGGGTCGGCGCGCACCACCCACTCCGGGTTGAGCTGCGGAAAAGGCCCCAGCGCCGCCGGCACCACATTGCCAGCGCCCAGCCGCGCCAGGGTCTGACCGATGAAGGACGACTCGCTGGCCGCGTAAGGTCCGCGCCCGACTTCGAAGTACACCCGCGCCCTGCGTGCGGCCGGCGACAAGGCCTTGGCACTGGCCAGCAGACCCGCATCCAGCGCTTGCCACAAGCGCTCGCCCTGCGCTGGCGGCAGGCCCAGCACCTGCCCGAGGGTTTGCAGCGCGCGTTGCAGGTCGGCATGGCTGCGCGGCTCCAGCGCCAGCACCTGGATGCCCAGCGACTCGAGCCGCTGGCTGGCACGCGACGACGCGGCCAGCAGCACCAGGTCGGGTTTGAGCGCCACGATCGCCTCGATGTTCGGCGCCAGACCGGCGCCCAGCCCCGGCAGTTGCCGAACCTCGGCCGGGTAGTTGGAATACTCGTCGACACCCACCAGGCGCTGGCACTGCCCCAGGGCGCAGATGCTTTCGGTCAACGAGGGCAGCAGACTGACTAGGCGCGCCGGCGGCTGCGCCTGCGAGACACGCACGCCGCGATCGTCCACCACTTGCCAGGCCAGTGAAGGCAGGCACAAGCCCAGTTGCAGGGCCAGGCCGATCAAGCGCTTGAACGCCCGGACCCGGCCAGCCCCCCTAGCCATGGGCCTGACCCCAGGCCATGATGATGCGGTGCAACTGCTCGACGCCATCGGTCAATGAGGCCGGGCCCGGCTGCAGGATATCGGCAGACTTGATCTCAAACAGCTGCCCGGTGCGCACCGCATTGACCTCTTGCCAGCCCGGCCGGGCCAGCACATGCGCAGGCCGAAACCGCCGCCCGCACCAGGACCCGATGATGATGTCCGGGTTGCGCCTGACGATCTCGCCGCCGTCCGCAATGATGCGGTCGCGGCCCATGGACTGCCGGGCCAGCTCCGGGAAACAATCGTCGCCCCCGGCCACCCCCACCAGCTCGGAGACCCAGGCAATCGCACTGATGTGCGGGTCGTACCACTCCTCAAAAAATACCCGGGGTCGCCGCTTGAGGCTGCTCGCGGCCTGCGCGATAGCCTGCAGCCGTTGCTGCATCGCAGCGATCAACTGCAAGCCCTTGTCAACCTGCCCGACCATGGCGGCGAGCTGGTACATCATCGAAAAAATCTCGGCCACGCTGCGCTGATTGAAAATCGTGACCTGCACGCCAGCGCGGATCAGCTGCGCCGCAATGTCCGCCTGCAAATCTGAAAAACCGATCACACAGTCCGGCTTGAGCGCCAGGATCTTGTCGATCTTGGCGCTCAAGAAAGCACTCACCCGGGGCTTGTCAAGCCGGGCCTGGGGCGGCCTGACCGTGTAGCCGGAAATGCCGACAATGCGGCTCTCCTGCCCCAGCAGATAAAGCCACTCGGTGGGCTCTTCAGTGAGGCAGACGATGCGTTGGGGGCCGAGTTGCATTTAATCCGGGTTTAGGTTTAAAACCTGCGTTGGGCAGACACCATCAAAGTGCGACCCGCCTCGGGATAAACCGACTTCTTGGAAGCATCGCAGCGGGAGCGAAAGTTGTAATAGCGGTGGTCCGCCAAGTTATTGACCACCGCAGACAACAGCCATCGGTCCACTTTTTGACTGTAACGCAGGTTCAGCGTGCCATAGCCAGCGATGCGGTCAGCACAGGTGTTGTCCAGATCACCCGCAATGCGTTGATCTGACACCCACTGGGACGAAAGCAGCCACTGCTGGGTAGCCGACATGCGGTACGTCAGGTGCGCCGTCAGGCTCTGGGTCGGCACCAGGGGCACTTGCTTGCCCGCATGATCACCGCTGCGAAACACCGCCCGGCGCTGGGCCAGCTGAACACCGGCGTCAAGCGCCTGCCCCAGGCGCGCCTTGACATCCAGCTCCAGCCCCTCGCGGCGGGTCGGGTCGTAGTTCATGTTGCTGAACTGGTCCGAACCCAGGCCGATTTCATCGTGCAAGTCGTTGCGGTAGTAGCGCGCCGACCAATTACCCCAGGCCAGCTTGTGGCGGTATCCCAGCTCGGTGTCCCTGGAGGTCTGGGGCTTCAAGAGGTTGACCGTTTGAGCGGGACAGTAGATGGCGTAGCAGCTGAACTCGTCAGCATTGGCCAACCTGAAACTGCTGCCCAGCCGACCGAACACCTCGCCCTCCTGCCCCGTGCGCAGGGCCGCACCCAGCTCCCAACTGGTGTTGTTGGCCTGCAACGTGCCGACCGTCGAGCCACTGGCTTGCCGCGTCGACAGCGTGCGCCTGGCGCCGGCGTGAAGCTTGACGCCCAGGCTGCTGAAGCCGACCTCGTGGCGCACATAAGCCGCCTCGGAATTTTGGTCGACCACGGTGGCGTCAAAGGCTCTCGCGCCAGCCCAACTGTCGAAATAGTTTGAATTCTTGTCCTGCTGCCAACGCTCCGAATCGAGTCCCACCAAAAAACGGTGACGGGCATCGCCCCACGAGAATTCTGTCCAGCTGCGCAAACCGATGCGCTTGGACGAGGTCCGGTTGGCCGAGACGTAATCGTCCGACACCAGGTCGGAATCGACCTGAATCAGCCTGCGACTCAAGTCCAGGGCCATACGCCAATCGCCAAGCGGCATCTCGCCGCTGACCAGCAGGTTATGGGTTTGGCTCGAGCCATGGTCATCGGGCTTGTAGGTTTTGCGCGGATTCGAGGCAAAGTCAGCCGGTGTGATGCCGCCCGGCAGCCGGGTGTGGTTGGTTTGTGTGCCGAGTTGGAACGACCATTGCGCGCCGCCCTGCGCCCAGGTCGCGCGCGCCAAAGCGCTGCGCTCCTGAACCGCATAATTGTCGCGGTGGTTGTCGGTGTCGAACGCGTTGGCGTGAACCTGCAGGCGCCAGGCATCGGCCACCGTATTCACGGACACGCGGGCGTCTCGCGTAGCGTGGCTGCCCAGCGCCACACTGGCCGAGCCGCCAGGTTCGGTCAGGCCTTTTTGGGTGATGATGTTGATCACCCCGGCGGTGGCCCCTTCCCCGTACATCACCGATCCGCTGCCACGCACGATCTCGATGCGCTCTATGCTTTCGATGGGAATCCAGGACAGCGATGCGCCTGCGCTATCGCCTTCGTTTTGACGAACGCCGTCCACCAAAATAACCACGTTACTCGACGCTGCTTCGCCGAAACCGCGCAAATCGAGCGTCTGGTCTCGTCCGCCAGAGGTATCAATGCGCCCGACGACGCCGCCCAGCCAGCGAATCGCCTCGTTGGCATGGGTCATGCCGGCAGCCTGAATTTGCTCGGCTGTAATCACCAGCACGCCCTGCGGCAGCAAGGTGGGATCCTGTGGGGTTCGAGCCGCCGTGACGACGGTTTCGGACAGCGACCTGGCGGGCGCCGTCTGCGTCTGAGCATGAGAGAGGGAAACGGCCAGCAGCGTCGGCGACAGGGCCACGTACAAGCCGCACCAAGTGAGGTTTTTCATCTTGAATCCATCAACAAATAAGCCCTCACCGGCTTCCCCGCCAGTGCATGAGCGTCACGAGCGCGCACCTTTCGGGCGCACGCTCACCTTGTTGGCCGGTATCCGGGCTGACGGAGCTACCTTCATCGCCTTCCCAAACGCTTGTTCAAGGCGCTCAGTGGCGAGTGATGAAAGCGGAACGCTGAACCAGGCTTGTCGCCTGGGACGCATTCGTCCGTTTTACCGTTGCGGGGGCAGCGCAGGTTAAAAGCCTTGGCGCCTCTGAAATTTCCGTCCAGATGGCCGCGACTCCCTCCTGCTTCCCGTTGAACTGCAGCATGTGAACCACACCGCGAGCACCAACAGCTCAGATTCTAAGCTGCGGGGGTGTTCAAAACCCTACAATCGCCCCAGCTATGGCAGACCCCAACTCATTTGAACAGCTCGCAGAGCGCGTAGAGCGGCTGCTGCTGCGCTACGAAGAACTTCAACGCACCAACGCCTTGCTCACCGGGCAGGTGCAAACCCTGACGCAAGAGCGCGACTCGCTCAAGTCCCGCCTGAGCGCCGCCCGGTCGCGGGTTGATGCGCTGCTGGAGCGCCTGCCCGTTTCGCCGGAGGCCGTCGCCCCTGGCCAGCCTACCCACCCCAGTGACAAGTCATGAAGCAAATTGAAGTACAGATCATGGGTCACACCTATGTGCTGGGTTGCCCGGAAGGCGGTGAGATAAGGCTGCAAGAGGCTGTTCACAAGGTCGATCTCGCCATGTGCAAAATCCGCGACGCGGGCAAGATCAAGGCACGCGACCGCATCGCCGTGCTGGCGGCCCTGAACCTGGCCTTTGAGTTGTCAGAACTGCCCGACGACACGGCCAGCCAGACCGCTGCGGCGTCCACACAGGCCACCTTCACACAGGCCCCTGGCGGGATCAATGGTCAAAGCGCTGGCCAACCGGATGAGGTCAATAAGAAACAATTGGCCGAACTGCTCAGCCGCCTGGACAACGCCCTCGGCGTGGACGGCCACCTCCTCTGAAAACACCCTGCGACAGCCGGCATGCCCCTACAATGCAAGCGTCTGCGGTACGCACTGGACTTTATATTTCCTTGTACCAATGCTCTTCGAGCACGGGCTTGGTAAATTGTCTGGCAGGTGTGATCGTCTCGCGTTAGACGAGCCCGAAACCAGACTGCCCTCGCCCACCTGAACCCCGGTTCAGGATGACGGTCCGGTGCTACTCGCAGACACCTTTGTCGTACTCAAGGCCAGGTAGTGGGCCGCCGTTGCTGGCAAAGGCCTTGCGGCCGACGGCTTTGCCCCCCTCAAAAAAAGAAAAAAGCATGACCCTGGAACCCGTCTTGATCATTGAGCTGGCCCTGCTAGGCTTAGGCACCGGTTTCCTGGCGGGCTTGCTGGGCATTGGTGGTGGCATGCTCATGGTGCCTTTTATCACCCTCATCATGTCGGCGCGCGGCGTGCTGCCCGATCTGGCCGTCAAAATTGCGATCGCGACTTCCATGGCGACCATCATCTTCACGTCGATCGCCAGCGTTCGGGCCCACCACCGCCGCGGTGCGGTCCGCTGGGACATCGTCAGGCGGCTGGCGCCTGGCATCGTGATCGGCAGCATCATCGGCAGCCTGGGCGTTTTTTCGCTGCTCAAGGGCTCTTACCTGGCCATTTTCTTCGGACTGTTCGTGGGCTTTTCGGCCACGCAAATGTTCATCGACAAAAAGCCCAAGCCCAGCCGGCAGATGCCTGGCACCGCCGGGCAACTGGCAGCCGGCGGCTTTATCGGCTTTTTATCGGGTCTGGTGGGCGCCGGCGGCGGCTTCATCAGCGTGCCTTTCATGACCTGGTGCAACGTGGCCATTCATAACGCGGTGGCGACTTCGGCGGCGTTGGGCTTTCCCATCGCCGTGGCCAATGTGGTGGGCTACATCGTCAGCGGCCTGAGCGTGCAGGGTCTGCCCGTGGGATCGTTTGGCTACATCTGGCTGCCGGCGCTGCTGGTGATTGCCAGCGCCAGCTTTTTCATGGCGCCGGTCGGTGCCCGGGCCGCACACAAATTGCCCGTGGGCCGGCTAAAGCGAATTTTCGCCAGCATCTTGTATGTGCTGGCCGCCTACATGCTCTGGAAGGGGCTAAGCAGCCTTTAGCCTGTAGCCAGCAGGTCAGGCCGGCGCCAACATCAGCGCCCGGCCCTTCTCACGCCACCACCGGCGGTGGCACGACGACGATGCCGTCGTCATCAGCGTAGAGCCAGTCACCGGGGTAAATCCAGACGCCCTGGATCTGCACGGCCACGTCACGCTGACCTTCGTTGCGCTTTTCGGTCGGCATGGGAATGACGGCCAGCGCGCGAATGCCAATGCTCAGCTCAGCGAGTTCGGCCACGTCGCGAACGCAACCGTCAATCACCACACCGGCCCAGCCATTGCGCTCGGCCGCCACGCCCAGGTTCCCGCCGAGCAGGGCGCGCCTGAGCGAGGCGCCACCATCGACAACCAGCACGGCGGGTACGCGCCCGTTCGCAGTGTCGACCAGGCCACTGCTGTCCACCGCGGCCTTGACCAGCGAGTTGTCCTCAAAACACTTGAGCGTGACAACAGGTCCGCAAAATTTGGAGCGGCCACCAAAATCGCCAAACACCGGCGGCAAAACGCGAAAACTGCCCGACGTGTTGTGCTTTTCCAGATCGCACAAGTCACAGGTGGCAAAGTCGTTAGAGGCTTGGGTCATCATGAGGTCGATTCCTTAAAGGGTTGAGACAGCAGCGACTCGACCGGTGCCCGGCGCGGCGCAGCCTATCTCGTCGAAGCTACCGGGTGAAGCGTACACCGCCAGTGTGCCTGCGAGGAACCCCGTCCGGTGTGCGAATAGCGCCAGTTTCGAGCTGATTTTTACCCTACAAACTCGCGCGCGCTCGCAGCAGGCGCTTGAGCGTTGCCGGGCAGCCAAACGCTGGTCTTCACCTCCGAATGGGGTTTTTTGATTTTCAGAGGCAAATTAGCGACATAAAGGCGCGAAAAAAGGCCTCAGTCACTAGGAAAGAGGTGTTTTCTCCAGTAGCATCCGCTTTGCCATTGGGAAGTAGTTATCTCACTGGTGATTTATCAACTTCTAGAAGGAAAATCAATCATGGCAACTGCAAACGAAAAACGGGCTAAAAAAGCACCGACAAAAAAAGCAACAGTAAAAAAGGCTGCTCCGGCAACAAAGGTAGCTGCAACAAAAGCGGCTCCCGCCAAAAAAGCTGCACCTGCCAAGAAAGCAGCAGCACCTGCGAAAAAAGTAGCCGCCAAAAAAGCAGCACCCGCCACCAAAGCAGCGCCAGCCAAAAAAGCCGCTGCCAAGAAGGCCCCAGCCAAAAAGCGCACTCCCAACGCAGCATTCATGAAGCCGCTGACTCTGAGCCCCGCTCTGGCCGCTGTCGTGGGCGACAAGCCCCTGCCACGCACCGAGATCGTGAGCAAGCTGTGGGTCTACATCAAAGCCAAGGGCCTGCAAGACAAGGTCAACAAGCGCATGATCAACGCCGACGACAAGCTCAAGGCCGTGTTCGGCAAGGCCCAGGTCTCGATGTTCGAGATGGCCGGCCTGATTGGCAAGCACGTCAAGTAATCAGCTTCGGCTGGTATCAAAAAGCCGGTTCACACCGGCTTTTTTTTCGTCCGTATTTTTTTGGCCGCTCTGCCGCTGGAGCAGCGTACCAGGGGTGCAGGCGTCGGTGCCGGCGCCGGCGAAATCGTCAGGCCCTCACCTCGTTCGCTTCGGTCGCTTCGAGCGCCCGCCGCGTGATGGCCGACAGCGTGCCGCGGGTGGTGATCACCTCCGGGTCCAGCATCACTTCGATCAGCGTGCCCTCAGGCCGGGCCAGCGCGGCAAGCAACTGGGCCTCGAACTCTGCGGTTCGGTGAATGCGAACACCCGCATAACCATAGGCTCGCGCCAAGGCCGCGAAATCCGGGTTTTGCAGTTGCGATCCACTGGGGTGCTGCGGATACTCCCGCTCCTGGTGCATGCGAATGGTGCCGTACATGCCGTTGTTGAGCAGCACGATGATGCTCTTGGCACCGTGCTGCACGGCGGTTGCCAGTTCCTGGCCATTCATCAAAAAGTCGCCGTCGCCGGCCATGGTCAACACCACGCGGCCGGTCGTGATGGCTGCTGCGATGCCCGCAGGCACGCCATAGCCCATGGCGCCCACTGTGGGGGCCAACTGGGTCTTGAGACCTTTGGCCAGGCCATGGTGCTGGTAAAAACGATGGACCCAGCTGGCGAAATTACCTGCCCCGTTGGTCAGCACCGCATCGACCGGCAGGTGCTTTTGCAGCAGCCCCACAAGGGCCGGCATGTCGATCTCGCCGGGCAGGTCCGGCACCGGGGTCGGCTGCAGGTTGGCCAGGTAGTCGTCGTGCGCCTGGGCCGACCAGGCCTCCCAGGGCAAGGACAGCGGCGCCGTCAGCACCTCGAGCGAGCGCGCGGCCGCATTCATGGTCGCGCAGATGGCCAGGTCGGCCTGAAAGACGCGGTTGAGCTCTTCGGCGCTGGCATGAATATGCACCAGTCGCTGCTGCGGTCTGGGCGCCTGCAGCAGGGTGTAATTGCCCGTGGTCATCTCGCCCAGGCGCGGCCCGATGGCCAGGATCAGGTCGCTGGCCTTGACGCGTTCGGCCAGCTTCGGGTTCAGGCCAATGCCGATGTCGCCCGCATACAAGGGATGGTGGTTGTCAAAAGTGTCCTGAAAACGAAAGGCGTTGCCGACCGGCAACTTCCAGTTTTCGGCAAAGCGCTGCAAGGCCTGGGCCGATTGCGGCGTCCAGCCACTGCCGCCAGCGATCACCAGAGGTCGCTGGCTGGCCAGCAGCATTTCGCGCAGGGTGCGCAAGGCCCCGGGATCGCTCCAGGCCTGCACCGCCTCCACGCGAGGCAAGGGCCGGGCGGCCGTTGGCACCGTCAGCATGTCTTCGGGCAAGACCAGCACCACCGGGCCGGGCCGCCCGTTCATGGCGGTGGCAAAAGCGCGGGCCACGTACTCGGGGATCCGGTTGGCGTCGTCAATGCGCTCGACGCGCTTGGCAAAGCCTTTGGTGCTGGGGCCAAAAAAACTGAGGTAGTCGACCTCCTGAAAGGCCTCGCGGTCGCGGCAGTCACTGGCCACGTCGCCCACCAGCAACACCATCGGGGTGGAGTCCTGAAACGCGGTGTGCACGCCAATGGAGGCATTGGTGGCGCCCGGCCCGCGCGTGACCATGCACACGCCAGGCCGGTTGGTGAGCTTGCCGTGCGCCTCGGCCATGAAGGCAGCGCCGCCCTCCTGGCGACAGGTGATGAAGCTGATCTGGTCCTGCCGGGCGTGCAAGCCATCGAGCACCGCCAGATAGCTTTCGCCCGGCACGCCAAATGCATGGGTGACGCCCTGGGCTATCAGGCAGTCAACAAGAAGGTGGCCCGCAAGTTGTGTAGTCATGGCCGCCATTGTGCCGTTGTGCACAGGCACATCGAATGCGCGCTGCGCAGGTGAGATGCAGGGGCCGCGCCGGCCAACCCCAAGGTCAGGCGGGGATGGCCAGCGTACGGCGCACGCGCCGCACATTGAAGGCGCTGAAGATCAAGATGCCCTGCACCAGCGCCAGGCCGAGCAACACGCCGCGGTACTGGCCATGGTCCATCAATATGCCAAAGATCAGCGGCGAGACAGCCTGACCAATATCCAGCCCGGCGTAGACCACGCCATAGACCCGACCGGAAGCATTTTCCGGGGTGGACTGCTTGACCAGCAAATCGCGCGAAGGCCCCGCCGTGCCCGAGACGAAACCCATCACACCAAAGAGCACTGGCACCATCCATGCCGCCAGGGGCGCTAGCGCCAGCACCAGCGCCACCGCTGCCGCAAAGGTAAAACCGGTGGCCACGATACGTTCGCAGCGCGCAGGGTTGGCCGCCAAAAAGCCGCCCAGCACCATGCCGCAAGCGCTGCACACCATATAAATCGTCAGGCAAACGGCCACCAGCGTCACCGGAACGCCGTGCAATTGCCGGGTCGCCTCCGGTGCAAAAGCCTGGATCACGCTGAGCACCAGGGCGAACCAAAAGAAGAAGGCAAAACACATCCAGACAGCGGGTATGCGCAAAAAGTCCAGATTGCCGCCAGGCTGCCCCTGCGCCTTGCTCACTACCGCTTTGGGCAGGGCCAAGCGCTGGTGGTTCATCACCAGCAGCACCAACACGACCAGCGCCAGCGCCCCGGCCGTAGCCAGCGCCACGCGCCAGGAATAAGCCAATGTGAGCGGCACCAACAGCGCGGGCGCCAGTGCCCAACCCAGGCTGCCCGTGATGCCGTGCACGCTGTAAGCGTGGCCTAGGCGGGCCGGGCTGATCTTGCGGTTGAGCAAGGTGTAGTCAACCGGGTGAAAAACCCCGTTGCCCACCCCGGCAAGCCCGGCAAAAAAAGTCATCATCCAATAGCTCGAGCTCAAGGCATAACCAAAAGCGGCCAGACTCAAGAGGCCCAGCCCGGCGTAAAGCACGGGCCGCGGACCAAACCGGTCCACCACGAAGCCTGACAGCGCCTGCACCGCGCACGAGACTACAAAAAAGACCGTCATCAAGAACCCCAGCTCGGCATAGCTGGCACTGAACTCATCCTTGAGCCAGGGAAAAAGCGGCGCTAGCAGCAACTGGCTGAAATGGCTGATCAGGTGCGCCGCCCCGACCAGCGCGATCACGCCAGCGTCGCGCTGCAGAGGAACGGTCAGGGAATCTGGCGTGGCCAGGGTGCTGGAGGTGCTCATGCCGCTATCGTAGTGTCTAACGGCAGCGCGCCGCGGCCGGGCCTGCGAAAAGGCAAACGGGCACGCAAGTGGCGCTGCCTTCTTACACGGCCAGGCGCACAGGGGCAGTAAGGTCAGACTAGGTTTTGCTGGCAAGCGCTGGCGGCCGGCCGGCGGCCGGTCTGTACATCAAAGAAAGCCGAAGAACCCGACTGACGCCATGGAATACAAGGACTACTACAAGATCATGGGTGTGGCCCGAGACGCCAGCGCCGACGACATCAAGCGCGCGCACCGCAAACTGGCGCGCAAGTACCACCCGGATGTGAGCAAGGAAAAAAACGCCGAAGTCCTGTTCAAAGACCTGTCGGAGGCCTACGAAGTACTGCGCGACCCGGAAAAACGCGCCGCCTACGACCGACTCGGCAGCAGCTGGCGTGCCGGCCAGGATTTTCGCGCCCCCCCCGACTGGGACATGGGAACCGAGCACGCCCGACGCGGTTTTGGCCGGAAGTCCACCGGCACCAAAACTGACTTCGACGCGGACTTCAGCGACTTCTTCGACACCCTCTTTCGCCAGGACCTGGGCCAAGGCTTCAGGACGCAGGGCGCGGACGGCAGCCGGCGCAGCACCGCTAAAAAGCCGGCTCGATCAGCATTTGCGGTAGCCGGGCAAGACCATCAAGCCAAAATAGGGATCGATCTCGAAGACGCCTACAGCGGCGCCAGCAAAACCGTCACGCTGCGCGTGCCGCAAGTCGACGCGCAGGGGCAAGTGCGCGAGAGCTCGCACCAGATCAGCTTCGACATCCCCAGGGGGATACGCCCCGGCCAGCGCATCCGGCTGGCGGGACAGGGCAGCCCAGGTACCGATGGCGGTCCGGCCGGCGACCTGTATCTGGAAGTCGAATTTCGCCCGCGACCCGCTGGTAAACCGGCTTTTCAGATCGATAAACACGACGTCTACCTGGACCTGCCCGTCGCCCCCTGGGAAGCCGCACTCGGCGCGTCGATTGAGGCACCCACCCCTACCGGCCCGGTCGAACTCACCATCCCACCGGGCTCGCAGGCAGGACGCAAACTCAGGCTCAGAGGCCGCGGCATCCCCGGCAGCACACCCGGCGACTTTTACTTCGTACTCAAGATCACGCCACCCCCGGCAGACAACGAGCCCGCGCAGTCGTTCTACAAGCGCATGGCCGATCAGTTCAAGGGCTTCAACCCGCGTGCGGGCTGGCAGTAGTCGGGCTGGACCGGGCTGGTTTGCCCTGGCACGACAGTCTTGAGGTGTGAGTCCCTGCTCTTTGCACGAGCGTTGCTGTCATAAACAAAGTTCATCGGACCATGTACTTACTCAATACGTACGTGCTTTTTCTCCATGGCGAATAAACCCTTACCCATCCCTGCTCAGCCGTCGGGCCAATGGCACCTGCAAGAGGTTGACGCACTCACGCAGGCGCATGGCGTAGACCCGGCTCACGGGCTGCATGCGCACCAGATCAAGGACCGCGCGCTTCAGTTTGGCCTCAACGCGCTGCCCACTGCGGACCAGCGCAGCCTGGGCTCGCTGGTGTTGGAGCAGTTCAGCGACTTCATGATTCTGGTGCTGCTGGTGGCTGCGGTGATATCCGGCGTGGTGGGCGACCTGGTCGACACACTGGTGATACTGGTCATTGTGTTGCTCAATGCGGCTATCGGGCTGGTGCAGTCTTGGCGCGCAGATCAGGCACTGGCAGCGCTACAGCGCCTGTCTGCCGCCCAGGCCACAGTGCTGCGTGGCGGCCAGGTACAGCAGGTGCCCGCAGACGTGTTGGTACCGGGCGACATCGTATTGTTGGAAGCTGGCAACCAGGTGCCCGCCGACTTGCGGCTGATCAAGACAGCGCAGTTAAAGGTTGATGAGTCGGCGCTGACTGGCGAATCGGTCACCGTAGACAAGCACACCGACGTGCTCGAAGGCACAGAGCATGCCCTGGGTGACCGCCTCAACATGGCCTTCAAGGGCACCACCGCCACCCATGGGCGAGGGCATGGACTGGTGGTGGCCACTGGCAAGGCCACAGAACTTGGCAAAGTGGCTGGTTTGCTGGACCAGAAAAACAACCGCAGCACCCCTTTGCAACTCCGGCTGGCCGCCTTTGGCAAGCGCGTGGCCGTTGCCGTACTGGCCATTTGTGCGGTCATCTTTGGCGTGGGCGTTCTGCGTGGTGAAGCGCCTTTGCTGATGGTGATGACTGCCATCAGCCTGGCCGTAGCGGCCATTCCGGAAGCGCTACCGGCCGTCGTCACCGTGTTGCTGGCGCTGGGAGCGCGCAAGATGGTGTCTGTCAACGCGCTGATTCGCCGCCTGCCTTCGGTAGAGACGTTGGGCTCGGTCACCTACATCTGTTCAGATAAAACCGGAACCTTGACGCAAAACCGGATGCAGGCGCAGTACCTGATTGCGGGAGATATTTCGGATGC
The DNA here is from genome assembly GCA_903844825.1 of uncultured Burkholderiales bacterium. Taxonomy (GTDB): domain Bacteria; phylum Pseudomonadota; class Gammaproteobacteria; order Burkholderiales; family Burkholderiaceae_C; genus Polaromonas. Next base: position 1,103 of record CAIMVC010000261.1, on the reverse strand, counting down.
TGCGGGCTGGATGCCCGGGGCCGTACCGGCGGACGCCGCCCACACCGCGCTGTTGCAAGCAGCCGCCCTGTGCAACGACGCCTCCGCTGCGCCGGACAACTCTTGGCTCGGCGACCCGACTGAGACGGCCCTCACCGAAGTGGCTGCTCTGGCAGGACTGGTCAAAACCGAGCTCGATATCCGCTGGCCAAGGGTGTTGGAGCTGCCGTTTGACTCGGTTCGCAAGCGCATGACCACTTTTCACCGCGATGCCGATAGCTTGGTGGCCTATACCAAAGGTGCACCCGAGTCGGTGATCCCTGTGTGCACAACCCAATGGTCTGCTACCACAGCAGAGAAATCAGCACAAATCGATTCAGCGGCGTGGCTCGCGCGCGCCAACACTCTGGCGGCGCAGGGCCTGCGGGTGCTGGCGATTGCGCAGCGCACGCATACCAAGCTGCCTGACAGCGCATCCGACAGTGCGGCAATTGAACACGGTTTATGTCTGATTGGCCTCATTGGCCTGATCGACCCACCGCGGGAGGAGGCCGCTGCGGCGGTGCGTGAATGTTTGGCTGCGGGCATAACGCCGGTGATGATTACCGGTGACCACCCGGCCACCGCACGTGCGATTGCGCTGCGGCTTGGCATTGTGACCGCGGACGATGCCCCCGTACTCACCGGTGCCGACCTGACGAGCCTGGATGTCGAGTCATTGAAGGCGCAGGTGCACCAGGTGCGTGTCTATGCTCGGGTGGACCCGGCGCAAAAAATCCGCATCGTCGAGGCACTGCAAGCCCAGGGTGAGTTCGTCGCTATGACCGGCGACGGCGTCAACGATGCCCCGGCGCTCAAGCGGGCCGACATTGGTATAGCCATGGGCAAGGGCGGTACCGACGTGGCGCGCGAGGCATCCAGCCTTGTGCTGCTGGACGACAACTTCGCCACGATCGTCAAGGCAGTGCGCGAGGGTCGGCGTATTTACGACAACATCCGCAAGTTTGTCCGCTACGCCATGACTGGCAACTCGGGCGAAGTCTGGACTATCTTTTTGGCCCCTTTGCTGATGCTGCCGATACCGCTGCTACCCATCCACATCCTGTGGGTCAATCTGGTGACCG
>CAIMVC010000260.1 GCA_903844825.1 uncultured Burkholderiales bacterium | reverse complement strand
GCCGACATGCTGACGCGTATCCGGAACGCACAAATGGTTGAAAAAGCCGTTGTGCAGGTGCCGTCTTCAAAAGTCAAAGTGGCCATCGCCCAGGTTCTGAAGGATGAGGGCTACATTGACGGCTTCTCCATCAAACCCAACGACGGCAAGCCCCAGTTGGAAATTGCCCTGAAGTACTACGCAGGCCGCCCTGTGATTGAGCGCATCGAGCGCGTCAGTCGCCCTGGCCTTCGTGTCTACAAAGGCCATGGCGCCATTCCTCAGGTCATGAATGGCCTGGGTGTGGCAATCGTCACTACGCCTCAGGGTGTGATGACTGACCGCAAAGCGCGCGCGACCGGCATCGGTGGCGAAGTGCTTTGCTACGTGGCCTAACGGCGGCATTGAGGAGTAACTGAAATGTCTCGTGTAGCAAAAATGCCGGTCGCCGTCCCTGCGGGCGTCGATGTGGCGATCAAAGAAGATCAGATCAATGTCAAGGGTGCCCTGGGTACTTTGGCTCTGGCTCAAAACGCGCTCGTCACGATCAAAAATGACGACGGCAAGCTGTCTTTTTCACCCGTCGATGAGTCTCGGCAGGCCAATGCCATGAGCGGCACCATGCGCCAGCTCGTGAACAACATGGTCACTGGTGTGACCAAGGGTTTTGAAAAGAAGCTCAACTTGGTCGGCGTGGGTTTCAAAGCTGCGGCGCAAGGCGCCAAGCTCAATCTCACCGTTGGCTATTCGCACCCTGTGGTGCTGGACATGCCTGCTGGCATCAAGGTCGAAACCCCGACACCCACCGAGGTGGTAATCAAGGGTTCTGATCGTCAGCGCGTTGGTCAGATTGCCGCCGAAGTTCGTGCTATTCGTCCTCCCGAGCCCTACAAGGGCAAGGGCATCCGTTATTCGGATGAGAAGATCACGATCAAAGAAACCAAGAAGAAATAAGGAGCTGCAACATGTTGACCAAAAAAGAGCAGCGCCTTCGTCGTTCACGCCAGACCCGTATCCGCATTGCAACGCAAGGCGTGGCGCGTTTGACGGTGAATCGCACCAACTTGCACATTTACGCCAGCGTGATCTCTGGCGACGGCACCAAGGTGCTGGCTGCCGCCTCGACGGCGGAAGTCGAAGTCCGCAAGGAAATCGGCGCTTCCGGCAAGGGTGGCAATGTGGCTGCTGCACAGGCTATCGGCAAGCGTATTGCCGAAAAAGCCAAAGCAGCCGGTGTGGAAAAAGTAGCGTTTGACCGCGCTGGCTTCGCCTACCACGGCCGCGTTAAAGCGCTGGCCGAGGCTGCGCGTGAAGCCGGCTTGCAGTTCTAAGCAGACTGGAATTAAGTATGGCTAAGTTTCAAGCTAAATCAAATAACGACGCTCCGGACGATGGTCTGAAGGAAAAGATGATTGCGGTTAACCGCGTCACCAAAGTCGTCAAGGGCGGTCGCATTCTGGGTTTCGCTGCACTGACTGTGGTCGGTGATGGTGATGGCCGTGTCGGCATGGGTAAAGGCAAGTCCAAGGAAGTGCCTGCAGCTGTGCAAAAAGCCATGGAAGAAGCCAGGCGCAACATGACCAAGGTGTCGCTGAAAAACGGCACCATCCATCACAACGTGTTTGGCCACCACGGCGCGGCCAACGTCATGATGGCGCCTGCACCCAAGGGTACCGGCATCATTGCGGGCGGTCCGATGCGCGCGGTGTTTGAGGTCATGGGCATCACCGACATCGTGGCAAAAAGCCATGGTTCGAGCAACCCTTACAACATGGTGCGAGCCACCATGGATGCTCTGAAAAATTCCACCACGGCCTCTGACATTGCGGCTAAACGTGGCAAATCAGTCGAAGACATCTTCGGCTAAGGCGGTACGCAAATGACGACAGCAAACAAACTCAAGGTCCAGTTGGTGAAAAGTCCCATCGGCACCAAAGAATCGCACCGTGCAACGGTCCGCGGTCTCGGTCTGCGCGGCATCAACAGCACCAGTGAACTCGAAGACACGCCTGCAGTTCGCGGCATGATCAACAAGATCAGCTACCTGGTCAAGATTCTGTAAGGACAGGTTCATCATGGAATTAAACGCAATCACTCCTGGCGCCGGTGCCAAGCATGCCAAGCGCCGTGTCGGTCGCGGCATTGGCTCCGGTCTGGGTAAAACAGCCGGACGTGGCCACAAAGGTCAAAAGTCCCGCTCGGGCGGCTATCACAAGGTCGGCTTCGAGGGCGGTCAAATGCCTTTGCAACGTCGTCTGCCCAAGCGTGGCTTCAAGTCACATCAGCTGCAGTTCAATGACGAAGTCACGCTGGCAGCTCTGGAGCAGCTCGGTCTGGCCGAAGTTGACCTGCTGGCTTTGAAGACAGCGGGTCTGGTCAGTCAGTTGGCCAAGACAGTTAAGGTCATCAAAACTGGTGAGTTGACCCGCGCGGTCAAGCTCAACGGGATTGGTGCAACGGCAGGCGCGAAGGCAGCTATTGAAGCGGCCGGTGGCGCGGTGGCCTGACAACTTTGACCAACTACTTGAACGGATAACGATCAGTGGCAACGAGCTCATCACAAATTGCAAAGACCGGCAAGTTCGGTGATCTGCGCAGTCGCCTGGTGTTTCTGCTGCTTGCGCTGGTCGTTTACCGCGTTGGCGCCCATATCCCCGTGCCGGGGATTGATGCCACGCAACTCAAGGCCTTGTTCAGCGGGCAGCAGGGCGGCATTCTGAACCTGTTCAACATGTTCTCGGGTGGCGCTCTGTCCCGTTTCACCGTGTTTGCCCTGGGCATCATGCCCTATATCTCTGCATCGATCATCATGCAGTTGCTCAGCTATGTCGTGCCGACATTCGAGCAGATGAAAAAAGAGGGTGAGTCTGGCCGTCGCAAGATCACCCAATACACCCGTTACGGGACCTTGGGTCTGGCCCTGTTTCAATCCATCGGCATCGCGGTGGCTTTGGAGAGCTCACCTGGATTGGTGCTGGCTCCAGGGTTTGGTTTTCGCATGACCGCAGTGGTCAGCCTGACTGCAGGGACCATGTTTTTGATGTGGTTGGGTGAGCAGATTACTGAGCGTGGCTTGGGGAACGGGATTTCGATCCTCATCTTCGCAGGGATTGCAGCAGGCCTGCCCAGTGCCATGGGTGGCTTGCTTGAATTGGTGCGTACCGGTGCGATGAGTATTCTGGTGGCCCTGGTGATCGTCATCGTTGTTGGCTTGGTCACCTACTTTGTGGTCTTTGTCGAGCGCGGTCAGCGCAAGATTTTGGTGAACTATGCGCGGCGTCAGGTCGGTAACAAGGTTTATGGTGGCCAGTCTTCGCACCTGCCCCTGAAGCTGAACATGGCTGGTGTGATTCCACCCATCTTCGCGTCGTCGATCATTTTGTTGCCGGCTACCGTGGTGGGTTGGTTCACGACGGGTGAAGGCATGCGCTGGCTCAAGGATATTGCCGCGACGCTCACGCCCGGTCAGCCGATTTATGTCTTGCTGTACGCTGGCGCTATTGTTTTCTTTTGCTTTTTCTACACGGCACTGGTGTTTAACAGTCGTGAGACGGCGGACAACCTGAAGAAGAGCGGTGCATTCATTCCAGGCATCCGGCCCGGTGAGCAGACCGCCAAGTACATCGACAAGATTCTGGTTCGTCTGACTTTGGCTGGCGCTGCGTACATCACTTTCGTTTGCTTGTTGCCCGAGTTTCTGATTTTGAAATACAACGTGCCGTTTTACTTCGGTGGGACGTCGCTGTTGATCATTGTGGTGGTCACCATGGACTTCATGGCTCAGGTGCAGAACTACATGATGTCGCAGCAGTATGAATCGCTGTTGAAAAAAGCTAATTTCAAGCCTGGCTCTTGAAACCGCAGTTCGTTCGTTGTCAATCGATTTGTCTCTCGTAAAAATGTGTTTTGCGGGAAATGATTAAGTGAAAGTTTAGGAGAAGAAAATGAGAGTTTCAGCTTCGGTCAAGAAGATTTGCCGCAACTGTAAAATCATCCGTCGCAAAGGCGTTGTTCGTGTGATCTGCACGGACCCGCGTCATAAACAGCGTCAAGGCTGATTTCAAGAGTATTTAGAGGACGCATATGGCTCGTATCGCTGGTATCAACATTCCGCCGCAGCAGCACGCCGAAATCGGTCTGACTGCAATTTTTGGCATTGGTCGCACGCGCGCTCGCAAAATCTGCGAAGCCTGTGACATTGCCTACGCCAAGAAGATCAAGGATCTTTCTGACGCCGATCTCGAGAAGATCCGTGACCAGATCGCCTTGTTCACGATCGAAGGTGATCTGCGTCGCGAAACGACCATGAACATCAAGCGTCTGATGGACATCGGTTGCTACCGTGGTTTCCGTCATCGCCGTGGTCTGCCGATGCGTGGTCAGCGCACGCGCACCAATGCCCGCACCCGCAAGGGACCGCGCAAGGCAGCGGCTTCGTTGAAGAAATAATCGAAGGTAACTCATGGCAAAACAACCCAGCAGTAACGCAGCTCAACGCGTTCGCAAGAAAGTTCGCAAGAATGTGGCCGATGGTATCGCCCACATCCATGCCTCTTTCAACAACACCATCATCACGATTACCGATCGTCAGGGTAATGCCTTGTCGTGGGCATCGTCGGGTGGTCAAGGTTTCAAAGGTTCACGCAAGTCCACGCCATTTGCAGCCCAGGTGGCTTCGGAAGTGGCTGGTCGTGCCGCCATTGAGCAAGGTATCAAGAACGTTGACGTGGAAATCAAGGGCCCAGGCCCTGGACGTGAGTCGTCAGTGCGTGCGCTTGGCGCTCTCGGCATCCGGATCAATTCCATTGCCGATGTGACCCCGGTTCCGCACAACGGCTGCCGCCCCCAAAAGCGCCGCCGTATCTAACTCTCCCGCCTACGGCCTGGTGAGCTGCGCGAGCGGCCTACCAGGCTTCGGCATTTTTACCAAAGCCCACCGCCGTTAGGTTTCGCACCGAGGGCTCCTGCACCCTGTGCAGCAGATGACAAAAGGAAATTCAAGTGGCACGTTACCTCGGCCCCAAGGCCAAACTCTCCCGCCGTGAAGGCACGGACCTGTTTCTCAAGAGCGCTCGCCGCGCCATTGGCGACAAGGCCAAGTTCGACTCCAAGCCAGGTCAGCACGGCCGGACGTCCGGCACGCGGACCTCTGACTACGGTCTGCAGCTGCGCGAGAAGCAAAATGTCAAACGCATGTATGGCGTGCTCGAAAAGCAGTTCCGCCGTTATTTCGAAGAAGCTGACCGCCGCAAGGGCAACACGGGTGCGAACTTGCTGTTCTTGCTCGAGTGCCGTCTGGATAACGTCGTTTACCGCATGGGTTTCGGCTCGACGCGTGCAGAAGCGCGCCAGTTGGTGTCGCACAAAGCGATCACCGTCAACGGCCAATCCGTGAACATTCCCTCGTACCTGGTCAAAACCGGCGACGTGGTGGCTGTGCGCGAAAAGTCGAAGAAGCAAAACCGCGTGCTCGAAGCACTGCAACTGGCTCAGCAAGTAGGTATGCCTGCCTGGGTGGATGTCAGCATCGATAAGGGCGAAGGCATCTTCAAGAAGGTTCCTGATCGCGATGAGTTCGCCGCCGACGTCAACGAATCGTTGATCGTTGAGCTGTACTCACGTTAATTTTTTTCCGTTCCTGGGGTGGGCGTCGTTGCGCACTTCAGGTCTGCTTCACCCGGCCTTATCGGTGTAACGAGCCGAGGGTATTGAGAGGAAGACTGCATGCAAACTAATTTGTTAAAACCTAAAACCATCAATGTTGAGCAGTTGGCTGCCAATCGTGCCAAGGTGACCCTGGAGCCGTTCGAGCGTGGCTACGGTCACACGCTGGGCAACGCCTTGCGTCGCGTTCTGCTGTCGTCCATGGTCGGCCACGCCGCCACCGAGGTGACGATCGCTGGTGTGCTTCATGAATACTCGTCGATTGACGGCGTGCAAGAAGACGTTGTCAACATCCTGTTGAACCTCAAGGGGGTGGTGTTCAAGCTCCATAACCGTGATGAGGTGACTCTTAGCCTGCGCAAAGACGGCGAAGGCCCGGTCACGGCCGCTGACATCCAGACACCGCATGACGTTGAAATCATCAACCCCGAGCACGTGATCGTCAACTTGTCGCACGGTGGCAAGATCGACATGCAAATCAAGGTTGAAAACGGTCGCGGCTACGTGCCTGGCACCATGCGCCGCTATGGCGATGACTCGACCAAGTCGATCGGTCGCATTGTGCTTGACGCGTCCTTTTCGCCAGTTAAGCGCGTTAGCTACACGGTCGAGAGCGCTCGCGTTGAGCAGCGTACCGACCTGGACAAGCTGGTGCTGGACATTGAGACCAACGGCGCAGTCTCGGCTGAAGATGCGGTGCGGGCTTCGGCCAAGATTCTGGTCGAGCAACTCGCTGTGTTTGCGCAGCTCGAGGGCAATGAACTCGCTGCTTTCGACACGCCTGTTCCGCGCAGCTCGCAGCAATTTGACCCGATCTTGCTGCGCCCTGTGGACGAGCTCGAGTTGACGGTTCGTTCCGCCAACTGCCTGAAAGCCGAAAACATCTACTACATAGGGGACCTGATTCAGCGTACGGAGAACGAACTTCTCAAGACGCCGAACCTGGGCCGCAAGTCGCTCAACGAGATCAAGGAAGTTCTGGCTTCCCGCGGTCTGACCCTGGGGATGCGCCTTGAGAGCTGGCCACCGGCCGGGCTGGATAAGCGGTAATTGAATCTAGCCTCCGTTTTGGGAGGCTGTGCACGGGCAGTACCTGATACGGCTGCCTGAATTAAAAAAACTGAAAGGAAATAGCACCATGCGTCACGGACACGGACTACGTAAACTTAACCGCACGAGCAGCCATCGCCTGGCGATGCTGCGCAACATGATGAACTCGCTGATTCAGCATGAAGTCATCAAGACCACGCTGCCCAAAGCCAAGGAACTGCGTCGGGTGGTCGAGCCCATGATCACGCTGGCCAAAGAGCCAACGCTGGCCAACAAGCGCCTGGCCTTTGACCGCTTGCGCGACCGGGATATGGTCGTCAAGCTTTTTGCTGACTTGGGCCCGCGTTTCAAGGCGCGTCCTGGCGGCTACACCCGTATCCTGAAGATGGGTTTTCGCGTGGGTGACAATGCACCCATGGCCCTGGTCGAACTGGTCGATCGCCCCGAAGTAAATTCAGAAGTTTCCGGCGAAAGCAAGGAAGCTTAAGGTAGAATATCAACATACCGCGCGGTGGAGCAGCCTGGTAGCTCGTTGGGCTCATAACCCAAAGGTCGTAAGTTCAAATCTTGCCCGCGCAACCAAATCCCCAGCCCAAGCGGCTGGTAGCAAACGCCCACTTTATGTGGGCGTTTCGCTTTGTGCTCGCCAAGCAAACCGCGCAGGCTTAAGGCCTAAACAGTCCACACAGCCCAAAGCCGAACACCCACGTTTTCAGCCCCTACTGCCAGGGGTTGAAAACCTGGGTCGCCCGGCCTCGGCACTGATCACACGGACCACCCCGCATCCGCCGGCCCGGCTCCGATCAGCCCAAATTGCCGCAACCCAGGCGCATCAAGCCCGTAGAAGGCGGATCAGTCTGGCAGCACCGCCGTGACTTCGATCTCGATCTTGGCGCGGTCTTCGACCAGGCCGCTGACTTCGACGCAGCTCATGGCCGGGAAGTTTTTGCCAATGACTTCG
>CAIMVC010000259.1 GCA_903844825.1 uncultured Burkholderiales bacterium | reverse complement strand
TCTGACCTGGCCGAGAAGCTGACGCACGTCTGGTCGGGTGAGAACTTGGAGGCGTTGATGATGAGATTGGAAAATAACTGGGTGAGTCTGACCATGTCGCCATGGATCCACACGGGTTCGGGGGGCAGATCCAGGTTAACCGTTTGATGGTGGGTGTCTAAAACAGGCTGACTCGTCTCCACCGCTTGCGTGATGAGGCCCGAAAGCAGGACGGCCGTTTTGTGGAGTTTGATTTTCCCGCTGCTGATGCGCGTCGCGTCCATCAGGTCTTCCACCAGGCGTGTCAAGTGGGTTGTTTGGCGCGCAAGAATGTGTTGCAACGACTGGATCTCTGCGGACGTGTTGGGAATCTTCCCGAGCAACTCGATACACATGGCTATCGGCGCCAATGGGTTGCGCAACTCATGCGCCAACATCGACAGGAACAGGGTTTGCCGACTATGGACTCGGGCTGTGTTGGTTTCGCGGGTGTCGGCGTCGAGTGCTGCAATGACCAAGTGCTGGTTGGCTTGTCGCAAGTCCAGAACCAAATCTTCAATAAGCTGGGCGCCTACGGGCGGAGCCGAACTCAGCGGCACTGGCTCAGGCGTCAAATTGTTCGGCATGCGCTAGCGCCTGGGCTCGATGTTGTCGCACCAACGTCAAGCCATGACGCACTCGCTCTTCCTTGCGACTTGACGCTGTTTTTATCCTCAGTGGCTGATGCGACCTGTTCGGTGGTCCGAACTGCCTGCACCCCAGGCGGGGCGCAATCTCGAGAGCTGATCATTTTGTCCTTGGGATAGACCTCGTGGGACAGTATGACCTACAAAGTCTAAGGCTAAATGTCGATGGAATGCGAAATATTTTGTAAACAAAAATTTTAAAGGTGTCTCTGTGCGGGCATTTTGTGTGCGCCCAGCATGGGCGCAATCTTGCGGGCGCAAGTCCCACCGTAAGTTGATCTCATCGATCTAAGCAAAGCGCTGCTGCGCGACGGCGACCGAGCTTTGGGGTAGGCCAGCACCTAAATTGCGAGCCGATGGACAAGAACCCGTCGCGCCTTGACGATCACCTAGACCAGCCCATGGATCAGTCAAAAATTTCGTCCAGCCAGGACTTCTTGCGGTCTCGGTGGTAGCGCTGACCTGCTCGGTTGTCAGCGTCTCTTGTTTCAGGGGCGTAGCGACCACTTGCTGCTGGCGCTGGCGCCGCAGCGGCAGGGGGTGCGGCAGTGGCTGCCCGATCCAGCAACTTGTCGAGCTCACCCCGGTCAAGCCAGACGCCTCTGCAAGCGGGACAGTAGTCGATTTCGACACCCTGTCTATCGGTCATCACCAGCACGGTGTCTGGACAGTTAGGACATTTCATGAGGTTCTTTCTTTCATTGTTAGGGAGGTACCGACGGGCATGAATTCGCCGCAGTCAGAGCGCCGCGCAAGCCGCCAGGCTTGCCAGGCCTGCAGCGGCCAGTAGCTTGGCATCGCGCGGATTTCTGGCTTTGTATTCATGCCTTGCCGCGTAGAAAAAGGCCAGCACACACGCCAGTGCGCCGATCAGCATGTCAGGCGCCATGACCTCATTCATTGGGGCCACCGATACCCAACAAGCTCAACAAACTGGTGAACAAATTGAATACCGACACATACAGGCTCACGGTTGCCATCACATAGTTGGTCTCGCCCCCGTTCACAATGCGGCTGGTCTCAAACAGGATCAGACCCGCCGACAACAGCGCCACCATGGCGGACACGGCCAGGCCCAGGGCCGGTATCTGCATGAAGACGGCGGCGATGCCCGCTATCACGGCGATGACCATGCCGATAAACAGGAAGCCACCCAGGAAGCTGAAATCACGCCGTGTCAGAAGGACATAGCTAGATAGCGCCAAAAACGTGGCGCCCGTGGCGGCCAACGCCATCGCCACAGTTTGTGCGCCGCCAGCGTGTGCCAGGGTCTGCGTCATCAGCGGCCCCAGTGTGTAGCCCATAAAGCCCGTCAAGGCGAAAACTGCGGCCAGAGCCCATGCGCTGTTTTGAAGCTTGTGCACGGCATACAGCAGCCCGAAGTAGCCCGCCAGGGTGACGACCAGGCCCGGTGCGGGCAGTTTCAGCGTGAGCGTCATCATCGCCACCCCAGCGCTGAATAGGAGCGTCATGGCCAGCAGCGCATAGGTGTTGCGCAAGACCCGCTTGACGTCGTCGGAGTGAGAAACACCCAGGGGTGTTGCAACAGCCGCCAGGTGCTGCTGTCCTTGCGGTGGCAGCGGTGCAGGGGAGGGGTTCATGGTAGTTTCCTTTGGTTTCAGAGGGTTGAACTGTCGAGTGCCAGCTTGGCTGTGCGGCCGCGCATCGGTTTTTGGCTGCGCTGCAGACTGCGCGTCAGCAGCCGGGTGGCCCGGCTCAACGAGCGGTCCAGCGCGCAACGCCAGTCATCCGCCAATGACGCGATGACCACGGTGCCGACCGTGTGAGTTGTCAGCTCTACCTGGCAGCGCTTGTCCACGCCACCTCTTGGTCCGTTGACGTCCGAGAACTGCACCTTGGCGTGCGGCACAAACGTCGCCAGGCGCCGCAAGGCAAAACGTACGCGTTGCACGGATAAGTCGCGCAGCTGCGCCCCTTCGGCAACGCGGGATTCAAAAATGATCTGCATGCTCTGTCTCCAGTCGGTTGAGGAAGACCCGAGAATAGCAGTTGGTGAGCCTCATAAAAAGCAGATAATTTCTTAATTAAATTCCTTTAAATACTGCATATGAGCGCCTCTTTCAACTACCGCCATCTCTACTACTTCTGGGTGGTCGCCAAAGAAGGCGGGATCTCGCGGGCGGCTGAAAAGCTGGACATGGCGGTGCAGACTGTGAGTGCGCAGGTGCGCGAATTGGAGCGATCCCTTGGTTACGCCTTACTCAAGCCAGCCGGACGGGGCCTGGTGCTGACCGATGCCGGGCTGGCTGCCATGCAGCAAGCTGACCTGATTTTTCAACTGGGCGAGGCCCTGCCGGCCCGGGTGCGTGATGCAGTGAGCTCCCCCGTCGTGCGACTGGTCGTGGGCATATGTGACAGTCTGCCCAAACTGGTGGTGCACCGCCTTTTGCTGCCCATCATGGCCGAACCTAACTTGCGCCTGCTGTGCCACGAGGGGGAGTTAAATGACTTGCTGGGCGACCTGGCGCTGCACCGGCTCGACGTGGTGTTGTCTGACCGGCCGGCACCAGCCAACCCCAATATCAAGCTCTACAGCCACGCCATGGGCTCGTCCAGCATCGGCTGGTACGGCACGTCAGCCTTGGTGCAGGCCGCGACTCAGGGCTTTCCCCGCAGTCTGAGCGATGTGCCAGTGCTGCTGCCCACCGCGCATACCGCCATTCGCGACCGTCTGGACCAGTGGTTCGAGCAGCGCGGCATTCGGCCGCGCATCGTTGGCGAGTTTGAGGACGGCGCTTTGCTCAAGACCTTTGGCTCCAGCGGCATGGGTGTTTTCCCGGCGGCCGAGTCTGTGCAGGCTGATCTGCTGGCCCATTACGGGGTTCAGCGCCTGGGCCCCTGCGAAGGGGTTGCTGAGCATTTTTTTGCGATTGGTACCGAAAAAAAGGTGCAGCACCCGCTGGTGCATCGACTTCTGCAACCAGCGCCTTAGCGTGAAACTTTGGGTGCCGGTGCGGGTCCCCTGCTGTGAGCAGACCGCACCGGCGCCTGAGTTCTGATTACTTTTTGCGCTCGGCTGGCGCACTGCGCGTGCTCAGCAGCATGGTCACGGCCAGGATAGCCACCACCACGCCAAGTGAGAAGGTCACCGGAATTTTGAAGATATCGATCAAGCACATCTTGGTGCCGATGAACACCAGAATCACCGCCAGGCCATAGTTCAGCAGGTGGAACTTGTTGGCCACTGCCGCCAGCAGGAAGTACATGGCCCGCAAGCCCAGAATGGCAAACACGTTGCTGGTCAGAACAATAAACGGATCGCTGGTGATGGCAAAAATGGCCGGGATGGAGTCCACCGCAAAGATCACATCGGTCAGCGCAATCAGGCAAATCACCATGAACAGCGGGGTG
>CAIMVC010000258.1 GCA_903844825.1 uncultured Burkholderiales bacterium | reverse complement strand
GACATCGCCAAATTTGGGATCAGGAAGAATTTCACGTTTAGGGACTTCGCGACGACGTGGCATTTTTTCACCTCTTTGCTTCAGTTGGCGTGGCCGTCCAGGCTGTCCTGGGGCAACACCGCGAGAGCTATCAAACTCTCACTTACTCGACCGGCACAACTATTTGCGCTTGGGTCACTTCGCTCAAAACACCGGCCAAGGTGAGGAGAGCACCAGTTTTTGAAGGCATCTGCAAACTACTTGCAAGCGCTTCTGGCGCTGACACTGCTTGCGCAGACCGAACCGATCGGGCTTATTTGACCTTTGGCCTTTTTGCACCGTATTTGGAACGCGACTGCTTGCGGTCTTTGACACCCTGCAAGTCCAGCGAGCCACGCACGATGTGGTAGCGCACACCGGGCAAGTCCTTGACACGACCACCACGAACCAGCACGACGCTGTGTTCCTGCAGGTTGTGGCCTTCGCCGCCGATGTAGGAAATGATCTCAAACCCGTTGGTCAGGCGCACTTTGGCAACCTTACGCAAAGCGGAGTTTGGTTTCTTTGGCGTCGTGGTGTACACCCGGGTGCACACGCCGCGGCGCTGAGGAGAGTTCTGCATCGCAGGGCTTTTGGACTTGATCTTTTCGACCTCGCGCCCCTGACGCACTAGCTGATTAATGGTTGGCATGTAAAAACGTCCCTAAACGTCTGGTATCTAACTAACGAAAAACGTGAAAACGAAAACCTCTCCGGTAAATTCCGGAAAGCCTTCTAGTGTAGCAGTTCAAGATTTGAAGGGCAAATCGGTCTGAAATCCAGCAGTTAGGCGCAGCCAAGGGGCTGGCCAGGCAGGTCGCTGGCAAGGCGACAGCAGCGGCCGTGCAGCGCCAACTTTGGCATTTTCACTTGACCCACAGACGAATCGAATCCCAGGCCCGCCCCAGGATGCCCGCCTCCTCCACCCCCTCGAGCACGACCAGCTGAATCTCGGCCATGGGAACCAGCCCGTCGCCGGCAGTGACCTTGAGAACGCCCAGCGACTGCCCGCGCGTGAAAGGCGCCACCAAGGGGTCTTTGCGGACCACCTCGGTCTTGAGCTTGGGGGCACTGCCCGCGGCAACCGCCACCACGATCGGCTGCGCAAGTCCGATGCGCACATTCGAGGCCTTGCCCTTCCACACAGCCGGCGAGACCACCGCCTGCCCGCCATCGAACAGCTTGACCGCCTCGTAGGCGGTGTAGCCCCAGTTCAGCAGTTTTTGCGCTTCGTTGGCTCGGGCGGTCTCACTGCTCGTGCCCAGAACAATCGCCAGCAGGCGGCGCCCGCCCGGCGTCTTGTTTGGGCCCAGATTGGGGAAGTCGCGCTTGGCGGTCGCAATCAGGCAATAGCCGGCGGCATCGGTGTGACCGGTCTTGAGCCCATCCACAGACGGATCTCTAAACAGCAGCAAATTACGGTTGGTGTCATTGGCGGCGGGGGTGCCGGGGTAGCGGTACTTTTTGATCGCGTAATAAGGCGTGTAAGCCGGAAAGTCCTGCATGACCCGCGTCGCCAGCAGGCTCAGGTCGCGCGCGGTGGTGGTGTGGCCAGGCTCGGTCAGGCCTTCCACATTTTTGTAGCTTGTCGACTTCATGCCGAGCGCCTTGGCCTGCTCGTTCATGAGTTGCACAAAGCGCTCGACGCTTCCAGCCACACCCTCAGCCAGTGCCACGGTCGCGTCGTTACCCGATTGGACGATCATGCCCTTGATCAGGTCTTCCACCGGGACCTGCATCTTGGGGTCAATGAACATGCGCGAACCCGGCATTTTCCAGGCTCGCTGGCTGACACCAAAGGTTTGCTTGAGGTCGATCTTTTTAGCTCGCAGGGCATCAAATACCAGATACGCCGTCATCAGCTTGGTCAGGGAAGCCGGCTCGATGGGGGTGTCAATTTCCTGCGTCACCAAAAACTGGTTGGCCGTGATGTCCAGCAGCAGATAAGAACGTGCCGCAATCTCGGGCGGCTGCGGCGCCTGGGCTCGGGCGAGCGGGAAAAACCCTGTCAAAGCGGCGAGCAGGACGACAACGGTCAGGCCAGGTAGGCGCTGGGTCAAAAAAGGCATGGCATGGTCACCGTGAAATCAGCCCCCTAAGAAGGCCGGGAAAGTCAGGAAATGAAGAAGCAGACGGAGCCGAAAAACCGGGGCACGACCCCGGGCGCCCTCAACTGGCCAAGTGCCGCAGCACCAAGCTCTTGAGCAGCGGCAATTGTCCATGAAAGAAATGCCCCCCACCCGGAATAACCGTCACAGGAAGTACCTGCGGCCGGGCCCAGTCGAGCACCGACGACAGCGGCACGGTGTCGTCTTGCTCACCGTGAATGACGATGGTTTTCAGGTGCGCAGCCTGCGCCACGGGCGCCACGGTAAAACGGCTGGCGGCAGTACCGACCAGCACCAGTTTGTCGATCTCGCGGTGCAACTGCAAGCGCTCGAAGGCGTGCGAGGTGACGAAGGCGCCGAACGAAAATCCGGCCAACGCCAGGGCACCACCGGGCGCGAGCTGTTGCACCACGCTGAGCATGTCGTCGAGCTCTCCGCGGCCTTCGTCATGCTGGCCCGCACTGGCGCCCACGCCCCGAAAATTAAAGCGCACCGCCGTCCAGCCCGCCTGCGTGAACGCCCGGGCCAGCGTCTGCACCACCTTGTTGTCGAGAGTGCCGCCAAACAGCGGATGCGGATGGGCAATCACCGCCACCCCGCGCGGCTCACCGAAGGGTGCATCGATCGCCAGCTCTATCGAGCCGGCCGGTCCCTCGATCAGGGACGTGAGGGTTTGCGAATTCACGGCCAGTTGGCAGCGCGCGAACGCCGCAAGCTCAGCGGCCCAGGTGCGCCGGCGTCACCAGACGCTCGACCACCTGACCGTTTTGAAGGTGCGACGCCACGATTTCGTCAATATCGCTGAGGTCCACATAGCTGTACCAGACCGCTTCGGGGTAGACCACAACCACCGGTCCGGCGGCGCAACGGTCCAGGCATCCGGCCTTGTTGACGCGCACCTTGCCAGGGCCGCTCAGCCCGGCCGCCTTGACCTTGGCCTTGCAATGATCGAAGGCCTGCTTCGCGCCGTGATGCCCGCAGGCGTCTTCGCCACCGCTGCGCTCGTTCAGGCAAAAAAAGATGTGCCGCTGGTAGTAAGAAGCGGGCGGAGGGCTGGGGGGTGCCTCATCGGGCAGGCTGTCTGAAGTCATCTGGCGATTTTACGGCTTCAGCCAGCAGCCGTCCCTCGGGCGACAGACCGTCACGGCTGGAGAGTCGCAGCAGGGCATACAGCAGCGCGGCAAACGGCCAAAGCCAGCCCAGCCACTGCGCCAGCCCATTAAAACGGATAAAGCGGCCTTGCTCCCAGATTTGCCGGGTTTGCTCAAAATAGGGGTCGGCCGGTGCCTGATTGAGCAAAGACAGGTGAAAGGCCAGTGCCAGCAAGGCCAGCGCAGTGGCGGCGCGGCACGAAACAGGCAGGCTCAAGATCGCCAGCAAGGCCGCACCCAAGAGCGCCACCCTGACCGTCTCATCCAGCCAGGCCCAGGCATGTTCAGGACCATAGCTGAGCGCCGCAGACAAGGCGGTAAAGGCCATGCCAGCGAGCAGCACCACGAACGCGAACACGGCGCGGCGCAAGGGGGTTCGAATCACGCCATAGGCCAGCAAGCAGGGAATCAGGCCCCCCAGCGCCACGCAGATCAGCTCGGCGCCAGGCATCAG
>CAIMVC010000257.1 GCA_903844825.1 uncultured Burkholderiales bacterium | reverse complement strand
CATCAGCCGCCAGCATCTGCAGGAGTTCGGCTTCGAGCCCGACGCCAGCATTCTGGCTGCCAAGATGGAGATTCCCGAAGACAAGATCCGCAAGATCATGAAGATCGCCAAGGAGCCGATCTCCATGGAAACCCCGATCGGTGACGATGACGATTCGCATCTGGGCGACTTCATTGAAGACAGCGCCAACACCGCGCCGCTGGAAGCGGCCATGCAGGCCGGTCTGCGCGATGTGGTCAAGGATATTCTCGACAGCCTCACGCCGCGCGAAGCCAAGGTGCTGCGCATGCGCTTTGGCATTGAGATGTCAACCGACCACACGCTCGAAGAAGTCGGCAAGCAGTTTGACGTGACACGTGAGCGGATTCGCCAGATCGAAGCCAAGGCGCTGCGCAAGCTCAAGCACCCCAGTCGCAGTGACAAACTGCGCAGCTTCATCGACACGCTTTAAGCGGCTCGGCTTGTCGCTTCGGCTGCTTCAAACGAGCGGCCCGACGCCATCCCGGCCCAACCCTTCGCGGGGTTGCGTCGGGATTTTGCTTTTTAAATAATCTCGCTAAAAACGCATGAAGAGCAGGGGCCGCCATGCTTCCAAGGCAAAATTCATGCACCTTTGATTTAGAGAAGTGACCATGAAAGCCATTCGATACGGATTTATTGGCTGCGGCATGATGGGGCAGGAGCATCTGCGCAATATCGCGCTGCTGCCGGGCTCGGCCGTGACGCGTATTTACGAGCCTGATGGTGCCATGGCAGCCCTGTCGCTGTCCATGGCTGGCGGCGCGCAGCGCAGCAGCAGCCTGGAAGAAGTGGTCAGCGCCAGCGACGTGGACTGTCTGGTCATCACCAGCCCTAATTTCAGGCACGCCGAACAACTGCAGCAAATTGCCCGCTTGCGCGCCCTGCCTGTTTTGCTCGAAAAGCCGGCCTGCACCAGCTTGGACGATGTGCGCCAGTTGCAACAGCTCGCAGCCAGCTATCCAGCACCGATCTGGGTCGCAATGGAATACCGCTACATGCCGCCGGTGGCACGCCTGGCCCAGGAAGTGCACAGCCAGAGCAACACCGGCCCCGTGACGATGCTCAGCATCCGGGAGCACCGCTTCCCCTTTCTCGTCAAGGTGGGCGACTGGAACCGGTTTAACCGATACACCGGTGGCACTCTGGTCGAGAAGTGCTGTCACTTTTTTGACCTGATGCGCTTTCTCACCCGCAGCGAGCCGACTCGCGTGTATGCCTCGGCTTCGGCGTCACACAACCACCAGGACGAGCGCTACGCCGATGGCGTACCTGACATTTTGGACAACGCTTATGTGATCGTGGACTTCGCTTCCGGCCAGCGGGCCATGCTGGAGTTGTGCATGTTCGCGGAAGGCGCGCGCTACCAGGAGGAGATATCGGCCGTTGGTCCGCGTGCGAAGGTCGAGTGTTTTGTACCCGGCCCGGGCCGATTCTGGCCGGCGCATCTGGGTGAGCCACCCACGCCGCAGCTGGTCCTCAGTCCGCGTGACCCCAAAGGTCCGTCGGTGCTTGAAGTGCCGGTGGACCCGCTGGCGCTGGCCGCGGGTGACCACAATGGCTCGACCTTCTACCAGCATCAACGCTTTCGCGCCGCCATGCTCGGCGAAGGACCGGTGGAGGTCAGCCTGCACGACGGTCTAGCCGCCGTGGTGATGGGACTGGCCGCGCAAGAGTCAGCCCGCACCGGTCAGGCGATTGATTTAAGCGCCGGCGCCTGGAAGCTCTAAGCGCATCCGGCTCCACCGCCTTAGGCTGAGCCGGCAAATCCACCACCCGGGCAGCCCAAGACCAATGGCGATCAGTCGCAAGCGGCCAACTGGCCGGGTGCGAGGAACTGGCTGCGGGCAAAAATCAAGGGCTCGGCCGGGGTCCAGCCGAAATTTTTGACCTCGCCCAACAAGATGTCATGGTCCCCTGCGGCGATCACATTGAGCAAAGCGCAGTCAAACCAGGCACTGCCACCGGCGAGCTTGAGGCGGCCAGTGTCGAGTCGGTCGGCTGGCACGCCGGCAAATCGCTCCTGCATGCTGCCCGTGGAAAATTGACGGGCAAGGCCCTCCTGTTGCCCCGACAAAACATTGACCGTGTAGCCGCCCGAATGAACAAAAGCCGCTCGGCTGCTGGCACTTTGGCGAATGCTCCACAGCACCAGTTGCGGCTGCAGCGACACAGACGCGAAGGAATTGCAGGTCATGCCCCAGTCTTGCGACTCATGGTGCGCTGTAACCACCGTCACCCCTGTGGCAAAGGAGGACAAGGCGTCGCGAAAGGAGCGGCTCATGGCACCTCCGCGCCGTTGGCCAGGGAATAAAGTTCGAACCAGGTCTGACGATCGAGTTGCACGCGCAAGGCATCCTGCAGGCGCACGATGCGGCCCAGGTCGTTGGTGCCAAGCACCGGCAGGATCCGAGCCGGATGGTGCAACAACCAGGCAATGGCCACGGCGGTTTCGTCTACCCCCTGCTGCGCGGCAATGCGCTGCAGGACAGGCCGCACGCGCAGCGCAGCGGGCTCGCTGCCAAACAAGCGCCCGCCTCCCAGGGGCGACCAGGCCATGACCGGCAAGCCCAGACGTTGGGCGTGGGCCACTTGACCGTCTACCAAAGCACCGGTGTGCATCAGGCTGATTTCAATCTGGTTGGTGAGCAGCCGATTCGTCATGCCCGACTGCAGCAAGTCCAGATCCCAGGGCATGAAATTTGACACACCCGCCGCGCGAATCTTGCCGCTCTGGATGAGTCCGTCCAGACAGGCCCCCAGCGCCAGATGATCCATCAAGGGATCGGGACGGTGAATCAGCAGCAAGTCGATGGTCTGCACACCAATGTTCTGCAGCGAACGATCGACGCTGGCAGCGACGTGCGCGCTGGATGTATCGTAATGCTTGACGCGGTTGTCGGGGCGTTGCTCGGACAGCAGCATGATGTCGCACTTGGTGACGATCTCCATGGACTTTTTCAAACCCGGCTGAGCCTTTAACGCAGCCCCAAACAAAGCCTCGCAGCTGTAGCTGCCATAAATATCGGCGTGATCGAAAGTCGTGATGCCCTGATCCAGGCAAGCCTGTAGGCGTCCGGCCACTGCCGCTGGCGACGTATCGGGCGCTTCGGACAGGCGCCAGACGCCGTACGCCAGGCGGCTGAGCGACAGCTCACTGCTAAATTGAACACGGGGCATACTCATCGACGAACTCCTTGCCCTAAGGGCGTAGCGGGGACGCTGGCTGGCACGCGGCCATAAGCCTGGGACAGCGAGCAGGTTTGTAACTGGGGCAGCACCTTGGTGCCAAAAATATCGCACTCATCAAGATGGGGATAGCCCGAAAAGATAAAGGCGCGAATACCCATTTTCTGGTACTCGTGAATTTCGCTGAGCACCTGGTCCACGCTGCCCACCAGGGCGGCGCCGCAACCACTGCGGGCCCGACCAATCCCGGTCCACAGATGCGGCTCGACATAGCCTTCGAGATCGGCCAGCTCGCGGTTGCGGCTTTGCAGTGACACGCCAAGACTGCTGGCATCGAGCGCACGGGCCCGGATTTCACGGCCCTTGTCGTCATCGAGCCGGGAGACCAGCTCGCGGGCGTATTCGCGGGCCTCGGCCTCGGTGTCGCGCACGATCATGTGAATGCGCAGACCGTAGTCGAGCTGACGCTGGTACCTGACCGCCCGCTCATGCGCATCACGCATGCGCTGGGCCAGCAGCTCGCGGGTTTCGGGCCACATCAGGTAGACATCGCAATGGGCGCCGCACAACTCCAGTGCCTGCGGACTGTAGCCACCGAAGTAAAGCAACGGGCCGCCATTTTGCTGGTACGGCCGCACCGGATCAGTCGACAGACCCTTGAGCTGATAAATCTGGCCTTCGTAGTTGATCTCGTCCTGTGTCCAGGCCTGCTTGAGAATCTCGACGACCTCCCAGGAGCGCCTGTAGCGGTAGTCGCTGTCGGCCTGCTCGCCGGGAAAGTCAGAGGAGATCACGTTGAGCGTCAGGCGCCCTTTGAGAATATGGTCCAGCGTCGCCACTGTGCGGGCCAGCATGGCGGGATGCAGCTCACCGCAGCGAATCGCCGTGAGCAGGCTGATGCGAGACGTCAGCGGCGCCATGGCCGAGGCAAACGTCAAGGTGTCCTGACCCACCTGATACGACGAGGGGCACAGCACATTGCGAAAGCCCAGTGCTTCGGCTCTGAGGACGATCTGGCTGGTGTTTTCCCAGCTGCTGCGCAAACTGCCATCGGGCACACCGAGGTGGCGGTAATCGTCCGAGCACAAGGGCGCAAACCACGCGACTTCAGCCCCTGAAATGTCCTCACCCCTGATTGGCACCACGCTCATGGCATCACCTCACCGAACAATAAAAAAAGTGCATGAATCGTACATGAATATGCCACTCACGGCAATCCGCCAGAGCCCGATCGGGATAACATCAGCTCACGATGAAAGCACTCACGCGGGCCAAGCCGCTGCCCCTGTACCTTCAGATTTCCGAATTGCTGACGCGGCAAATCCGCGCTGGGCACTGGCGCGCGGGCGAGAGATTGCCCACCGAGGCCGAACTTGCCGAGTCGCTGCAGGTGGCCGTTGGCACACTTCGCAAGTCGCTGGCGCTGCTGGAAAAGCAAGGTGTGCTGGAGCGAATTCAGGGCTCGGGCACCTATGTGCGAGCGGGCAGCAGGGGCAAGAGCATTTATGAATTTTTCAGGCTCGAACTGCCGCACGGCCCCGGACTGCCGACTGCCCGCATCATCGGTCTGGACAAGGTCAAACGTGACGCCGGCGTCTCGGCAATGGGCCCGGCAAGCGCTGCACCCCAAGCAAAAGCCTGGCGCGTGCGCCGCTTGCGGCTGCTCGACAACCAGCCTGTGGCGCTAGAAGAAATCTGGTTCGATGCCCGGCATCCGGGCCAGATCAGAAGCGAGAACCTGGGCGACTCGATGTACCTTTTTTATCAGAGCGCCTTCGACGTGTGGATCAGCCGGGTCGAAGACCATGTGTACGCGGCCGCCGTTCCGCCGTGGACGGTGCCTGATTTCGGGCTGGCCGCGGGCGCCATCAGTGGCTTCATCGAACGCTCCTCCTGGACGGCGAGCAACGAGCTCGCCGAGTATTCAAGAACCTGGTTCGACCCCACGCGCTGCCGCTATTCGTCCCGACTGAGCAGTTGAAGGCCGGACGCCCTGGCTGCGGGCCTCAAGCCTTGGCGACCTCATGCGCCGCCATCAGTTCCAGCGATCGCACCAGGGCCGAATGGTCCAGGTCCTGCATGCCGTTGGCGCTGCAGACCTGCATCAACTGCGCGGCACCGGCTGTCTGCGGCAGGGCCACACCCAGGGCACGCGCACCGCTGAGCGCCAGGCTCAGGTCTTTTTGGTGCAGGCCGATGCGAAAGCCCGGCGCAAATGTGCGCTTGATCATGCGCTCGCCATGGACTTCGAGAATGCGCGAAGCCGCAAAGCCGCCCATCAGAGCTTGGCGCACTTTGGCCGGATCGGCACCGGCCTTGCTGGCGAACAACAGGGCCTCGCCGACGGCGGCGATGTTCAGGGCCACGATGATCTGGTTGGCCACCTTGCAGGTCTGGCCGTCGCCGTTGCCGCCGACCAGGGTGATGTTTTTGCCCATCAACTCGAACAGGGGCTTGACAGCATCAAACACCGCCTCAGGACCGCCCACCATGATGGTCAGACTGGCGGCCCTGGCGCCGACTTCGCCACCGGAGACTGGCGCGTCCAGGTACTGGCAGCCCAGCGCGTTGATCTGCGCGGCAAAGTCCTTGGTGTCCATGGGCGAGATGGAGCTCATGTCGACCACGGTCTTGCCGGCGCTCAAGCCAGCCGCAACACCGTCATCACCGAACAAAACCTTGGCCACGTCAGGCGTGTCGGGAAGCATCATGAAAACAATATCGGCTTGCTCGGCTACTTCGCGGCCGCTTGCACAGGCTTTGGCCTGAGCGCTGAGCAACTCAGCCGGCACACCGCTGCGCGAGCACAAAAAAACCTCGTGACCGGCCTTGATAAGGTGTGCCGCCATGGGGGCGCCCATGATGCCCAGACCGATAAAACCCAACTTGCTCATTGAATACTCCAGATTAGTTAAAAATTTGACAACGCGCAACCGCCCGCATGCATCGCATCAATCGCGGTAGCGCTCCCGCAGCGCCTGGGTGGCACTGCGAAAACATCCCAGATCGCTGCCAACGCCGACGAAGGTGGCACCGAGTTCGAGGTAGCGCCGGGCATGGGCTTCAAGCGGAGCCAAAATGCCATAAGGCTTGCCGCAGGCTCTGGCATCGGCGAACACCGCCTCAATGACTTTCTGCACCTCGGGGTGACCCGCGTCGCCAAGGTGGCCGAGGTTGGCGGCCAGGTCAGAGGGGCCAACGAACACGCAGTCAACGCCATCGAGCGCTGCGATCTCGCGCGCGGCCGCTACGCCGGCCAGGCTTTCGATTTGCACCATCACACACATGTGCTCGTTGACCTTCTTGAAATAATCGGGAATCGTGCCGTAGCGGTTGCTGCGCTGCGAAACAGACACACCCCGAACGCCCTGCGGTGGATAACGTGTGGCGGCCACAGCGCGGCGCGCTTCGTCAGCACTTTCGACAAAGGGAATCAGGAAGTTGTAGAAGCCGGCATCAAGAAGCTGCTTGATCTCGATCTCATTGTTCGAGGCGGGACGCACGATCGGCACGGTCGGGCTGTCCTTGAGCGCCATCAACTGCGGTATAAAAGTCGTGACATCGTTGGGTGAATGCTCGCCATCCAGAACGACCCAGTCAAAGCCAGCCACACCCAGCACCTCGGTGGTAATCGCGTTGGCTAAAGACGACCAGCAGCCAATGAGCCGCTTGCCGGCACGCAGGTCTTGCTTGAAGCTGTTGGGAAAGGGTTGGTAGGGAACCGGAGCCATCATGGAGTTCTCGCTTTTTTATGAAACTGTTGCAGTAAATGACAGACGTGTCAGGTGATCGGTGCGGGATTGAACAGCACCAGCGCGTTGTGCAGCTTCCATTGCTCGGCCCAGGTCTTTTTGCGACCGCTCGCGACATCAAGCACGAAATGAAATAGCTCCAGACCGAGCTCCTCGATGCTGGCTTGACCATCGGCGATACGTCCGGCGTTGATATCCATCAGGTCATGCCAGCGGCGGGCCAGATCGGTGCGGGTGGCGACCTTGATGACAGGCACCTCGGCCAGACCGTAGGGCGTGCCGCGGCCGGTGGTGAAGACATGCACGTTCATGCCAGCAGCCAATTGCAGCGTGCCACAAATGAAATCGCTGGCCGGCGTGGCGGCAAAGACCAGACCTTTTTGATCCGCCTTTAATTTTTCGCCGGGAGACAACACACTGGAAATCGCCGAGCTGCCGCTCTTGATGATCGAGCCCATGGCTTTTTCGGCGATGTTGGACAAGCCACCCGCCTTGTTGCCGGGCGTGGTGTTGGCAGTGCGATCCACACGGCCGCGCTCGAGGTATTGGTCGTACCAAGCGAGTTCACGCACGATGTCCTCGGCCACTGCAGGCGTGGCGGCGCGGCTGGTGAGTTGCTCCACCGCATCGCGCACTTCGGTGTTTTCCGAAAACATCACCGTGCCCCCGGCGCGAACAATCAGGTCGGCCATGTGGCCCACCGCGGGGTTGGCCGTCACGCCAGAAAATGCATCGCTACCACCACACTGCACGCCAACGACCAGAGCGCTGGCCGGCACGCTCTGCCGCCGCCGGGCATTCAGGCGTGCCAGATGGGGTTTTGCACGCTCCAAGATACTGTCGATCATGGACATCAAGCCCACATGGGCATCATCTTGCAGACAGACCAGATCAAGCCCTTTGCCTTCGTCACGACTGTCCTGAATGGGGAAGCTCCCAGGCGGCAACAAGCGGTCGGGCTGCAGCTTTTCGCAGCCCAGGCTGACCACCAGGACTTCGCCACCAAAATTGGGATTCAGGCTGATATGACGCAGGGTGCGGATCGGTATCTCCGCACCGGGCGCGTCGATCGCCACGCCGCAGCCATAGCTGTGCTCCAGGCCCACCACGCCGTCCACATTCGGGTACAGCGGCAGCAGTTCTCGCTCAATGCGTTCGGCCGCAATTTTGACCACCCCGGCCACGCACTGCACCGTGGTGGTGATGGCCAGCAAATTGCGCGTTCCCACAGAGCCGTCACGGTTCACATAACCCTCGAAGGTGTAGCCTGGCAAGGCTTCCATTGCTGGGGCCTCAAGCGTCGCCATGGGCAAGTCCTTCAACTCCCGGGCAGGTGGAATATCCAGCAAGCGCTCGTGCACCCAACTGCCCGCCGCGATGGCTTGGCGGGCAAAGCCCACTGGCACGTTGTAGCGAATAACAGCCTGACCCGCCGCCAGGTCGACCAGTGCGACCTTGTGGCCCTGCGGTACTTTGTCTCGCAGCACCAAACCAGTGGCCGCACCAGCTGGCATGCAGGTGCCGGCAGGCAGTCCCCCATCGTTGGCAATGATGGCCACGTTATCGGCCGGGTGCATGCGAATGGCCAGGGGCGCGGGCGTAGAGCTCATCTCGTCTGTTCCGGTTTCACGACATCACTTGAGCAAATTCGGCAGCCACAGCGTGAACTGGGGCACGTAGGTCACCAGTAGCATCGCCAAAGTCAATGCGCCATAAAACGGCGCAATCGTGCGCATGACTTGCCCCACCGAAATGCCCCCGATGGCACAACCCACAAATTGCACCGAACCGACGGGTGGCGTGTTCAGCCCCAGCGCGCAGTTGATCAGCATCATGATGCCGAACTGCAAGGGGTCCATGCCAAAGTGCATCGCAATCGGCATAAAGATAGGTGTGCAAATCAGGATCGTCGCCGCCATGTCCAGGAAGGTGCCCAGAATGAACAACAGCACGTTGATCATCAAGAAAATGACCCACGGGCTGCTGCTGACTTTTTGCATCAGATCGCCGGTCATCTGAGGCACTTCATACAAGGCCATGAAATAGCCAAAGGCGTTCGAAATACCGATCAACAGCAACACCACACCGGTGGTCTTGCAGGCCTTGGCACAGGCCTTGAGAAAGTTGGGCAAAGTCAGTGTTCGGTAAACGATGGCCGTCACAAACAAGGCCCAGGCCACGGCAATCGAGGCCGACTCGGTGGCGGTGAATGCACCCGACAAAATGCCGACCAAAATAATGACCACCACGAACAAGCCCGGCACGGCGGCACCGAAGGCCTTCAGAACTTCCAGCCAGCCGGGGAAGCTGCCGTGGGTGGGATAGCCCCGGCGCACAGCCACCCAGTAGGCAGCCCCCAGATTGCACAGCGTCAAAATGATGGCGGGCACCAAACCCGCCAGGATCAACCCCAGCACGCTGACAGATGCCAGGCCCGACGCAGCCAGCGTGAAGATGATCATGTTGTGCGAAGTCGGCATGATGGCGCCCACCAAAGCGGCATGCGTCGTCACGTTCACTGCGTAATCGGCGTCATAACCCTCTTTTTTCATCAGCGGAATCATCACCGAACCCATGGCCGACACATCAGCCAGGGGCGATCCGGCCACGCCACCAAAAATAGTGCACCCAATGACGTTGCTCATGCCCAGGCCGCCCCGCACGTGACCGACCAGGCTATTGGCAAAGCGCACGATCCGCTCAGCGATGCCGCCGTAAAGCATCAATTCACCAGCGAACACGAAAAACGGAATGGCCAGGAATGAGAACACCTGCATGCCGCCAACCATTTTTTGAAACACCATGGCCACTGGCAGTCCGGCTGCCAGGATGGTGGCGACCGACGACAAACCAATGGCAAACGCCACCGGCACACCGAGGATCAGCAGCAGCGTAAAACTCAGGGCGAGAACAGTCAATTCCATGATGCAAGAACCTCAGCAGGGCCGACCGCAGGCGCACGCGCGCCCCCTTGCGAGGCCAAGAAAAAAACGACGTGCCTGACGCGGGAACTCATGCTCAATCCCAAACCGGCTCAACCACTTCACCGCGCACCAGCGCAACGATGTGTTCAATCGAAAACAAAAAAATCAGTGCCCCGGCAATGATCACGGGCACATAGTCAATGCCATCGGGCACTGGCAACATGGGTTTTTTCTCGCTCCATTTGGCCGAGGCCCAGAGCCATCCACCCTGCACCATCAGGGCGCCAAACACGGCCACCAGGGCGTGAATGAGGATTTCAATTCGGTGTTGCCATTTCTGCGGCAACAGCACCACCAAGGATTCGAGCCCAATGTGACCCGCATCGCGCACGCCGACAGCCAAACCAAACGCGGTGACAAACAGCACGATCAACATCGCCAGCGCTTCTGCCCAGGTCGGTGTGTCGTTAAAAACATAGCGGCCAATGACCTGCCACTGCACACACAGGATCACAGCGATCAGGCCGATCACCGCCAGCACCAGGCATAGCTTGGAAATAGTCGCACAAAATTTGGTGAACATGAAACGCTCCAGCCCCTGGCACAGGCCAGGGGCATAGGCAATACAGCCGATTACTTGGTATCTTGAATGGCTTTGACGGCGCGCTTCATTTCAGGCGTGGTCATGAACTTGTCGTACACCGGGCCCATCACGGCCTGGAACGATTTTTTGTCCACTTCAACGATCTGCGCCCCGGCTGCCTTGACGTTGGCCAGGGACTTGCCTTCCTGCTCATCCCAGGCTTTGCGCTGCACCGCCACGGACTCCTTGGCTGCTTGACGAACCATGGCCTGCTCGGCGGCAGGCAGTTTGTCCCACACGACCTTGGACATGACCAGGATTTCGGGCGCCATCGAGTGTTCGGTCTTGGAGTAAACCTTCACGGCTTCCACGTGCTTGGCCGTGTCGAACGACGGAATGTTGTTTTCAGCCGCGTCGATCAAGCCGGTTTTCAGGCCGGTGTAGACCTCACCGTAAGGCATGGGCGTGGCGTTCGCACCCATGGCGCTGACCAGGGCGACCCACAGGTCAGACTGCTGCACGCGAATTTTCAAACCCTTGGCATCGGCGACCGTCTTGATCGGCTTTTTGGCATAGATGGAGCGGGCACCGCTGTCATAAAAAGCCAGGCCGACGTAGCCTACGGACTCGCAGCTTTTGAGAATTTCAGCACCTACCGGGCCATCCAGGGACTTGCGCATGTGCTCCACCGAGTGAAACAGGAACGGCATGGTGGGCACCATGGTCATGGGGCAAATGCCGTTCATCGGGGCCACGTTCACGCGCACGAGGTCAAGTGCGCCAATTTTGACCTGGTCGATGGTCTCCTTTTCGGAGCCCAGGGCGCCCTTGTTGAAGACCTTGATCTTGTGTTTGCCAGCTGACAATTTTTCAAGGACCTGGCTCATGTGCTTGACCGCCAGCACGGTGGGGTAGTCGTCGGCGTTATGAATATCGGCTGAGCGAAATTCAGCCGCCTGAGCGCCAAAAGAAATCGCAGCAGCGAGTGCCAGAAGGGATGGTTTGAGTTTCATGGTTGTCTCCAAAAGCAAGTTAAAAAAACAAAGGTACGACGGAAAAATCAGGCGGGAGCCGGGACCCGGTCAAGCATTGAGGCTCGGGTCACCAAAAAATAAAAAGGTCAGATAAATGCGGGTTCGGGCAGGCCACACACCCCGGGGCGCAACGCAAAGACACTGCCCGCCAGCGGCTGGTCGCTCAAGTCAAGGTCAGCCGGACGAATCGAGGTCACAAACAAGGTGTCGAGTCCGGCGCCGCCAAAGGCGCACATGGCCGGCTTCTTGACAGGAACGGCCAAGGACTGGTCGAGCCGCCCGTCCGGGGTGAAACGATGAACCAGTCCGGCATCATTGCCGCAGATCCAGTAGCAGCCCTCAGCATCCACCGCCGCACCGTCGGGACGACCCGGCAGGGCCTTCATGTCAACAAAAAGGCGGCGATTCGTGGGCGTTGCGGTATCGGTGTCGTAATCAAAAGCCCAGATGCACTGCACCGACGGATGGGAGTCAGAGAGGTACATGGTGCGACCGTCCGGGCTGAAGGCCAGGCCATTGGGCGTGATGAAGTCGCCAATCACTTTTTGCAAGCCGCCGCTATCGGTATAACGAAACCAGGCACCGGCGCGCGCGGCCAGACCCATGTTCATGACCATGGTGCCAGCCCAGAAACGTCCCTGCCGGTCGCAACGACCATCGTTAAAGCGCATGGCCGCCTGATCATGCGCCACCGCCGCCAGCAGGCGCGTGTTGAGCTTTCCATCGGCGCCGGCCTGTAGCGCAAAAATCCCAGATTCCATCCCGGCGATCCACGCGCCAGCGCCCGACGCTGCGGCGATGCATGCGAGCATTTCCGGTGCCTGCCAATGACGAGTCTGGCCGCTGCCAGCGTCCCAGCGCCACAATTGGCCCTTGGGGATGTCCACCCAGTAAAGCGCTTGCTCGCCCACGTGCCAGACCGGGCTTTCGCCAACGCCATGCCTGGCATCGACCACGAGTTCAACTATGCCGGACATCTTGCTTACTCCTCGAAGGGACCGGCTTTGACAAAGCCACCGCCCTGAAACTGCACGGCCGGATCGCTCAGATCAGGCGCCGGGGTACGGGCATAAACGGCCTCGCGAAAAATATCGGAGCTGTCTTGCGGCACAAAGCCGACGTGCCGGGCTTGCGAGTTGTCCCACCAGGTCACGGCGTTGTCGGACATGCCAAACACAATGCTGTGAGAGAGCACCGGCGTGCTCAGGCAGGCCGTGATCAGCCGATGCAGATCGTCGTAACTCAGCCAGGTCGCCAGCATGCGCCGATCACGCGGTTCGGGAAAAGACGAGCCGATGCGGATGCACGCGGTCTCGATCCCGTAGCGGTCAAAATAAAAACGCGACAGGTCTTCCCCAAAGGCCTTGCTCACGCCATAAAAACCGTCTGGCCGGGGCGGATGGCTGGCGTTGATGGTTTCGCCCTGGCGGTAAAAACCGGTCACATGGTTGGAGCTGGCAAACACCACGCGCTTGACGCCGTGCTTGCGCGCGGCTTCATACAGGTTGTAAACGCCCAGAATATTGGCCTGCAGAATCGGGCCGAAAGGCCCTTCAATCGAGACACCACCGAGGTGAACAATCGCGTCAACGCCCTGCACCATGGCGTCGACGGCCGGCGCGTCAGCCAGGTCGGCCAGCACCACCTCTTCGTGGCTGGCGGGCTCGCCAACAGCCGTGCGGTCCGACAGGCGCAGCACGCGGCAGTTGGCCTTGAGCCGATCGCGCAGCGCTCGCCCCAAGCCGCCGGCGGCACCGGTCAGCAGCAGCTTGTCATGGGTCAGCAGGGTCATGGCAAAGTCACCGTTAAGTTTCCAGCGGGTGCGGGTAACGCGGCGCTGGACAAATATTAAAAATTTGATAAAGTCGCATCAAGACATTGAGTTGTAGGTTGTCTGATGACTTGAACCGCTCGAATTTTGCATTTCCGCCCATGACTTGTCAACGACTGATTGCATGACCCCAAGGAAAACCCCTAGTCCCAGCGACGCCACAGCCCTCGGCGATGGCCAAGCCACGACCTCGCGTCCACGTCGGGCTCGCAGCCTGGTTGGCGAGATCGTCGACAGTCTGGTCGCCAGCATCCGCGACGGTCAGTTGCAACCTGGCGAAAAGCTACCCACCGAGGCCGACATCATGGCCCGCTTTGACGTCAGTCGCACCGTGGTTCGCGAGGCCTTGTCCAAATTGCAGGCCTCGGGCCAGGTGGAAACCCGCCACGGCATTGGCACCTTTGTGCTGGCAGCGACGGAGGCCGGCAATTTCCGTATCAGCGCTGGGGACTTTGCCACGGTCGCCGATGTGATCTCGGTGCTGGAGCTTCGCATCAGCCTGGAAACCGAAGCGGCTGGCCTGGCCGCACAGAGGCGAACTGATGATAATTTGGGCGCCATGGAAAAAGCCTTGCAGGCCTTTCATGACTCCATCCACACGGACTCGGACGCCGTACCGCCGGACTTTCAGTTTCACATGGAAGTCGCCCGGGCCACAGGTAACAGGCACTTTGCCGACCTCATGAACTACCTGGGCACCATGCTCATTCCGCGCACCCGGGTCAATACTGCGGTCAGCGCGCCCGAAGGCCGGCTGAGCTATTTGCTGCGCATCAACGCCGAGCACGAAAGCATTTACAACGCCATCCGCAACCGGGACACGGAGGCGGCCCGCGCGGCCATGCGCACCCACCTCTCCAACAGTCGGGAGCGTCTGCGGCGGGGCCAGAACGCCCACACCATGCAGCCGCAAGGCAGTGCCTGACAAGCGGGTACGCACGCCCGTCAACGCGCTTCAAGTTTCAATGCAACCTTCATACCGCTTAGCCTCTCAAGTTGTACGACAACTGACAAATTAAACAAGCCATTTGCCATTTGCCCACCGACTGCCCCCACCTACTGCCCCCACCTACTGCCCCACTTACACCCTCAACACGAACCACATGAACACCCCATCGACTCAGAACTCATCCGCCACTAACGCAGCCAATGCAAGCACTGGCGCCGCCAGCGCAGCAACGCCCGTCATCACTCAGGTGCGTGTCGTGCCGGTTGCCGGGCATGACGGCATGCTGCTCAACCTCAGTGGCGCGCATGGTCCGTTTTTCACCCGCAACCTCTTGATCCTGACGGACAGTTCGGGCCGCACTGGCGTGGGCGAAGTCCCCGGTGGTGAAAAAATCCGGAACACGCTGGAAGATGCGCGTGAGTTGATCCTGGGCGCCTCGATCGGCAATTGGAACCTGGTGCTCAACACCATGCGCCGACGGTTTGCCGAGCGCGACAGCGCTGGCCGTGGCAACCAGACCTTTGACCTGCGCGTGACCATTCACGCGGTGACCGCCGCCGAAAGCGCCCTGCTCGACCTGCTTGGCCAGTTTTTGAACGTGCCCGTCGCCGCCTTGTTGGGTGAAGGCCAGCAGCGCGACAGCGTCGCCATGCTGGGCTACCTGTTTTACGTGGGCGACCGCACGTGCACCGACCTGCCCTACCGCAGCGAGCCTGACGCGGCCAACAACTGGGACCGGCTGCGCCACGAAACCGCCCTGACGCCCGAGGCCGTGGTGCGGCTGGCCGAGGCTGCGCATGAGCGTTATGGCTTCAAGGACTTCAAGCTCAAGGGCGGCGTGCTGCGAGGGGAGGAAGAAATCGAAGCCATCATTGCACTGTCCGAGCGTTTTCCTGGCGCCGGCATCACGCTGGACCCCAACGGCGGCTGGCTGCTCAAAGACGCGATCGCCCTGTGCCGCGACCGCCACCGTGAGCTGGCCTACGCCGAAGACCCGTGCGGTGCCGAAGGCGTTTTCTCGGGCCGCGAAGTCATGGCCGAATTTCGCCGAGCCACGGGCTTGCGCACCGCCACCAACATGATCGCTACCGACTGGCGCGAGATGGCCCATACGATTCATCTGCAATCGGTCGACATTCCGCTGGCCGACCCGCATTTCTGGACCATGCAAGGCTCGGTCCGCGTGGCGCAAATGTGCCAGACCTGGGGTCTGACCTGGGGCTCGCATTCGAACAACCACTTTGACGTTTCGCTGGCCATGTTCACCCAAGTCGGCGCTGCCGCGCCCGGCCAGGTGACCGCCATGGACACCCACTGGATCTGGCAGGACGGGCAGCGCCTGACCAAGGAGCCACTGCAAATTAAAAACGGCGCCATAGACCTGCCCAAAAAACCCGGGCTGGGCATCGAGCTGGACATGGTCGAAGTCGAAAAAGCCCACCAGCTCTACCTGCAGCATGGCCTGGGCGCCCGCGACGACGCTGTCGCCATGCAATACCTGGTGCCCAACTGGAAATTCAACCCCAAGATGCCGTGCCTGGTGCGCTAACCTAAGCTCGGCCCATGACCTCTGGCTAGCCGCTGGTTAGCCGCTGGTCCGCCGCTTTAGACCGCTTTAGGCCGCTCGCACTATCCCGTTGATCGGGCGGCTTTGATAGGCCGCTTGGGTGGTGCGTTGACCGCGTTCACAACTCTGGCTGCGGGGGCGGCCGCTTGACGCACGGTCCTGGTTTTTGCTGCGGTCTTGGCCGCACGCTTGCGCACAGGCGGCGCTGACTTGGCGGCCGGCTCAGTCCCCCTGCCTTGGTCCGGCTCAGAGCCGAGCCGCGGCGGTGCGCGACCGTCGCCGCGATGCCATGGGCCGCCTCATACCCGCCATGCGCTCAGCTTGGGCCTGGCGCTAGTCACCCACAACCAGGCCGACTTCAGAGACTACCCAGGCCTGAGCGTTGAGAACGGGTTGGCCACACCCTGACCTGCTAAGCCACTGGCCGACTGGCGCTTGCGCCAACGCCAGGCGCAGGCCCCTACCGGACGCTTCCGCCCTGCCCCAGCCCCAGCAAGCGCATGGCGTTGCCTTTGAGGATGCCGGGCATCACGTCGGGCTTGAAGCCGGCTTCCTCGAAGTCTTTCATCCAGCGGTCCGGCGTGATCAGGGGGTAATCGCTACCAAATAGCACACGGTCCTTGAGCAAGGTGTTGGCGTACTGCACCAGTTGCTTGGGAAAGTACTTGGGGCTCCAGCCCGACAGGTCAATCCACACATTGGGCTTGTGCGTCGCCACGCTCAGGGCTTCGTCCTGCCAGGGAAAGCTGGGGTGTGCCATGACGATTTGCATGTCGGGAAAGTCAATCGCCACGTCGTCCAGGTGCATGGGGTTGGAGTATTCCAGCCGCAGGCCACCGCCGCAGCGCATGCCACTGCCGATGCCGCTGTGGCCGGTATGAAAGATCGCCGGCAGTTTGTGGGCGTTGATGACCTCGTAGATCGGCCAGGCCATTTTGTCGTAGGGGTGGTAGGCCTGCACCGTGGGATGGAACTTGAAGCCCTTGACCCCATGCTCGGTGATGAGCCGCTCGGCCTCACGCGCGCCCATCTTGCCCTTGTGCGGGTCGATGCTGGCAAAGCACATCATCATGTCGCTGTTTTTTTGCGCTGCTTCGGCAATCTCTTCATTGGGAATGCGCTTGCGGCCCATCTTGGACTCGGCGTCCACCGTGAACATCACCAGGCCAATCTTGCGCTCGCGGTAGTAGTCGATGGTCTCCTGGATGGTCGGGCGCTTGCTGTTTTTAAAGTACTTGTCGGCGGCGCGGTCGTACTCCTCGCCGTAGTCGTCGAACGGGTTCCAGCAGCTCACTTCGGCGTGGGTGTGGATGTCAATAGCGATCAGGTCTTGGTATTTCATGGCTTTCCAGTCACAACAGGGTTCACGGGCAAACGATAGCCGATGTGGGCCGCTGCTACAGCCGCGCTTGCAGGTCGGCCGCAAGATTTTTTCGGCAAAACCTAGGGTAACTACCAAGAAACAAAGTGCATCCGACTGCCCACAATATCGTTATCAATAATAACTTTCTTGGCCTACTGACGCCCCTCAGGCCAAGTCACGCAAAGGACTCCTGTCATGACCCCAGCCAGCAACCCGATCCTCGAACGCGCTGCCGCCCAGGGCGTCGCACTTGAGATGCGCGGCGCGGTAGCCGTGGTGCGTCTGTGCCGCCCGGCCAAACGCAATGCCTTGAACGACGGTCTGATCGAAGCCCTGCGTGACGTGTTCCAGAACCTGCCGGCCGAAGCCGGTGCGGCGGTGATCCACGGCGAAGGTGATCACTTTTGTGCCGGCCTGGATTTATCCGAACTCAAAGAGCGCGACGCGGGTGAAGGCATTGCCCACTCGCGCGGCTGGCATGTCGCGCTCAACGCCATCGAACAAGGCCGCGTGCCCGTGGTCGCGGCGCTGCATGGCGCGGTGGTGGGTGGCGGGCTCGAGCTGGCCAGCGCCTCGCACATCCGCGTGGCCGACGAGAGCACCTTTTATGCGCTGCCGGAGGGCACGCGCGGCATCTTCGTGGGCGGTGGCGGTTCGGTACGCATTCCCAAACTGATCGGCGCGGCCCGAATGACCGACATGATGCTCACCGGCCGCGTCTACAACGCGCAGGACGGCGAGCGCGTCGGTCTGGCCCAGTACCTGGTGCCCCAGGGCTCGGCACTGGACAAAGCCATCGAACTGGCCACCCGCATCGCCACCAACGCGCCGTTGACCAACTTTGCCCTGATGCACGCCCTGCCCCGGATTGCCGAGCAACCGGCAGACCACGGCCTTTTTACCGAAGCACTGATCGCCTCCATTGCACAAGCGGCGCCCGAAGCCAAAGCCCGCGTGCGTGCCTTCCTGGAAGGCAAGGCGGCCAAGGTGCAAAAAAGCTGACAAGAGCAGATAAGAGCTGACGTTAGCGCCCTAAAAAAGAACACCGGAGACCAGCATGAGCGCCCCCCAATTTCGCCCCCTGAAGTTCGGCGTCACCCGCGTCAACCTGCGTGATGGCGTGCCCGGCACCCATTACCTGACAGCTGAGCAGCCTTTGCAGCCGTTTGCGGAGCGCATGACCGACCGCCTTCAGCACTGGGCGCAGACCGCGCCCGAGCGCAGTTTCATGGCGCGCCGCGTCAAGCAAGCCGACGGCAGCCTGGGGGACTGGCAGCACATCAGCTATGGGCACGCCTGGGACACGGCACGCCGGATTGCACAAGGCCTGATCGACCGGGGCTTGAACGCCGAGCGCCCCATCGTCATCCTGAGCGAAAACAGCCTCGAACATGCGCTGCTGGCGCTGGGCGCCATGGTGGCCGGTGTGCCTTACGTGCCCACATCGCCGCCCTATTCGCTGGTCAGCGTCGACTACGACAAGCTCAAGCATGTGCTGCGCACCGTCACGCCGGGCATGGTGTTCGCCTCCGACGCACGTTACGCCAAGGCCATTGCCGCCACCGTCAGCGACGACATGGAAGTGGTGATGGCCCAAGGCCATGTTGAAGGCCGGCCAGTAACCTCCTTTGAGAGCCTCTGCGCCACAAAAGCAACATCCGCTGTCGACGCCGCGATGACTGCCACCGGCCCCGACACCATCGTCAAGTTTTTGTTCACCAGCGGCTCGACCAAGCTGCCCAAGGCCGTCATCAACACCCAGCGCCTGTGGTGCGCCAACCAGCAGCAAATGGCCCAATCGATGCCGGTGCTGGCTGAAAAAGAACTGGTGCTGGTTGACTGGCTGCCGTGGAACCACACCTTTGGTGGCAATCACAACGTGGGCATGGTGATCTACCACGGCGGCACGATGTACATCGACGACGGCAAGCCCACCCCCGCCTTGATTGGCCAGACCCTGCGCAACCTGCGCGAAATCGCGCCCACGGTCTACTTCAACGTGCCCACCGGCTTTGAAGCGATTGCCAACGCGATGCAGACCGACGATCTGCTGCGCAAGACCTTGCTGTCTCGCGTGCAAATGTTCTTTTATGCCGGCGCTGCATTGGCTCAGCCCATCTGGGACAGTCTGTACGAATCGCAAGAACGCGAAATCGGCGAGCGCATCGTCATGGGCACAGGCCTGGGCATGACCGAGTCGGGCCCGTTCGGCATCTTCGTGACCAACCCCTTTGTACAAGCTGGCGATTTGGGCGTGCCCACACCCGGCCTGGAGCTCAAGCTGGTGGACATGCAGGGCAAAACCGAAGTACGTTACCGCGGCCCCAACATCACGCCCGGTTACTGGCGCAACGCCGAGGAAACCGCGGGCTCGTTTGACGAAGAAGGCTTCTTCAAAACCGGCGACGCGGTCAAGTGGATTGACGAGACCGACGTGCACCTGGGCCTGAAGTTTGACGGGCGCATTGCCGAAGACTTCAAACTGGCCACGGGCACCTTCGTGAGCGTGGGCCCACTGCGCGGCAAGATCATTGCGGCAGGTGCCCCTTACATTCAGGACGCGGTGCTCACTGGATTGAACATGAAAGAAGTCGGCGCGATGATTTTCCCGACACCTGCTGTGCGTGCGCTCAGCGGGCTGCCCGCCGATGTGCCGCTGTCCGAGGTGCTCGCGTCCGCGCCGGTGCTGGCCAAGTTCCAGGAGATCGTCAACGAGCTGGCCAAGACCGGTACCGGCAGCGCCAACCGCATTGCGCGCCTGTGCCTGCTGAGCGAGCCGCCCACCATCGACAAGGGCGAGATCACCGACAAAGGCTCGATCAACCAGCGCTCGGTGCTGACCCACCGCGCGGACACCGTGGCCGGTTTGCATGGCGATACGCTGCACTACATCCTCAAGCCACAGGCTTAATTCCAAAGAGAGAAACTATGGCTTCCAAAGGATTTTTTAACGCGTTTGCCGATGTCTGGATGCACGAGGGCGTGCGCACGCCGATGGTCGACTACTGCGGCGCGCTAGGCCACATCTCGCCCACCGACCTGGGCATCAAGGCCGCACGCGAAGCGCTCAAGCGCGCAGGCATCGCGGCCACCGAGATCGGCTCGGTCATCACCGGCAACATGGCCCCTGGCGACTTTGACCAGTTCTTTTTGCCGCGCCACATTGGTCTGTATGCGGGTGTGCCGCAAGAAGTTCCGGCCATCATGACCCAGCGCATTTGCGGCACCGGCTTTGAGCTGTTTCGCCAGGCCGGT
>CAIMVC010000256.1 GCA_903844825.1 uncultured Burkholderiales bacterium | reverse complement strand
CGACCTGTATTTGCTGGGCAAGCCCCTGCTGGCGGCCTACAGCGCTTTTCGTTCGGGGCACGCGCTGAACAACAAGTTGCTGCGCGAACTGCTGGCCCACCAGGACGCCTACGACATTGTTACCTTTGATGACGAAAAACGCGCCCCCCGGGGCCTGGCCCAGCTGGCACCGGCTTGGTAGGGCGGGTAGGCGGGTAGGACGGGGCGTTTTTCGTGGCGCCAGGTCGGTGCGTCGTTGCGGCCCGCGATCGGATTAGCGGCCGCGCCCGCCTCGGTAGTGGCCGCCCATCACCGCCCCCTGAAGGCCCGCACCACCCACGCCGCCGGTCGCGCTGGCATGGACCAGTCGGGCCATGGCCGAGCCCACGTGGGCGTGCGTAATCGCCAGGCCCAGTGCGTCAGCAGCATCCTTGCCGGGTAGCGAAGGCAGTTTGAGCAGGCGCATGACCATTTGCTGGACCTCGGCTTTGCTCGCCTTGCCGTAGCCGGCCACTGCTTTTTTCATTTGCAGGGCGGTGTATTCGCTGACCATCAAGTCGCTGGCGACCAGCCCGGTGACGCAGGCGCCGCGCGCCTGGCCGAGCAGCAAGGTGGCTTGCGGGTTGACGTTGACGAAGACGATCTCAACGGAAGCGACATCCGGCTGGTAGCGCGCCACCACCTCGCGTACGCCATCAAACAGCACCTTCAGTCGGGCCGGCAGCCCGCTTTGAATCAGGTGCGAGGTCTTGATCGTGCCGCTGGCCACATAGGTCAGGGCCTGACCCTCCACGTCAACCACGCCAAAGCCGGCCAGTTGGAGACCGGGATCAATGCCAAGAATACGCATGCGGTGTGTCTTTGGGTTGGTTGGATGCAGGGCCGGATCGCGCCAGCCAACACCTCGGTGCCTGCGGGTTCATGGAACGTCCACCCCCCCCATGCGGGCGGTGATGGTGTTGGCCCGCGAAGCCAGGTACTCGGAATTAGGGCGAGTTTCGAAATAACGCGGGCGCGGCAGCATGACGGCCAGGCGGGCGGCTTCGTAGGGCGTCAGCCGCGCGGCAGGCTTGCGGTAGTAATGCTGGGCAGCGGCTTCGGCACCAAACACGCCTTCACCCCATTCCACCGAGTTGAGGTAAATCTCCAAAATGCGTTGCTTGCTCAGCATGGACTCGAGCATCAGGGTGAGCACCAGTTCCTGCCCCTTGCGCAGCAGCGTCCGTTCGCCCGATAAAAACAGGTTTTTGGCCAGTTGCTGGGTGATGGTCGAGCCGCCAACGATCTTGGCCGCCGGCTTGTTGGCAGCCGCCGCCGGCGTGCTGGCGCCGCTCTTGCGCTGGCCCCGGCTGGCCTGTTCGGCCGCTTTGGCAGCGCGCTGCTCGGCCTTTTGGTTTTTGTCCCAGGCTTTTTCGAGCGCTTCGATGTCCAGGCCATCGTGCTCGGTGAAACTGGCGTCTTCAGACGCGATCACGGCGCGCTTGAGGCTGTTCGGCAGCCGTTCATAGGGCACCCACTGCTGGCGCCAACCCAGCTTGCCGGTGCTCAGGGCGATGCGCCAGGCCTCGGAGCGCTCAAAACTCGTGGACTCCGGCGGCAGCACGGCCATCAGCGCGATCCGGCCGGCAAAGTAAAGTTGCAGGACCAGCGCCGCGATGAGCAGCAGGCCGAGCAGTCGCAGCGCCACTTTCATGGCCTGTTAAGCCCTGGCTTGCGGGTTGAGCCGGGCGATCAAGAGGCGTCTCGCATCTCGTTCAGCACCTGGGCAGAAGGCGGTCGCACGCCGCGCCACAACAAAAACGATTCGGCGGCCTGCTCGACCAGCATGCCCAGCCCATCGCGCGTGCGAGCACCGTGCGCTGCCGCCCAGTCCAGAAAAGTTTTTGCCGCCGGGCCATACATCATGTCGTAGACCAGGGCAGCGGGTTGGAGGGCGCCCGCCCCGATGGGAATATCGGCGCCGT
>CAIMVC010000255.1 GCA_903844825.1 uncultured Burkholderiales bacterium | reverse complement strand
CCGCCAGCATTCGGTCGTGCAAGGCGCGAATGCGCTTGTTTTCTTCGTGCATTTCGGCCTTGGCGATGCGATAGGCCTCGCCCATGCCGACGCACTGGTGGGTCGGCAGCGTGCCCGAACGCATGCCGCGCTCGTGGCCGCCCCCGTGCATTTGCGCTTCGAGGCGAACCCGCGGCTTGCGGCGCACGTACAAAGCGCCAATGCCTTTGGGCCCGTAGGTTTTGTGCCCGGTCAGACTCATCAGGTCCACCGGCAAGCTGGCCAGGTCGATGTCGATGCGGCCCGTCGCCTGCGCAGCATCGACATGGAAAATGATGCCTCGCTCACGGCAGATCGCCCCGATGGCCGGGATGTCCTGGATCACGCCAATTTCGTTGTTGACGAACATCACGCTGACCACAATGGTGTCGGGACGAATGGCCGCCTTAAAGGCCTCGAGGTCGAGCAAGCCATCGGCTTGCACATCCATATAGGTCACTTCAAACCCCTGGCGCTCGAGTTCACGGCAGGTGTCAAGCACTGCCTTGTGCTCAGTCTTGACGGTGATCAGGTGCTTACCACGGGTCTTGTAGAAATGCGCCGCACCCTTGAGGGCCAGGTTATTGGACTCGGTTGCACCGCTGGTCCAGACGATTTCGCGCGGATCAGCGCCTATCAGAGCGGCGACATTTTCGCGGGCTTTTTCAACGGCGGCTTCGGCCTCCCAACCCCAGGCGTGGCTACGCGATGCGGGGTTGCCAAAGTGCTCACGCAACCAGGGGATCATGGCGTCAACCACCCGCGGGTCGCACGGGTTGGTGGCGCTGTAGTCCATGTAAATCGGAAAGTGTGGCGTGTCCATGGTCAGGCTCTTCAACGGTAGTTAACAGACTTCAACAATCAACTCACGGGGCGCAACCGCCTCTGCGGCAGACAGCCCCGGCTGGCGTGAGCGCGGCGGCGCTCAGGTTTTTGAAAAAACGTTGCCCAGCGCAAAGACCGAATTGGCCACATTGACGCGAACCGGCTTGACCACCGGCGCGGCGAAGACGGCCTTTTTGACGGGCGGCGTGGTTTCGATCACCACGCCCTTGGCAAGTTGATCGTCCACCAGCTTTTGCAGAGACACCGAATCCAGAAATTCGACCATGCGGCTGTTCAACGAAGCCCAGAGCTCATGCGTCATGCAGCGGCCGCCCTCGCCCAGGCAATTTTCCTTACCGCCACAGTGCGTGGCATCGATGGGCTCATCCACCGACAAAATGATGTCAGCCACCGTGATCTCGGTCGCCTTGCGGCCCAGAGAGTAGCCGCCGCCAGGACCGCGGGTGGATTCCACCAGTTCGTGGCGGCGCAATTTTCCGAACAGTTGTTCCAGGTAGGACAGCGAAATCTGCTGGCGCTGGCTGATTGCAGCCAGTGTGACGGGCCCGTTGGTTTGGCGCAAGGCCAAGTCAATCATCGCAGTGACCGCAAAGCGGCCTTTGGTTGTGAGGCGCATTTTCAAGCTCCTTTTAAGTTGGCTTGGCTATCTTTTCCAGACACAGCCGGCGGCTCGTGGCCCCGGGACTTCCATCCAGACTCTCCCGCCCGGGAGATGTCTTCAACCGTCGAAACTGGCTGATCCGTTGTTCTCGACTGATTTGGTCAAGTATAGCAGAAAGTCCCAGCAAATTAGTGGGCTACTTGCCGGGCGCTGGCCCCAAGCAAGCTCAAGCCGGCTTCGATTTGGCCGCAAGGCCGCGCTGCCAGCGCCAGGCCCCAAAAGCAAATAACAGCGCCACCACACTGCTCAGGGTCGAGCCCCAAAACACGCTGGCCAGCCCGTACCTAGTGCTGAGCAAACCGCCCACCGCCCCCCCCAGCAAGCCAGTCAAGCCGTAGCCGATGATCGTGAACAGCGCTTGCCCACGGCCCCGCAGTTGCCCGGGAAAGTGATGCGACAGCAGTGCAATGCACACGGTATGGTGGGTCGCAAAGGTCAGCGCGTGGGCGGTCTGGGCCAGCAGCAGCAACCATAAAACGTCGGCGTAGCCCGCTGTCACCGCCATGCGCAGCGCCATGACCCCCGAGCACACCATCAACCAGGCCGTCAGGCTCAAGCGCGGCAGCCAGCGCGACTGCGTCACAAACCAGCCAATCTCGACCACCACCGAGAGCGCCCACAACAGACCAATCATGGTCTTGCTGTAACCCAGCGAATCGAGGTAGAGCGAGAAAAAAACGTAAATGCCAATGTGCGACAGCACGTGAAAAAACAGCGA
The DNA here is from genome assembly GCA_903844825.1 of uncultured Burkholderiales bacterium. Classification (GTDB taxonomy): domain Bacteria; phylum Pseudomonadota; class Gammaproteobacteria; order Burkholderiales; family Burkholderiaceae_C; genus Polaromonas. Next base: position 6,115 of record CAIMVC010000255.1, on the reverse strand, counting down.
CGCAAAGAACCACTGCACAGGTCGCCTGCGCAAAATCGGCAAGATGCTGACCTTGGGCTGCTCGCGGGCTATGCCCTCACGGATGTTGGGCAACAGCCAGACGCTGACAGTCACCGCCAGGATGGTGATCAGCGTCCAGGCCGGGAAATAGCGCATGCCGTCGTATTCAAACCAGGCACCCGCTGCCAGCACGGTCACCAAAAACCCCAACGAACCAAACACCCTGACCCGGCCATAGCGTTTGGCGTCAAACACGCCACTCTGGCTGACAAGATGCGCCATGGCCGCTTCGCTCAAGGACATCATGGAGCTGGTGTGGGTGAACATCACCAGCAGCACGCCAAACAGCCAGGGCACACCCCAGTCGAGCCACAGCCCTAACGAGGCCAGCAAGGCAGCCGTTGCGCTGTAGCGCAGCAACTTGACGCGCTCGCCGGTGTGGTCGCTCAGCCAGCCCCAGCCGTAAGGTGCAAAGAGCCGGGTGGCCGACTGCACCGACACCAGCAAACTGATGGTCACCAGGCTCAGCCCCATCTCCTTGAGCCACAGGGGCAAATAGGGATTGAAAAAACCGACGTGCGCAAAGTAGGTGGCCGACAGGGCCGCAAACGGCGCCAGCTGGCGGGCAGGGCTCATGGGCGACGGGCCTGCTTAACGCGAGGCCGGGATGCGGGGGGCGTTCACCCGCACATCGCCGCACTGAGCGCGGTGCTGCAACACGTACTCCATCACCACCAGTGCCAGCATGGCTTCGGCAATCGGCGTGGCGCGGATGCCCACGCAGGGATCGTGGCGACCTTTGGTGACCACCTGGGTGCTCTGGCCAGTCACGTCAATCGACTCGCGCGGCGTGATGATCGAGCTGGTCGGCTTGATCGCGATCGAGACCTCCAGGTCTTGCCCGGTGCTGATGCCACCAAGCACACCGCCCGCATTGTTGCCGCCAAAGCCTTGCGGCGTGAGGGCGTCGCCATGCGTGGTGCCGCGCTGGGCGATGCTGGCAAAGCCCGCCCCGATCTCGACGCCCTTCACGGCGTTGATGCCCATCATGGCGTAGGCAATGTCGGCGTCAAGCTTCTCAAACAGGGGTTGGCCCAGGCCAACGGGCATGCCGGTAGCCACCACGCGAATGCGGGCGCCGCAGGAGTCGCCCGACTTGCGCAAGGCGTCCATGTAGGCTTCCAGCGCCGACACGTCAGCCACCGGGGCAAAAAACGGGTTGTTGGGCACATGCGCCCAGGACTCGAAAGGCACGACCTGCTCGCCCACCTGGGTCATGCAGCCGAGAAAAGCGATGCCATGCTGCTCAGCCAGCCACTTCTTGGCCACGGCACCGGCCGCCACCATGGGCGCCGTCATGCGGGCTGACGAACGGCCGCCTCCGCGCGGGTCACGCAGCCCGTATTTGTGCAAATAGGTGTAGTCGGCATGCCCCGGGCGGAAGGTCTCCAGGATGTTGCCGTAGTCCTTGCTGCGCTGATCGGTGTTTTTGATCAGCAGGCAAATCGGCGTGCCGGTGGTCCTGCCCTCGTAGACGCCCGACAGGATTTCAACGGCGTCGGGCTCGTTGCGCTGGGTCACATGGCGGCTGGTGCCCGGCCGGCGCCGGTCCAGATCACGCTGCATGTCGGCCTCGGTCAAGGCCAGGCCGGGCGGGCATCCGTCAATCACACAGCCAATGGCCGGTCCATGGGATTCACCAAAGTTGGTGACTGCGAAAAGGTGTCCGAAGGTATTGCCGCTCATAAGCCTGATTATCCCCGACGCCAGTCAAGCGCCCGGCATTGATCTGGAACGGTTTGTGCTTTGTTGCAACGCAGCAAATTATTTTTTAATTTGCTGCCCTCACCCCGTCCCGTTACCCATTACCAATTACCTCTGCTTTGTACAGGAGCTGCCATGCCGGACCCCACCGCCACCGAGTTTTCCCACGTCAAGCCCGACGACACCTCGTTCGTCCCGGGCGGTCTGCGGGATTTCTTTTTGTACCGTGACCTGGGGGTGGCCGCGGCCACGCACGGCAAAGTGATCGCGCACCTGGTCAAGGCCAATATGGCACCAGAAAAAGGCACGGGCTGGCACCGCCATGAGGCAGACTTCCAGATTGTCATCATGACCCAGGGCTGGGCCCGTTTCATGTACGAAGACAAAGAAACGCTGGTGCAGGCCGGCGACGTGGTGCATCAGCGCCCGGGCATTCGGCACTACCTGTTCGACTATTCACCGGACATGGAGTACCTGGAAATTGTCTCGCCGGCCGACTTCAAGTCGGTCGATGTGGAACCCGTCTGCGAGATTCCGGCGCCCACGCCCTGGGTCTGATGGCCCAGGCACATCGGCGAGTCAGCACTCGCCGGAGGCGCCGTGTAATGCAGCGCCTCAGCCAGCGCGGCAAGCCCCTTGGCGGGGCGGGGTTAAAACTCCGCATCGAGCTCGTCAATATCGTCAGGCTCTTGCAGCGCCTGACTGACCCACTCCTTCATGGCCGGCAGCTCCATGATGCGTCCGGCATAGGCCGCGCACACCTTGTCGAGCGCCACGTCGTAGGTCAAAAAACGGGTCACCACGGGCGCATACATGGCGTCCGCCACCGTAGGTTGTTTGCCAAACAGGTAGGGGCCGCCGTAGCGGGTAAAGCACTCGCGCCAGATCTCCAGCACCCGGTCGATGTCGGCCTGCGCCCGGGACCAGATTTTGAAGTTGGGAAAGTGCGCCTTGATGTTCATCGGCAGCGCCGCCCGCAGCGAGGCAAAGCCCGAATGCATCTCACCGCAAATCGCCCGGCAGTGCGCGCGTGCGGCGACGTCGGCGGGCAGCAATTGCGCCTTGGGCTTGATTTCATTGAGGTACTCGGCAATCGCCAAGGTGTCCCAGACCTTCACGCTGCCGTGCTGCAGGGACGGCACCAACATGCTTGAGGACAGCAACAGCATTTCAGCTTTCATGGCCGGGTCATCCGGTGAAATCGTTTTTTCAGAAAACTCAAGCCCCGCCAACTTACTCAGCAGCCAGCCTCGCAAGGCCCAGGCACCATAGTTTTTGCTGCTGATCGTCAAGACGGCTTTGGCCATGAAACATCTCCTCAATACGTGGATGCCCGCTGCCAGTCGCAGGGACTGGCAACGCATTCGCAAAGCTTGTGCCAGCTTGGCGGGCACCGGGCAACTGGCCTGCAAATTGCATGGCAGCACATCAGTTGTCAGCTCACCGCGGGCGCACACCTCTTCGGCTTGACAGAAGCGGTGGCGAGTCATCCCTTCGCCCCATGTCAGCAAACCAGGAGACTTATGCTTTACCAGGCCTACCAGAACCAATCCGACCTGATGTCGCCGCTGCGCCTGCTCGCGCAGGCCGGCAGCGCCGCGCTCTGGCTCGGGAACACGCAGGGCAGTTGGCTGCGCAAAATGTCCGCTTCAATGGAAGTCTTTTCACGCCTGCGCGTGACGCACTCCCGGCCCACCTACGGCATCGAATCGGTGCAGGTCGGTGCGCTGCGACTGGCTGTGACTGAGCGCACAGTCATGCGCATGCCCTTTGGATCCTTGCTGCACTTTAAAAAACAGGAGGCACAGGACCGGCCGTCGCAGCCAGCGGTGCTGCTGGTGGCTCCCCTGTCCGGGCACTTCGCCACCTTGCTGCGCGAGACCGTGCGCACGCTGCTGCAAGACCACGACGTGTACATCACCGACTGGCACAACGCCCGCGACGTGCCCCTGCGTGAGGGACCCTTCGCGCTGGACGACTACATCGACCACATGATCCGTTTTACCCAGGCCATCGGTGCGGGCACCCACATCGTGGCCGTTTGTCAGCCCTGCGTGGCGGCGCTGGCCGCCACCGCCATCATGGCCGAGGATGACGACCCGTGCCAGCCGGCCAGCCTGACCCTGATGGCCGGCCCGGTGGACTGCCGGGTCAACCCGACCGCGGTCAACCAGCTGGCCACCAGCAAGCCCATCGAATGGTTCGAAAAAAACCTGATCAGCCATGTGCCGCTGCCGCACGCCGGCCACTTGCGCCGCGTCTACCCGGGCTTTGTGCAGCTCAGCGCCTTCTTAAGCATGAACCTGGAACGGCACAAGACCTCCTTCAAAGACCTGTACCAGCACCTGGTCGATGGCGAGACCGACAAGGCCGATGTCATCAAGACGTTTTATGACGAGTACCTGGCGGTCAATGACTTGCCGGCCGAGTTCTACTTAGAGACGGTGGCCAAGGTCTTTCAGACGTATGACCTGGCGCGCGGCGAGCTGATGTACCGCGGCCGGCGGGTCAATCCAGTGGCCATTCGGCGAACCGCGCTGATGACAGTTGAAGGCGAGCGCGACGATATTTGCGCCATTGGCCAGACGGTGGCTGCACAGGACCTGTGCAGCAGCGTGCGCCCTTACCTCAAAACGCACCATGTGCAAACCGGCGTGGGCCACTATGGGGTGTTCAGCGGCCGCAAATGGAACCAGCAAATTTACCCGCGGGTGCGCGACATGATCCACGCCAGCATGGGCTGAGCAGCGCTGGCAGCTTAGAGCGACGCTGCGCAGTGCCGCTAAGCAGCGCCGAGCGGATCAGCCCCTCTGGGCTTCGTCTTCGGCCGGCCAGTCGCGGATGTAGGCCTTGAGCATCTTGTTTTCAAAGTTCTGGCTGTCGACCACGGCCTTGGCCACATCGTAAAAACTGATCACACCCATCAGCATCTTTTTGTCCATGACCGGCATGTAGCGGGCGTGACGGTCCAGCATCATGCGGCGAACTTCGTCGAGCTCGGTCTCGGCGGTGCAGGTCAGCGGGTGATCATCCATCGCGGTGCGCACCAGCGTGCCGCCGATTTCGCCCCCGTTCTTGACAATGCACACAATCACTTCGCGAAAAGTGAGCATACCCACCAGATCACCATGGGCCATGACGACCAAGGAGCCAATGTCTTTTTCGGCCATGATCTCGGCCGCCTTGGCCAGGGGCTCATCGGGTTGCGCCGTGAACAGCGTGTTGCCCTTGACACGCAGGATATCTGCAACTTTCATGGATGTCTCCTCCCCTGGTAGTTCGAAAAATCAAAGGCGGGCGCTGCTGCATTCCCGGCTCGCCAAGTCCCAGCCCCGGCGCGTCACGCAAGCGCAGGGCGAGACGCCAATATAGCCCACAATGGGGCCGCACATCACCCATCTGCGCCACATTTCATCGGAGGCAACATGCCCGGTTACTCGGACCCCGGCTTTGACACACTTGCGCTGCACGCCGGCGCCGCGCCCGACCCCACCACCGGGGCCCGGGCGGTGCCCATTCACCTGAGCACCTCATTTGTTTTCGAGTCGAGCGAACATGCTGCGAGCCTCTTCAATCTCGAGCGTGCGGGCCACGTGTACTCACGCATCAGCAACCCCACCAACGCGGTGCTGGAGCAACGCATCTCGGCGCTAGAAGGCGGCATCGGTGCCATCGCCACCGCCAGCGGCCAGGCGGCGCTGCACCTGAGCATTGCCACGCTCATGGGCGCGGGCTCGCACATTGTGGCCAGCACGGCGCTCTACGGCGGCTCTCACAACCTGCTGCACTACACGCTGGCCCGCTTTGGCATCAGCACCACCTTTGTCGCGCCCGGCGACCTCGCAGCCTGGCGCGCCGCCGTGCAACCCAACACCCGGCTGTTTTTCGGCGAGACCGTGGGCAACCCCGGGCTGGACGTGCTCGACATGGCCGCCGTGTCAGCCATCGCCCATGCGCACGGCGTGCCCTTGCTGGTCGACTCCACGCTGACCTCGCCCTGGCTGATCAAGCCCTTCGAGCACGGCGCCGACCTGGTGTACCACTCGGCCACCAAATTTCTGTCCGGGCACGGCACGGTCATCGGTGGGCTGGTGGTCGACGGCGGATCGTTCGACTGGGACAAGTCGGGCCGCTTTGCCGAACTCTGCCAGCCCTACGAAGGCTTTCACAACATGGTCTTCAGCGAAGAAAGCACGGTCGGCGCCTTTTTGCTGCGGGCGCGCCGCGAGGGCCTGCGCGACTTCGGCGCCTGCATGAGCCCGCACACCGCCTGGCTCATCTTGCAAGGCATCGAGACCCTGCCGCTGCGCATGGCCCGGCACATGAGCAACACCGAAAAAGTAGTCGAGTT
>CAIMVC010000254.1 GCA_903844825.1 uncultured Burkholderiales bacterium | reverse complement strand
TGGCACCCACCGGCAGGCTGTAGCCCACTCGGCCATAGCGCAGGCCTTGCGTGGCCATGGCGCTGACGCTGAGCGAGTCGCCGTGCCGGGTCGGGCTGTTGACGTTCAGGGACAAATTGGCGCGGCGGCTGCCGGTGGAGATGGAGCCGGTGTTGTCGGCTGAGACGTTGCCGGTCAGCCAGGGCTCGTCGGCCAGCAACAGGAGCAGGTCGGTTTGTCCGCTCTGCTGGCCGGGGCTCAGGGTGCCGGTCACCGTCACGCCGGGCAGGTCGTCGGCCAGCAGCAGGGCGCGGTCGAGCGCGTTCATGTTCAAGAACTTGCCTGACTGTTGCTGCTGCGCAAAGATTTCCAGCACCGCCTCGGGCAGCACCCGGGTGGCGGGCGTGCCGGTGACCCGGGCCTGGCCAAAGACGGCCTCGACGATTGAAATGCGCACTTCGCCCTGCGTGATGTCTTGCTCGGGCAAGAAAGTCTGGACCACCCAGCCTTGGTCACGGTAGAGATCGGCCACCAAAACGGCGCTGCTTTGCAGCCGCGCAAAGTCGATCGGGCGATTCAGCAGCGGCGCCACCACCGCCTGAAGCTGCTCCTGCGTGAGCAAGGTGTTGCCTTCAAACCGGAAGGCCTTGACTTGCACCGTCTGGCCCAACGCAGGCGGCTCTGTCATGGGTTTGCCCGGGGGCTTGACCTGCAAGCGTTGCGTCGGGCTTTGTTGTTCGCGCTCGAGCTGCTGCTGCAGCGAGCCGGCGTTGGGGGGTGTTCCTGCCGATTGGGCATGCGCTGCAGGGCCGCAAATGCCCCCGCAGGCCAGCGCCGAGATCACCCAGACAAACCAACTTGGTTTGAAATTTGGTTTTACTTGTGCAAATGTTTTACTATTTATTTCATTCATACTCCGTTTTTAACAATTGACCTGGCTAAAAGCTTGACGCCGATTGCAAGGTTTCAAAAGCTGCGTCGCTAAGATGCAGAGCATGGCGGGGTCGAAACACATTTTTTTTACAGTTAGAACACGGATACGTGTCTGGATGGCTCTGGCGTGGATGACCGCGGCCCTTCTGAGCGGCGTGCTGGCCCAGGCCAGCGCTCAGGACATTTCGCTGCAGCGGCAGGTTGAGTCGGCCCGAGTGGCGCAGTCCCTGTTTCTGGACCCGGGCAAGCAGCTAGGTTTTGACGAGGCGCGTGAGCAAACGTTTCAGCCCTTTAACGGACTTGAGCGCTTGAGTTTTGGCGGGAAGGTGGGGTGGCTGCGCTTGCGTATTGAGCGTGCCGAGGGTGATACCAGCCCGTTGTTTTTCCACATTCGCCCGACTCTTTTTGATGAAATCACCGTGTTTACGCCGACAAGGCGTGAAGCCGGCGGCTGGGTCGCGCGTCGATTGGGCGAGCGCGAAGTGCTCGGGGTCGTTCCACTTGGTGAGCTTGCGCAGTCAGCCGACGTGTACCTGCGGTTTACTTCTCGCATCGACGCCTCCTTGCTCGTCTTCGTCGGCCGTCAGAACGAGCTTCAGTTGCATGAAAGAAAACTGGACGCCATGACGGCCGTTGTGACCACGCTGACGGCGCTTGGATTCCTTGTGATGCTTTGGCGAACTTTTCGCCAGTTCAGCTGGATGTCGGCATCCCTTGCTGTGTTGTTGTTTCTGATCGCCTGCCGAACCTGGAGCGCTCTGGGTTACGCCAACTTGTTGCTGGGGCTGTCGCCAGGGACGGTGGCAGGCTTTGTGGCACCGATTACGCTAGCCTCCACTGCAATCTCCGGCAGCATTCTTTTCCTGTTGGCGACCGAACTCTTTGCAAGCCAGCGCTGGTTGCGCTGGCTCTGGGTTTGGTCGCTGGCTCAGGCTGGCTTGCTGGTCTACGTCTTTTGGGACCCTGTCGAGGCGATGCACCTGGCTGACCTGGTTAGGCTGGCGGGGCTGCCACTGCTTGCGGCTGCGCTGTTAGGGGCTGCGTGGCGCGACCCCCCGAGCCTGAAGCCTTTGGCCTGCAAGGTCGCTTTTTCGGGTTTGCTGTTTATTTGTACCATGTTGTTTTTCTTAACGGTGCAGGCCCACGGTAGCTGGCTGTCGCCGGACTTTCCAAGGGCATCCGACCCATTCGTTCAGACGCTGCTCTTGCGCAGTATCAGCCCCCTGATCATCCTGGCGATTGCCGGCTGGCTTTTTGAGCGCCTGCATCAACAGCGCGTGCAAAAAATGGCAGAAGCCCTTCAGAGCTCCCAGGAAAGTCTGGATCTGGAGACCAAGCGGCTGCAGCGCCAGCGTAAGTTCACCGCCATGCTGGCGCATGAATTAAAAAATCCGCTGACCGTCAGCCACATGGCGCTGTCGGGCATTGAGGCTCGGCTGGGTAGCGATGCCCCCTTGCTGGAGCGAGCTTCGACCATCAAGCAGTCGCTGCAGGAAATTGACGCCATTATTGAGCGCTGCTCCGAAATGGACGGCTTCGAGCAGGGTCAGTTGCCCATGACCATTGCCCCTTTTACGCTGGGCCATTTGACAGCGATGATCAAGACCGGCAACCCGAACGAGCGCATCTACACCCTGATGCGCGGCATCGGCGACGAGGCCTTGCTGGTGTCGGACATTCATTACCTCAAGATTATTTTCAGTAATTTGCTGACCAATGCGCTGAAATACTCGCCGGCTGACACGTTGGTCGAATTGGCGGTTCGCGCCGTGGTGGGGGTGGGCGGCGCCAGAACCCTGGAGTTTTGTGTTTCCAACGAGGTGGGGGTGGCGGGCATACCCTCGGCAGAACTCGCGTTTGAGCGTTTTTACCGGGCCGAGGCGGCACGCAATCAGTCGGGCGCGGGTATCGGTTTGTGGCTCTCGCAAGCCCTGGCGCACGCCCTGGGGGCCGAGGTGGTCATGCGCGCGGAAGGCAGCAAGATCAGCTTTAGCCTGGCGCTGCCCTACTCATGAAGATCATGCCGATCATGAAGACCGTAAATAAAGACCCGAGCGTGACTGGCCCCGAATTGGGCGAAGTGATTGTTGTGGATGACAACCTGCGGCTGAGCCATGAACTGTCCCTGGTTCTGCAGGCTGCGGGGTGGGGCGTGCGCTGCGCCGATGATGGCGAGAGCCTGCGCGTGCAGATGGCGCAGCAGGAACCGACCATCGTGGTGCTGGACCTGAATCTGCCCGGCGAAGATGGCATCAGTCTTTGCAAGTGGCTGCGCAGAACCCACCCGCGCATTGGCATCGTGCTGCTGACTGCCCGCGTCATGGGCAGCGACCGCACCGAGGGTTACGTGGCCGGGGCCGATGTCTACCTGACCAAACCGACCCGACCCGATGAGTTGCTCGCCGTCGCCAATAACCTGTGGCAGCGCTCCCAGTTGGGTGCCCGATCGGTCGAGGAGTCTGTCGACCGGGCCTGGACCCTGCATCTCAAAGCGCTGCGCTTGCTCTCGCCACAGCTGGACATGCTGAGCCTGACGCCCAGCGAGTGCGCGCTGCTGCAGGGATTGGCGTCGGCCAACGGCTTGTGCACTTACGCCCAATTGATCGACAAAATAGGCAGCGCGGGCCTCAAGGACAACGTGGACAAGGCGCGGCTGGAGGTGGTTGTCAGCCGGCTGAGGAGCAAGCTGGCGACTTTTCAAGCAGAGGGCTTTGAGATCAAGACGGCGCACGGCGCCGGCTACTGCCTGACCCGGCCGCTGGCGATCAGGGCCTAGCCGACGACCAGCGGCCATAGACGCCCCAGGGCTGCGAAGTCATGGGTTGCCACGGCCGTCGGCCTCGCAACGACGGACTTTTTTAACCGGTCACTGCGAGCGTAGCGTGGCAATCCACGGGGTGCGAAGTCATGAGTTGCAACGGCCTTCGGCCTCGCTGCTACGGGGGTGGGTGGCCGACTCATTTGAGCCTAGCAAAGACGGAGGGCTGCGGCCCTCGGGATCAGCGGTTGCGGGACTTCATGGCGCGTTCTACCTCGCGCTTGCCTTCGCGGTCTTTGATGGTGTCGCGCTTGTCGTGCTCGCCCTTGCCCTTGGCCAGGCCGATTTCGCATTTCACACGGCCGTTTTTCCAGTGCATGTTCAGCGGCACGATGGTGAAACCCTTTTGCTCGGATTTGCCGATCAGACGCTTGATCTCGTCCTTATGCATCAACAGTTTTTTGGTGCGAATCGAGTCGGGCCGTACGTGGGTCGAGGCCGTGCCCAGCGGGTTGATCTGACAGCCGATGATAAAAAGCTCGCCGTTGCGAATGACCACGTAGCCGTCGGTCAACTGCACTTTGCCTTCACGCACCGACTTGACCTCCCAGCCCTCGAGCACCATACCGGCCTCGAAACGCTCTTCAATGTGGTAATTGAACGTGGCCTTTTTATTGTCAGCAATGCGCACCGCGGCTGCGGCAGCCTTGGCGCTGGACTTGCCAGACGAGGCTGCATTCGGTTTCTTGGTGGGGTGTGCTTCTTTGGTAGCCATGTTCAGGAGTTGAGGGCGCGGGTGCCTAATACAATCGCGCCTCTCGTATTGTATGAAAACCGTTCACAAGTCCGTCCTCATCTGGTTCAGCGCCGAAGAAATGTTCGCGCTGGTCACCGACGTAGCCCGCTACCCGGCGTTTTTGCCTTGGTGCGATCAGGCCAGCGTGCTGGCGGCTGACGAGCAGGGCATGACGGCCAAAGTAGGCCTGTCGTTTGGCGGCATCAAACAGGCTTTTACGACGCGCAATGCGCATGTGGCGGGTCGCGAGGTCACCATGGCCTTGATTGACGGTCCGTTTTCCATGCTGGACGGGCACTGGCAGTTCAGCCCCGTGGGCGATGGGCAGCAGCGCGCCTGCAAGGTCGAGTTCACCCTGCGTTACGACTTTTCCAGCTTTGCCCTGGCCGCGCTGGTCGGCCCCGTTTTTGACAAAATTGCCGGCAGTCTGGTGGACGCCTTTGTCAAGCGCGCCACCCAAGTCTACGGTGAGGGGCCGGCGTGAAGCCTGCGCCTTTTAACTTTGCGTAAATCCCGGAAGGCATGAAAGTCACGCTGGTTTATTCACCCGCGCCGCGGCAGGTGCGCGAGTGGCGCCTGGAGTTGCCTGTCGGCAGCACCGCACGCCAGGCCGTATTGCTGAGCGGGGCGCTCAACGAGTACCCTGACTTAGCCAGAGCCGCGCCTGCTCTGGGCATCTGGGGCCGCGCTTGCGGGGCCGATCAGACGCTGCAGGAGGATGACCGGGTCGAGATTTACCGCGGCCTGCGCGTCGACCCCAAGGTGGCCCGCCGGGAGCGTTTCAAGGGGCAGGGCGTGAAGCGGGCAGGGCTGTTTTCAAAAAAACGCGAAGGCAGTAAGGCCGGCTACTGATTTCCGTCTGGCGCGGCCTGCGGCCTCGCAGAGACGGGCGAATGCGGCTGCCTCGCGGCATCCCTGCCCCGTCGCTGAGAAGGCGCAGGACGCGGCAACCCACGAAGTCGCAGCCCCAGAATGCTACCGCTACGCGTTTGAAGCCCGTAGCCCGTGCGGCCCTTTTGAGCTCAACCGCCGCGGGTACAATCGTGTTTTTGGAGCTTTCCCTATGCGCCTCATCGGCAAAGCGCTCACCTTCGACGATGTCTTGTTGGTGCCTGCGTTCTCCCAAGTCCTGCCCAAGGACACCTCACTTTCCACCCAGTTTTCCCGCAACATCCGCCTGAACCTGCCCCTGGTTTCAGCGGCCATGGATACCGTGACCGAAGCGCGGCTGGCCATTGCCATCGCGCAAGAAGGCGGCATCGGGATCGTGCATAAGAACCTGACGCCGCAGCAGCAAGCCGCTGAGGTGGCTCGCGTCAAGCGCTACGAAAGCGGCGTGCTGCGCGACCCGGTGGTCATCAGCCCCACGCACACCGTGCGGCAGGTGATGGCCCTGAGCGAACAGCTCGGCATTTCGGGCTTTCCGGTGATCGACTGCGGTCGCGTGGTCGGCATCGTCAGTGGCCGCGATCTGCGCTTTGAAACGCGCATGGACGAGCCGGTCAGCAGCATCATGACGCCGCGCGAGCGCCTGATCACCATGCCCGAGACCGGCACGCTGGCTGACGCCAAATACCTGCTCAACAAGCACCGCATCGAGCGCGTGCTGCTGGTCAACGACAACTTCGAGCTCAAGGGCCTGATCACTGTCAAGGACATTACCAAGCAAACCAGCTTTCCCAACGCGGCGCGTGACGCCGAAGGCCAGTTGCGCGTGGGCGCGGCCGTGGGGGTGGGCGAGGGCACGGAAGAGCGGGTCGAGGCGCTGGTCAGGGCCGGGGTTGACGCCATCGTGGTGGACACCGCGCACGGCCACAGCAAGGGCGTGATCGACCGTGTTCGCTGGGTTAAGCAT
>CAIMVC010000253.1 GCA_903844825.1 uncultured Burkholderiales bacterium | reverse complement strand
TTCTTTCCTGATGGGCACACCAAACCCGTAGTAATGAATGCTGGTGTGAATTGAACAACTGGCATGTAATGCCCCTTTGAAATATTGGTTAATAAACAGGCGCACCAATGGCGCACGGAGTGAAGCACCGCCGAGAAGCGGATTTATTTTCGAAAACTCGATACAAAACATAGAGATACTTTCCGGTCCAGCAAGATGACTAGACCTACTGAAAAGATGAGCTATAAAGCGGTCACAGGGGTTAGCTGACGCGGCCTCTCAGTCGGTCAAAAGTCGGCTGCTTCGGGAGCGGCCGGGGGCACCTGAGGCGTATCCGCAACTACGCAACGGGGTGGGTTTGAGACGAAGGCCAAGATGGAATCCAGACCTCCAGGGTCGGCGGGGTGTTGCGCTGTTGCCGCAACTTTTGGCAGTGTGGTAGCACCGGAATTTGGTACGACTATGCTTGAATTCTGCTTTTCATCTGCCTTCAGATAGCGCTTGAATGCATCATCGAACTGATACAGCTCGTAGCCCTTGGGGGTTTTTTCCCCAGGCTGGCGCACCGTCTTGGGTTTAATGCCATAAATATCTAACTGCTTGGCAAGCTGACGCGCAGTGAGTGGACGTCCACGGTTGTAGGTAGCCCAGCCCATGTCCTCATCCGCACAAAGCTTGCCTATGAGATCAGCCGTCGTAATGGTCTTAGACGTCCACTCAGCCAACACATCTCGGATATCTGACAGCAGTTCATTTGCATTGCTGGCTACGGGCTCACCATCAGTGGACATTTTTAGTGCAGCTGCGGTAATGCGCTCTAACCACGCCTTGCCTGCACATGATGCAATCGCCAACATTGGCTCCCAGTTGTCTTGAGCACGGTCACTCAGTTCAGCTGGTAAATGTGGCCGTGCCATGCGGGCCTGATTTGAGTAGTCCACGGCAAACCTTGCCAGCTGAGATCCCAATCGGGAAAAGATCGCTTTGTCGGCGTTGCGCATGCGTTCCACTTTTTCATGAGGCAATTTGCGGCGCATTCCAAACACAATTCCACGGCTCATAGTCGAGTCGGGCAAGTGCTTTTCAAGCGCGATTCCAGCGATGGATTTCGGCCCATAGACAGAGAACATGCGCGGCTCGAAGCTTTCCCCCGTCGCTTCACTGCGCAGCACAAATCCTCCGCGCTTGTAACCCGCATTGACCATTCCATGGAGCTCCGCGTTATCACGGAAGAACGTATCGGCCTCATCGATCAAGATGGTCGGTTGCCAGTGTTCAATGGCTCTAAAAAGCGCGGATAGTGATGCATTGGAGGCGGGCAACGGGCGGTAAGCCATCATCCCTAGAAGCGACTGAAAAAGCGTCTTGGCACAGGCCCGTTCTGGTGCGTTAATGATGGCTATGGGGGAGACATCCGACGCATCAGCCAAGTAGGTGTGGGCCACCCAGACTGTGGCGGCATCGGCCTGCTCCGGGTCCAACACAATGTAGGTGCGGATGACTTTAGTGATTTCGTCAAACAGCAAGGCCGGGTCCACCGGATCATCGGCGGGCTCATGCTCAGCGAATGGCAACCTCGTCGCGGCATCCTCACTACGCGCAACCTTCACCATGTCATCGAGGGTCTTGGTCTGAATGCCCAAGGTTTTTGCCTCGTCCCTGCGGACACGGTCATAGTCCATCGGTTGCATTCCGGCCAGCCTAGCAATGGTTTTAGATTCATCTTGAGCCGAGGGCTTCATGCCACCCTCGATCACCACTGAAGCAGCCGCCACATTGCTCTCAGCCGAAACACGCTCGAGTTCTGCGCTTGGATCAGGTGCATTGCTCATACGCCGCCCCCATCAAGCTTATCGAATGGCTCCAACGCGTTCACCACATCGTCCCTAGTGTGCCCCGCCAAGTTGACCAAGCGAATCAATGTGCCCATTCCTACAGCTTGACTGTGGTCTGACTTAAGCGAGCGCCACAGAATCTGCGTATCGTGCGGCCCCTTGTACTTCTCACCTAATGAACTCCAGTCATCAAACTGGGTATAGGCCACAGGATCGTCACGTGTGACATTGAAAATAACCGCTGCAACTTTGAACCATTCTGTGTAGGTCAAATCGGGATCAAGAAACCCTAGACAAACACCGGTCAGCTTCAATGTGGTGCTGGTCTCCGATTGAGCATTGAGTGCATTGCCAGCCGACGGCGCCTGGACCGCACGCACAAAATCAGGCACAAAAGCTTCGATGAAAGGCAGGCTTGCCAGGGTGAGGCTACAGGCATGCTCAAGCAGGTCGTCTCCCAACTTGATCAACACTTTGTTGGTGCTGGGCGGGAGAACCACCATGGTGCGCCCCGTCTTGATGTCGATACGGTCGTTGTCGCTGCCGCCAACGATTTTGTATGCGACTCGGCCATGAACGTCCGCGTCCTTGCGGTAATAGTGATGTGCGCCGCGTCTTGTCTTGGCGATGAGTAAGGGCTCCATGCCATGGTGTGCTTCAGTCTGTTCCAGCACTGCCACGGCCTTTGGGCTGTCCGCATCAAATACTACGTAACTGTCACCAACTATGAAGCCAACTTCATGGTCAGGGTGCTGTAGCCAATAGCGGTTAATGCTTACCCGCGAGAGGGATTTAAACCAACTATCCCAAGATACCGCGGTTCGCTTGGTTCTGGGTGCAATCGGGATTACTGGAAAGCCGAAGTTGAACCAGTAGATGGCGGCTTGTCGAAACTTCGAATGACCACTAAAGCTGGGAAGACAGGACGATTTGAGTGAGCGCCCGTTATGGTCAGGTTGACCAGGCAGAGGTATTTTTTCCATTTATACATCCAAAAGAAATCTCACGATTCCTGCGTTTGCGGTCCGCAGGGACTGGTGAGGCCTGGATGTACAGGTTATATGCGGGGCGATTTAACCCCTGTCCTCTTTACAGCTAATAGCTAACTGTTATTGCGTGCCGATGTTATGACCCTCAAGACATGGTTGTCAAGGTCAGTCAAGGAAATTTTGAAACTATTTTTTTGACTCAAAAGAA
Organism: uncultured Burkholderiales bacterium; assembly: GCA_903844825.1. GTDB lineage: Bacteria > Pseudomonadota > Gammaproteobacteria > Burkholderiales > Burkholderiaceae_C > Polaromonas. Next base: position 1,203 of record CAIMVC010000253.1, on the reverse strand, counting down.
GAACGCGATCATCGACCACCCCCCCGAAAAAAAATCCGCAACTGCCGCAACAGCGCAACGATCGGGGTCACTGAAGACACCTGAATGTGGCGGCGTTGCGGATGTGGCGGATGTTTTCGAGGGGGAGGATGGGAGGGAGGGCCGCTGGGGCCGACGTTGCGCCGGGTGTGAGGCACCCTACTCCGACCAGGCCGCGCAGCCCATACGGTCGCTCTCAAATCCCGCCAGCAAGTACGCGTCTTGCGTGATCGTCAGTGGCAGTAGTTCTTGAGGCGTGTCAAAGTCAAAGGCTTTTTGAATTGCGTGGGAGATGCAATGTTGATAGTCGAGGGTCATGATGATTTCCTTTTATGGTTTACGAAGTTTGAAATGACAAAAGGCCCAGCCAACGCCAAAGATGACGAAGACAACGAGCCACGGATATAGAAAACACAGGGCAGCGAATGCGGCGATTGCAATCCATCGGGTCACGCTGAACCAGATGCCAAGCAAAGCAGCTGCGATCAATGCTGCGGTGATGCTTGCTGTCAATCAGCCTCCCTTCACTTTGCGGCGACCAGGCTTGTGCGCAGGGTCCTGGGACACCCCTATTTGGGCCATTACCAATTGCTCAAACGTGGTCGTGGGGATGTGCTCGTGCAGGCGTGTGTTTTCTGCATTAGGGCGAATAAAGCCAAGGTCTTTCAGCGCGGCCAGCACGAAGCCCCCGGTGTTTATGGATTTGCCAGGGTGGAGAACGTGAAAGCTTTTAGCCGTCAGTTCACCTTCACCCAACACGACATCTTGAATAGCACAAGCGCTTGCCCAGTCCTTGCAGTACATCCCTCCCCCGCCTCGGTTGGCAGTAATGCGCAGGTGCAGGGTGCCGTCTTCGGTGTGACGGCCAACAACAAAGCACAGCGTTGAACGCCCTGATATTGAAGGGCACTCGCCTTGGTAGATGACTTCGATGGGATCGACTTCAGTCTCGTTGATTTCTGCTTCATTGGTTTCGGTTTCTGACATAACGATTCCTTTAAAAAATGGTTGAATGTGAAGGGCCGACTGGCCTTTCAAATAAGATGACGAATTTTCCGAAATGGCTACCAGCTAAAGAGCCAAATCACGCCATAGAACAGCACCACTAACGCTGCAGCAACGCATGCCAAAGAGACAGCAACGTAGCCCACGATGGGGGCCAGCCATATCAGTGCAGCGGGTACC
>CAIMVC010000252.1 GCA_903844825.1 uncultured Burkholderiales bacterium | reverse complement strand
GGCAACCATCTCGCCCAAAAACTCATGCTGGGGCAACTGATGGACCAGCAAGTCGTAATAAGCGAGCTCCTTGACTTCGCGAACGCCATGAACCAGCACCACCTGCTCGAATTTTTCGTAGGTGGCGGGGTCGTGAATGATGCTCATGAAGGGGGCCAGCCCGGTGCCCGTTGACAGCAGGTACAAGCGCTTGGCCGGCAGCAGGTAGTCAATGAGCAGCGTGCCGGTGGGCTTTTTCCCAACAATGATCTTGTCACCGACCTGAATATGCTGGAGCCGCGATGTCAGCGGGCCATCGGGGACCTTGATGCTGAGAAACTCGAGGTGCTCCTCGTGGTTGGGGCTGACAATGCTATAGGCGCGCAGCAGCGGTTTGTCGTTGACCCGCAGGCCGATCATCGTGAAGTGACCGTTGCTAAAGCGAAGCGACGGATCACGGGTGGTGGTGAAAGAAAAAAGCTTGTCGGTCCAGTGGTGGACGGAAAGAACCCGTTCCTCGTTGAAAGCGCTCATGGTGCGAAAATTCGATTAATAAAGAGAAGGCGTGATTGTCGGTGTTTTGCTGAGCCAGCCCATCGCCGCGCTGATTGGTGAGTCAATTCAGGAGGTATTTCCCAATGAAACGCAGAAACTTGGCCCTGGGCGCTGCGGCCTCAGCGCTGCTCTTGAGCCTGGCGCAGGGACCCGCACGGGCACAGGCGCAAGACCTCATCCGGATCGGCGAGATCAACAGTTACAAGGCCCAGCCGGCCTTCCTGGAGCCCTACAAAAAGGGTATGGAACTGGCCCTGGAGGAAATCAACGCCAGCGGTGGCGTCAACGGCAAGAAACTGCAGCTGATCACCCGTGACGACAATGCCAACCCGGGCGATGCCGTGCGCGCCGCCGAGGAGCTGCTGTCGCGCGAAAAAGTCGATGTGCTCACGGGATCTTTCCTGTCCCACATCGGCCTGGCGCTGACCGACTTTGCCAAGCAAAAAAAGGTCTTTTTTCTTGCCTCCGAGCCGCTGACAGACAAGATCGTCTGGCAAAACGGCAACCGTTACACCTTTCGCCTGCGCGCTTCCACCTACATGCAGGTGGCGATGCTGGTGCCCGAGGCGGCGGCCATGAAGAAAAAGCGCTGGGCCCTGGTCTACCCCAACTACGAATACGGCCAGTCAGCCGCCGCCAGTTTCAAGGCCCTGCTCAAGGCAGCGCAGCCCGCCGTCGAGTTTGTCGCCGAGCAGGCGCCGCCGCTGGGCAAAGTGGATTCGGGCAGCGTCGTGCAGGCGCTGGCCGATGCCAAACCTGATGCTGTCTTCAACGTGCTGTTCGGCGCCGACCTCGCCAAGTTCGTGCGCGAAGGCAACACGCGCGGCCTGTTTCAGGGTCGCGAGGTGGTCAGTCTGCTCACCGGCGAGCCGGAGTACCTGGACCCGCTCAAGGAAGAAACACCCAACGGCTGGCTCGTCACCGGCTACCCCTGGTACGGTATTCAGACGCCGGAACACAAGGCTTTTTATACCGCCTACAACGCCCGCTTTGGCGACTACCCGCGACTGGGCTCGGTGGTCGGCTACAGCGCCATCAAGTCCTTGGCCGAAGGCATGAAAAAAGCCAAGTCGACCGACACCGAAAAGCTCATCGCAGCCTTTCGAGGCCTGCCCGTGGTCACGCCTTTTGGCCGCATCACCTACCGCGCCGAAGACCATCAATCGACCATGGGCGCCTTTGTCGGGCGAACCAAAAACGACAAGGGCAAGGGCGTGATGGTCGACTTTCGCTACATGGACGGCGCCCGCTTTCAGCCCAGCGATGCCGAGGTCAAAAAACTTCGCCCGGCGGACTGATGCGGCGACACCGGGCCCGGCTGGCCGCGTGGCTCAGGTATGGCCCGGTGAAATGAAAACGTCATGAAAAAAGCGTCCACGCAAGAGCCATGAGTTTTTCCGGCTTTCTTGTCCAGTTGCTCAATGGTCTGGCCGGCGCGTCGTCGCTGTTTCTGGTGGCGGCGGGTCTGTCGCTGATTTTTGGCGTGACCCGTATCGTCAATTTCGCGCATGGCTCGTTTTTCATGGTCGGCATTTACGTGGCTTATTCGCTGGTGGCGCGGCTGGGGGCCAGCATCGGCTTTTGGCCCGCCCTGCTGCTGGCCGCGCTGGCCGTGGCTTTGCTGGGCGCTTTGGTCGAGATGCTGCTGCTGCGGCGCATTTACCGGGCCCCCGAACTTTTTCAGTTGCTCGCCACGTTCGCGCTGGGTCTGGTGATCAAGGACGCTGTGCTGTGGTTCTGGGGCCCCGAGGAGCTGCTTGGCCCGCGTGCGCCGGGTCTTGCCGGCTCGGTGCTGGTGCTGGGGCGGCAGTTTCCCGCCTACGATATTTTTTTGATCTTTGCCGGCCCTGCGGTGCTCGGTCTGCTCTGGCTGCTGCTGAACAAGACCCGCTGGGGCACCTTGGTGCGGGCGGCCACGCAGGACCGCGAGATGGTCAGCGCGCTGGGCGTGAACCAAGCCTGGCTGTTTACGGCGGTGTTTGCCCTGGGGGCTTTTCTGGCCGGGCTGGGCGGGGCGCTGCAGTTGCCGCGCGAGCCGGCCAATCTGGACATGGACCTGAACATCATTGGGGCGGCCTTCGTCGTTGTGGTGGTCGGCGGCATGGGCTCGATTCCCGGCGCCTACGTGGCTGCGCTGCTGATTGCCGAGCTCAAGGCCGTGTGCATCTGGCTCGGACTGGTCGAGGTGGCCGGCATCAGCATCTCGTTTTCCAAGCTGACCATGGTGGTCGAGTTTTTGGTGATGGCCGTGGTGCTGGTGGCCAGGCCCTGGGGGCTTTTGGGCCGGCCGCAGCCCGTCAGCCGCCACACCGGCAGCGCCGAAGCGCCGCTGCGCCTGCCGGGCCGGCGCCACCAGCAGGCCCTGCTGGCCGCGGTAGCCCTGCTGGCGCTGTTGCCAGTGCTGGCCGCGCAGTCGCCCTATGTCACGGTGCTGGTGATTGATCTGTTGATCGCCGCCCTGTTTGCCGCCAGCCTGCACTTCATCATGGGGCCGGCGGGCATGCACTCCTTTGGTCACGCTGCCTACTTCGGGCTGGGCGCCTATGGCGCCGCCTTGCTGCTGCGCAACCTGCACCTGCCGATGGAGGCGGCCTTGCTGCTGGCCCCGGCACTGGCAGCGCTGGGGGCGCTGGTCTACGGCTGGTTTTGCGTGCGCCTGTCGGGGGTTTATCTGGCCATGCTGACCTTGGCTTTTGCCCAGATCACCTGGGCCGTGGGCTACCAGTGGGACGGCTTGAGCGGTGGCAGCAACGGCCTGACAGGCATCTGGCCGGCCGCCTGGCTGTCTGACAAACGCCACTATTACTACCTCACGCTGGCGCTGGTGGTGGGCAGTATTTTTATGCTCCAGCGCCTCTTGTTTTCGCCTTTTGGCTATGCGCTGCGCGCCAGCCGTGACTCGGTGCTGCGTGCCGAGGCCATTGGCATGAACGTCAGGCACTTGCAGTGGCTGGCCTTCGTGATGGCCGGCACGGCGGCCGGACTGGCCGGTGCGCTCTACGCCTTTTCCAAGGGCAGTATTTCGCCCGAGAGCCTGCACGTGAGCAGGTCGATCGACGCCTTGGTCATGGTCTTGCTGGGCGGTGTGCAAACGCTGCTCGGCCCGCTGGTGGGGGCCGTGACCTTCACCTGGCTGCATGACACGGTGGCCCGCAACACCGACTACTGGCGCGCCACGCTAGGCGCCATCGTGCTGCTGCTGGTGTTGCTGTTTCCGCAGGGCCTGGCCGGCTTTGCGCGGCAGCTGGGCCGGCGTATTCGGCCCCGGCTGCGGGAGCGGCGCGCGTGAGCTTGCTGCGCGTGAGCGGCCTGGGCAAATCCTTTGGCGGCGTCAGGGCGGTCGACGGCATCAGCTTTGCGCTGGCGCCCGGCGAGTTGCTGGCCCTGATCGGGCCTAACGGTGCGGGCAAGTCCACCACGTTCAACCTGCTCAACGGGCAGCTGCGCGCCGATGCAGGGTCCATCTTGCTGGGCGAGCGCGAGCTGGTCGGGATGGCGCCCCGCGAGATCTCGCGCCTGGGCGTGAGCCGCACCTTCCAGATCGCCGAAACCTTTGCCTCGCTGAGCGTGGTCGAGAACGTGCAGATGGCGCTGCTCTCAGCCAACCGGCAGCTGTTTTCCATGTGGCGCCGCGCGGCCGACCAGCACCGAGACCAAGCCCTGGACCTGCTCGAGCAAGTCCACATGCGGGCCCAGGCAGACCGGCCCTGCAGCGTGCTGGCTTACGGCGACGTCAAACGCGTGGAGCTGGCCATAGCCCTGGCCAACGACCCGCAGCTGCTGCTGATGGACGAGCCCACCGCCGGCATGGCCCCGGGCGAGCGCCACGAACTGATGGCGCTGACCCGGCAACTGGTGAGCCAACGCGGCACCGCCGTGCTGTTCACCGAGCACAGCATGGACGTGGTCTTTGCCTACGCCGACCGCATGATCGTGCTGGCACGCGGCCGGCTGATCGCCCAGGGCAAGCCGCAGGACATCCGCGAAAACCCCGAGGTGCAAGCGGTCTACCTGGGCAGTGGCAAGACCTTCGGCACGACCGTTCACACGCCGCCGCCTGCGTCGGACCCACTGTGATGGCTGCGCCCACCCCCGCAGCGTCAGAGCCCTTGCTGAGCGCCCGCAACCTGTGCGCCTGGTATGGCGCGGCCCAGGTGTTGTTCGAGGTGAGCCTGAGCGTTGGGCGCGGCGAGGTGGTGGCGCTGATGGGCCGCAACGGCGCCGGGAAGTCAAGCACCCTCAAGGCCCTGATCGGCTTGCTGGCGCAGCGCAGGGGGCAGCTGTCCTTCATGGGGCACGACATTTCGCACGCAGCGCCCCACGCCGCAGCCCGCCTGGGCCTGGGCTTTGTGCCTGAAGACCGGCGCATCTTTACCGATCTGACGGTCATTGATAACCTGGAGGTCGGCCGGCAGCCGCCGCGCCACTGGCCCGACGGCAGCCCGGCGCCGGTCTGGACGCCGCAACGGCTTTTCAAGCTTTTCCCAAATCTGGGCGAGATGCCGCAGCGCCTGGGCGGGCGCATGAGCGGTGGCGAGCAACAAATGCTCACCGTGGCCCGCACGCTGATGGGGAACCCGCTGATGCTCTTGCTCGACGAGCCCTCCGAAGGCGTGGCACCGGTGATCGTCGAGCAAATGGTGCTCATGATTCACGAGCTCAAAGCCCAGGGCGTGAGCATTTTGCTGTCCGAGCAAAACATGCACTTTGCCGAACTCGTGGCCGACCGCGCCTACGTGCTTGAAAAAGGCCAGATCCGTTTTGAAGGCAGCATGTCCGAGTTGGCGACCCGCCCGGACATCACGCGCCAGTACCTGGGCATGTGAACGCGGCCGCTGCGCGCGCTACCAATCAAGCCGGCGAAGCCCGACAGCAGCTTTTGTCGGACAATGAAAACCATGAACAAAGTACTCTTGCTCGGCGGCACCGGTTTTGTGGGCACACACGTCTGCGAAAAGCTCGCCCGCGCCAAGCTGCAGGTCACGCTGCCCACCCGGCAGCTGAGCCATGCCGCCCACGTCATGATGCTGCCCGCGCTGACCGTCCTGCAGGCCGATGTGCACGACGAGCGCTCGCTGCAGCAACTGGTGCAGGGCCATGATGCGGTGATCAATCTGATCGCTATCCTGCAAGGCGACGAGCAGTCGTTCGAAAAAGCCCATGTCGCCCTGGCCGGCAAGCTGGCCCGCGCCTGCAGCGCCGCCGGTGTCAGGCGGGTGGTGCATGTGAGCGCCCTGGGCGCCGACGCCCGCAACCCCGATGGCCTGCCCTCGATGTACCTGCGCAGCAAGTCACGCGGCGAGCAGCTGCTGCGTGCCGCCGCCGCGCTGGACCTGAGCGTGATTCGACCCAGCGTCATCTTTGGCGCCGAGGACAAATTTCTCAACGTCTTCGCCGCCATGCAGCAAGTGCTGCCGGTGGTCCCTCTGGCTGGCGCACATGCGCAATTTCAGCCGGTCTGGGTCGAGGACGTGGCCGAAGCCGTGGTGCGCTGCCTGCAGCAAAGCCCTCACCCCGGCCCGATCGACCCCACCTACGAGGCCTGCGGCCCGGATGTTTTTTCGCTCAAGCAACTGGTGCAACTCGCCGGCCAGTACAGCGGCGCCAACCACGGCCGTGGCCGCCCGGTCTGGGCCATTCCCGATGCACTGGCCCGCATGCAGGCGATGCTGATGGAACTCCTGCCCGGCGAGCCGCTGCTTAGCCGCGACAACCTTGACTCCATGAAAGTTCCCAACGTGGCAACCGGTCACTTTCCCGGACTGCAGGCGCTGGGCATCCGGCCCGCAGCCCTGGCCGCCATCGCCCCTGCCTACCTGGGTCACCTGGGCCTGCGCAGCAGCCTCATGGACAAGCGCAAGACCGCCGGACGGGCCACCTGAATCCGTCTTGACCGACCCTTGCCCCGCCTGGTGGAAGGCTGTGATGGGGGCTCGTGAAGGGCAGCAAGACTTCACGTGCGCCAGGACCGCCGCCCGCACCCCCGTTGGGGGCGCAAAACAGCTCGGCCAAAGGGCTAGGAAGACCCCGGTGGCCGTTCAGTAAGTCAGCTCGAGCACCGTGGTGTGGTTCTCGGCCAGCGGCCAGGTGTAGCCGATGACGCGCTCGCCGTTGAACTCTGCGGTCACGGCGCGCTGACCGGCTTCACTGAGCTTGAGCTTGGCGACGGCCACGCCGGCGCCGTCGGGCACCCCTGGCAAGCGGGCCTGGCCGTCCAGACTCATGGCGTCGCGGGTGGGGTCAAAGTAGCCGCGCGGGCGCACAAAGGTCAGCACCGATTTGGCGTCGCGGTCGGCTTCGGCAATGCGCTCAGGCCGGAGGTGGACGATGTCGCTGGACCTGGGAAAGGGACTGCGGTAAATGTGGGTGGTGGCGTAACCCGGCGCCTGGATCACGAATTCATAGGCTGCATTGCTCTGGGCCTTGAACGGGCCCCAGACCCCATCGGCGCCCACCGCCTTGCTGTGAGCCGCCGCACCGAGGCGGGTGCCCTTGAGCGGATCGACCTGGTAGATGTCCAGACGCGCGCCGACCAGCGGCAGGTTATTGACAAAATTGCCGCTGCCAGGCGTCAGCGGGTCTACCCCCAGGCCGACCACTTGCCCGTTCAGGCGAACCGGTGCCTGCGAAACAATGGCGCTGCTGGCCGGCGCCCGACCGGTGATGAAGCGGTAGCTTTCTTCAAATGCCGCTTTTGAAAAAGAGGTCTCGCGGTGGTCGATGCGCGGCAACACGACGTTGATGGCGCCCTTGAGCTCCGGGCCCGCGTAGCTCACGCCGGTCGGCTTGCCTTTCATGCCCAGCCAGAGGCCGTCGGGCTGCGCAAACTTGTCGTTGTTGTCCGAGCGGATCGTCATCCAGCGGGTGGGGCCGCAGACCTCGTCACCTTGGGCATTCTTAGGCGCGTTGAGCTGCGTTAGAAAAGGGCCGGTACCCGAAAACTCATTGGCCTCATTCAAGCCGCGCACTGCTTGCACCCCGTGGTTGGGTGTGCCGCCCAAAATGGCATGACTGACCGTGGCCTGCCCGCCGCCGTTGCAGACGTAGTTGCGAATCGCGTTGCCGCCACGCGAGTTGCCCATCAACACCACCTGCCGGGCACCCGTTCGGTGCAGCACCTTCTCGACTTCGGCCTGGAGAAACGCCATGTGCTCGGCCGTTGAGCTGCGGCCTGCCTGCGCCGTGTTGTCCGCATCGCGGGCCAGCGGATAGGGCACGTTGATGGCGTGCAGGCGCTCCTTCGGCCAGCCGTTGGACTCAAAGCGCCACAAGGTGGTTTGCCAAAGCGCGGCCGAGTCGCCGTTGCCATGGACCATCACGATCACCGGCTTGGGCGCCAACAGCGTCAGCTCCGGCAGCGCGCAGCCGCTCAACAGCAGGCCCGTCCCCAGCGCAAGCCCCCAAGTCATACCTTGTGTGTTCATAAATTTTTCCGGTTAAAAGCCAGCTGAGACATCTTAAACAGGGTTGCCGTCCGCTGGCCAGATTTCGTGTCGACTGCCGCAGCTTAGAGCCTCAACACAATAGGCTCCAGCGCCGCCCCCTGCGCCAGCACGCGGCCGATGATGGCAGTATGCACGTAGCCCAAAGCCTGGAGCGCGGCCACACAGGCCTGAGCCTTCGCGGCGGGCACGCTGGCGAGCAAGCCACCGGCCGTTTGCGGATCAAAAATCAGCGGGTAGTTGGGGTGGGCCACGGCGGCTTCCTGGTTGCGCAGGGCGCGGCGCAGGCGCACATTGGCCGGTTGCAAAGAGCTGAGAATGCCGGCAGCGCTGGTCTCGCGGGCGCCTTCGAGCAGGGGCAAGTCATTCAAGTACAGCTCGGCGTCCACGCCCGAAGGCCGGGTCATCTCCACCAGGTGCCCGAGCAGGCCAAAGCCGGTCAGGTCGGTGCAAGCCGTCGCGCCATGCGCTTGCAGGCAAGCGGCGCTCAGGCGGTTGGACTGGACCATGGACACCAGCGCCGCGTCTATCCAGCGGCCGCGCGCCCGCAGCCGGGTATGGGCCGCGAACAAGGTGCCGGTGCCGATGGGCTTGGTCAAAATCAGCACGTCACCGGCCTGCATGCCGCCCTTGACCATCACGCCCTTGAGACTCTCGCTGACCAGGCCGTTGACGGCAAAACCCAGCGCCAGTTCTTTGCCTTCGCCGGTGTGGCCGCCCACCAGCGCGCAGCCGGCCTCGTTGAGAACTTCCACGGCGCCGGTCATCATCTGCAACAGCACATCCTCGACCTTGGACTCCAGGCCCGAGGGCACGGTGGCGATGGCGGTGGCGGTCTGCGCCTGGCCGCCCATGGCAAAGACATCGCCCAGCGCGTGGTTGGCGGCGACCTTGCCAAACAGGTACGGGTCGTCAATAAAGGCCCTGAAAAAGTCCACCGTGTGGACCATGGCCTGACCCGGCGGCACCCGCACCACAGCCGCGTCATCGGGTGAGTGCAGGCCGATCAGCACGTCGCTGCGCTCAATCGGCTTGAGCGCCCCGAGCGCGCGCGACAACACGCTGGCGCCGACCTTGGCGCCGCAACCGCCGCAGCGCATGGCGATGGCAGAAATCGCTTGCGCGCTTTCTTCGCCGCTGAGCTCAACGGCGGGCGCGTCCGAACTGGCAGCGGTCGGGCGCATCTCGGGAAACGTAGAAAAGCGCGCCATGAAGCGCCGGTCAATCGCGTCTTTGTAGCGCCACAGCCAATCCCCCTGCCAGGCGATCGAGCCGCGCGACGCCACCGCATGCTTATCGCCGGTGCTAATCAGCGCCAGCCAGTGGCGCTGCGGCCGGTAGGGCTGCAAGCGCAGGCCCTGCACCGAGCGGCGCAGGTTCTCGGCCAGCGGCTTGGCCTGACGCACGGCAAACACGCCAGCTTTTTCGAGCGGCCGGCTGACCAGGCTGGCGATGTCGCCGGCGGCAAACACCAGCGGATCGCTCAAGCTTTGCAAGTTGTCGTTGACCTGGATGAAGCCGGACGCATCCAGCGCCAGCCCGGTGGACTGCAGCCAGGGCGCGCCGCCGGCCTGCGTGACCCAGACGATTTCGTCCATCGCAAACTGCTCGCCCTGGGCGGTCTGCAGGCCGCCGCCAGAGACCTGCGCCACCGCGCTGCCGGTGTGCAGCACCACCTGCCGCTGGCTGAGCACGCTTTCAAACATGCGGCGTACGCGCGGGTTGTGCGTGGGCAGGATCTGGTCGCTGCTGGTGAACAAATGAAACGCCAGCTCGTTGGGGTCGCGCCCAAGCGCACGTACTTCCTGACGCAGCCGGTGCTGCATGGCCAGCGTCAACTCGACGCCGCCGGCACCCCCGCCAACCAGGCCGATGCGCAGCTTGCCAGAGCGCAGCCTGACGCGCTCGAGCAGCGCCAGCCAGCGCTGGTTAAAGAGGTTGATCGGCTTGACCGCCACCGCATGCTCGGCAGCCCCCGGCACCTGCTGCATTTGCGGGCTCGAGCCGATGTTGATGGACAAGCGGTCGTAGGCTACGGGCGGGCGGTTGCGGCACAGCACCCGGCCAGCGCTGCGATCCAGCCCGATGACCTCGTCACTGAAAAAGCGTGCACCGGCAAACTCCGCCAGGGTGCGCAAATCAAT
>CAIMVC010000251.1 GCA_903844825.1 uncultured Burkholderiales bacterium | reverse complement strand
CGTTTGTCACGCGGCGGCGTCATGAGCATGACCACCACGGCCGCCAGCGTGGCACCACTGGCCACTGCCGCAGCAGTGCCACCAAAGGCCTTGTAGGCGACAGCCGCTCCTGCAACGCCAGAGCTTGTCGGTTCGGGCATACGAGTCTCCAAAGTTAAAAGCCCGTCCGGATAACTCCAGGACGGGCGGGTTGAGGAAATGAAAAGAAAAAATTAGCGCTTGCCCGGCTGCTACGTCAGGTCGGCGCTGTGCACAGCGGCGTCTTCAGCCACGCAGGTGATCTCAACCTGCTCGCCTCGGGGGCGGAGCGACATAACGCGCGCCAGCTGGCTCCAACTTTGTCCTGCGCCAAAGGTGAAGAGCGGGCGCCCTGAACCCATTGCGCCGGTCAAGCCAGGCCATGCGGATGCAGCAACCACGGCGTGCTGGTCCGACCCTCCACGAGTCACTTGGAAGGGACCGGCGAGCGAGCCCTCTGGCATCCGCAAAACCAACTGGTGCTCACGGCCCTGCACCCAGGGCAAAGGCTCAGATACGACCAATGACCGAGTCGCAGGCTCAAATCCAAGGACCTCCCCACTGGTTCCCCAACTCGGCATGTCATGGCTGATGGCGATCAAGTCGCCATAGGTCGGAATCAGCCCTTCCATCTCGGTCGTGAAAGTGATGAGCCGCCTTCGGTAGCGATTGGCCGCAGCAATGTACTTTCCCTCCCGCACAGCCTGCGCTTGGCTGGTGCAGCCAAAAAGCGTCACCTTGGCCTGGCGAGTCCCATCCGCACCCGGCAGGTTCACAGCGACTTCATCAGGTTTCCAGGTCTTGGGGTTGAGATACCCCATGACGACGGTGTCGGCCGTTTCTTCACCGGGCATGACGTACTGAATCTTGAGGCTGCCCTTAACAATGTTGCGCATCGAGAACAAGGCCACCGGCAAGGTCTTGGGCTCGTCTCGCACAATGCGAACAATGCCGCCCTGCAGGAACGCAACGGCCCGGCCGCACCGGGCGACTCGGCCCAGGGTCTCCCAAACGGTCAGGCCCTGGTCAAAGACAGCGTCAAAATGGTCACCCCGAGCCGCCCACTGCTGGTCCAGCCGATATAGCGCCTGCAGGTCGATGCGAGCGTCGGCCAATCCAGCCCCGTACTCAGCGCGTAGGACATCGGCAAAGGCCCAGGCGACGGAACGCGTGGGCACTGGACTGGACCAACCCGATTGTGGAGACCAGGTGGGTAACTTGCGGGTGACCAGGCAGTTGACCAGTCGGCTCGAACGCTGCGAGAGGTTGTCGGTGGCTTTCATGCGCAGCGCCAGCAAAGTCATCTGCTGCGGAAGGCTTGCTCCAGCCAAGTAGCCCCGCACCTCGCCCCAGCGCAATTCATGCCCTGCCCTGCTGCTCGGATCTTTGCTGTCCAGCCGGCTCAATCGCACCTGGTACCGGCCTGGGGTTACCGCGTACTTGTAAGACAGCCGCTGGGCCTCGCCACTGGCTTCGCTGTGCTCTCCTTCAGCCAGCACCCACCAGCCCGAAACAGCCTCGCCCGCGTCATCGACCAGCCGAACCTCCACCCGCCACTGCACCGCCTTGGCCGAGAGACTTCCGTCGTCGTTGGCGTAGTACAGGCCTCTGAGCATCAGCACATCAATGCCAATGTGACTGACCTGCGTCTGCGGCGGGTTCACCGTGAAGGGCCCCACCAGCGCGCCCCCAGCATCGGCCAGTGCAATCAACTCCTGCCCGGCCACCTCAGGAGCGGTCACCACGTCGTGATTGAAGAGCGTATTGACGCCACCCGGCAAAATGACTTGAGCCTGGATTTCGGCAAACGAAGCAATCGGCGTGTCCTCAATCCGGATCTGATGCACCTCGTAGTCCCCCATGCCGATCACATGCAGCTGGTGCAGGTACTGGTCATGGTCGACATACTCCGCGTACGGCGTCGAAGCAAAGTCGGGAAAGACCAGGTGGTGGCCATAGACCACAGGAATCGGCTGGGTCAGGCGCGCATAGTTGCCCTGCGCCTGCAGGGAATAAGTCGGGCTTGGACTGTTCAAGCTGCCGGCCGTGGGCACATTGGGAGTCGGCAGGGGCACCAATGCGTTGACCAGTACAGAACCAGCCAAAGCAATGCCCGCGGAGGCCACAGCGGTTCCAAGCGAGCCAGAAAACCCGAGCGCAGAGGCGAGCGGCCCGCCGTAGACGTTCGCCACGACCATCACGGCGATCATCAACACGGTGCGCAGGGGATTTTTCCCACCCCCGCCGCCGCCTTGGGGTAAGGCCACAAAAATGATGGCGCCTTCGATCTTGGTCACCGCCCAGTCAGCTCTGAGCACAGGCTGACCGTTCTTAAGGCAAATGGTCGGCTGAGAATTCACCGCCGTGCGGACCGCCGCGTCTTGGACATTGAGCCACTGAGCAATGCTTGCGTTAGCCGGGGCGTTCAACACCTCCCGGTCCGCTGGCACGAACGGGTTACGCAGCAGAATGACCAGTGGATAAGGGTCTTGAATAGCAGCGGTACTCATTGAACCTCTTTGAACCGGTAAATGCCCTCAACCTGCCAGCCGTGCAGCGCCAAGTGCTCGATGCACTGAAAAACCACCCCGGCGCCCTGCACGCAATGGAGCACCCCGCCGCCATCGACGCCCAGCCACACCCCCACGTGGACGGGGTAGCGAGACTGGCGCATCAGCACGGCATCACCTTCAAAACGATCGTGCGGGTGGGCAACGGCCTCCCAACGCTGGCGCTCCGGATGCGACTGAAAGCCCTTGAGAACGGCGCGCAGGTTGGTGGCATCCACCGGGATCTCCGGTAACTCCCTGCCAAAGCACATACGCTGGAGATGCAAAAACAGGCCCCAGCAGTCAAACTCATGCGGCCCTCTGCCGCCGGCTACCCAAGGCCTTCCGATGTACTCGTTGACCAGGTGCAGGTTGCGCATCTGTTTTCTCTTCATCGGGTTAGCCCAGGAAACTCTTTGGCGGTGTAAGTCCGACCCGGAAAGGCCTTGTTGCCGATGTCCACCATCCGTGCCCGGGCTGTGATTCGAAGCGGATTGGCCTCTACAAAGCTCAAGACCAAAGTCAGCGGCGGATCCATTTGCGGGCCCGACAAGTCATTGGAAAGATAGGGTCGGTACGTCACCTCGATCATTTGCTGCGACTGCACGGCCGCATCCAGGTGCCGCATGACTTCCCGGGTTACGTTGTCCAGGGTGATTTCCACCTCCGGGACGGGCATGCTGTCGACCGCCGGTAGATTCAGATCAAAGGCCATGGCCACAAAGCGCACTTCCTGGCCCGGATGCAGTGGCGCAGAGCTTTCCAGATGCGCCAAGAGATCGACCCGATCACGAACCACCCGAATGGCTGTGGGAGCTCCTTGTTCATCCACGAAGTCCGGGTGGCGTAACTCCAGGGTGTGAAAGATCACCACATCACTGAGCGCGCTGGCATAGGCCTCCCGAATGGCCTCGGATAGTGACGCATCAGGCACGGGAAGCTCCAGCGGTTTCTGCTCCTCCTGCGGCAGGCCTGTTGTCCACCGCGATCGGGATGACCTTGCGGGAAGGTTTTTGCACAGGACGCGAGGCAATACCAAAGACGTCCATGCGGTCCTCGGGCAGGTCGCCATCTTGCGGCTCAATGCGAAACACCGCACATCCCGTCAAGTGCTCAATGGCCGCCACAAAGAACGGAATGTGGTCCGAGAAGGCGTTGTCACATGCCGCCTGCCAAAGCGGGCCCTCCAGAAACATACAAGCGCCCTTGCAGGCCTGGAGCACCGGGCAATTAGGGCATTCAGTGCGATGAGACCAATGCGTTGACGTATTCAGCTCTACCCCCGCCAGGTCCGCAAGGTGGCCCACGTGGTGGGACTGCCCGTTGGGGGCGACGGAGACCGAACTCACGTTCTGGCAGGTCAGCACTTGGCCTTTGAGGTCCACAGCCAGCTGGTCTGGCCGGTCCATGCCGCACTTTTGACCGAGGCCTTGGGCCGGTCGCCTTTCCAAAATGCTGCCTGCCCACTCCTGCATCCGCTGCCGGGCCACGTCCATGTGAACGATGCGTCCTCGACGGATTTCTTCCAGCGATTGACGCCGAAAGGCCACGGCATCGTCTGTCGACTGCAGGGAGTTGGCCAGGCCCCCAGCATCGTACGGATCCACAAAGGCGCCCTCCCCGATGGAAAGGGATGGGTCCCCGGTCAGCTGCAGGAAGAACTTGGTGATCGCCTCACGGCTGGTGTTGGTCCGGTGCACCATGGCATTGAAGGAAATACGTCCTTGCGGTGCGAGCCGCTGGTACAGATCCAAGATGCCTGCGCGGCTTGCTTCGTCTTCAAGAGGGTCTGGACCCCGGG
>CAIMVC010000250.1 GCA_903844825.1 uncultured Burkholderiales bacterium | reverse complement strand
GGCAGCACCGGCACCGGCTCCGACAGGCGCAGCGTGAGCGTGGCGCTCTGGCCGGCCTTGAGCACGCTGCGCCCTGCCGGCAAGCTCAGGCTCAAGCTCAGTTCTGGCGCGCCGGTGTCGATCACCCAGTCTTGCGCGTTGACGCTGGTCGGGCTCAAGTTGCCGGCCGTATCGGTTTGCCTGACCTGCACCTGGCCGGCCGCATGGCGGCCCTCGCCCAAGGTCAAGCCGGTCTCGCCCGCGTCGGCACTGCGCCAGTGAGCGCCGCCGTCCAGGCTGAACTGCCAGGTCCCGCCTGGCTCCAGGGCGCTCAGTTGCACCGTGCCCGAGGCGCTGATGCCGTCGCTGGCGTCGACCCCGGTGTCGCTGCGCAAGGACAGGCGCGGCGCTTCGGGGGCGATGTTGTCTATCGTCAGCGCGTCGGTGGCGACTTGCCAGACCTGCGTGAGCAGGCTCTGGCCGCTGCGCACGCCCACCGCCTGGGCGCCGTTGAGCTGCACGCCGGTGACCCGCAGGTCGCTGCCGTTGTTGCCGGCCGGCACCAGGGCGCGAAAGATAAGTGCATCTGTGCCGCTGCCGCTGTGGTATGCGGCCGTCACCGCCTGGCCGTTGATACTCAGCTGCACCGTGGGCACACCGGCGCTGACACCGACGCTGAGGTGCACCGCCTCACTCAGATTGAGCAGCAAGTCCAGGCTGGCGCCGGCTTTGAGCGAGGTCGCGGCCCCAGGCGCCGGACCGGCGCCAATGACCGCCGGCTGCTCGACCACGGCCAGCGTGAAGCGCTGGCTGGCGCTCAGGCCCCCGGCGTCGGTCAGGGTGACTGTTACCGTTTGCGCTGCTTGGACAGACGTTGCCACGCCGCTGATGACGCCGCGTGCGTCCAGGCTCAGGCCCGCCGGCAAACCGGTGGCGCTAAAGTGCCGGGCGTCGCCCGCGTCCGCATCAGCAAAAGTGCTCGACAGGTCCAGGCTGAAAGCGCGTGACTTGAGCACAGCCACATCGGCCAGCGTGCCCAGCGCCTCGGGCGCTTCGTTGACATTGCCCAGTTGCACCCGCAGCGCCTGCGTGACGCTGTTGCCACGGCTGTCTTGCAACTGCACGAGCAGGCTAAAGCTGTGCCGATCCGCCCCACCGCTGGAGTCGCTCTCGTAATTTTTGGCGGACTTGAAGTTCAGCTGCCCGCTTGGGCTGAGCTCAAAGAGCGCGGCGCTGGCGCCGCCGACTAGAGACCAGCTCACGCCACTGACACCGCCCACGCCTAACTGGGCAATGGCGGTGGTGTTTTCTGGAGCATCAAGCACCACCGCCATGCCGGTTTGCACCTGGTAGAGCTTTTCTAGTGCGCTTTGCCGAGCGGCCGCGTCGAGCAAGACCTGCGCGGCCTCTTCGGCTCGTGCCAGCACTTCCAGCGCCGCCGCCTTGTCCGCCGCGCTGCTGCTGGCGTCGTCCACCACCGCTTGCGCCGCCTGCTGCCGGGCCAGTTGCGCGGCCACCAGGTCGGCCTGGCGCTTTTGCTCGCTCGCCTTGTCCAGCGCGGTCTCCAGCAGCCGCGCCACCGCCGCCTCGGCATTGGCGAGCGCCTCTTGCGACTCGGCCAGCGCCTTCAGCGCCGCCGCCTTGGCCGCCAGGGCCTCGGCGGTATTGGCGTCCTGCAAGTTCTGCAGGGTCTGGCGCGCCGCCGCCATGGCCGCCTCGGCCGCCGTGGCCTGCGCTTGCTCCGCCGCCAGAATGTCAGCGGCCACCTTGTCGGCGGCTGCCTGGTCGGCGGCTGCGGCCTGCAGCTTGGCAATGGCTTGCTGCGCCGCGTCCAGCAACTGCTGCGCCGCCGCCATGGCGGCAACGTCACCTTCGCTCTTGGCGACTGCCAGCGCCTGCCGGGCCGCCGCTTCATGACTCAGTTGCCAGGCCAGTGCCTGTGCCGCCACTTTGTCGGCACCGGCTTTGTCTGCGCTGACTTGCTGCAATTGCGCGGCGGCTTGGCTGGCCTGGCGCAAGTCGGCTTGTGCGCTTGCCTGGGCAGCAGCGTCGGGATGACTGTCGAGCACGGCTTGCGCCGCTTCAATGCGCGCTAACTCGCGCGCCAGGGCGTCAGCGCTGGCTTGCTGCGCGGCGGCTTTATCGGCCGCTGTTTGCTGCAGGGCTTGCACCTCCGAGCTGGCCGCTGCGAGCGCTTGTTGGGCATCAAAGATGGCTTGCGCATGGGCGCCGCCGGGCTGCGCACTCAAGGCATCTAGCGCTTTTTGAGCGGCATCTACAGCTGCGAGTTTGAGCGCCGCGGCGTCAGCGGCGACCTTGTCGGCCGCGGCCTGGTCAGCGTTCATGCCCCGCACCTGCTGCAGCGCCGCTTGCGCCGCAATCAGCGCAGCCTGGGCTTGCTCGGCCGCCGGCGTGCCCGGCTCGGCCGCAGCCAGTGCCTGCTCGGCGGCTGCCTGCTCGGCCTGCGCGCGGGCCACGGCCTGGGCGTTGACGTTTTGCACAAAGGCCTGGTCGGCCGCCGTGGCTTGCACCCGGGCCAAAGTGGCGTTGGCCTGCTCCAGCGCTGCCAGCGCTTGCGCGTAAGCGGCAGACTCTGGCGCGCTGGCGTCGAGCCGCTTTTGCGCACTGGTGGCCTGCGCCATGGCCTGCGTCAGCGCACTGGCTGCGCCCCTGCTGGCAGCGGCCTGGTCGGCCGCTGCCAGCAGGCTCTGGTCGAACACCTGCTGGGCTTGAGTCACAGCCGCTTGCGCTGCCGCGTAAGCCGCTGTGCCAGGCGCGTTGTCTGCCAGGACTTGGCGCGACAGCGCGATCTGGCTCAGGCTGACTTGCAGGAACTTGACCGTCAAGGCCTGCGCCTGCACCTGATCGGCCAGCGTGCTTTGCGCGTCGCGAATGACCTTCAAGCCGCTGTCCAGCGCGGTTTGGGCGCGCAGCTTTTGCGGCCCGGGGGCCTGCGGGTTTTCTACGATCTTGAGTGCGGCGTCGACGACCGCTGACTGCCGGGTGAAGAGCGCCACCGCCACCGAATCGGCACTGCCCTGGTTCTGGCTTTTGCTACTGAGCAGCTGCTCGCTGGCCAGCGCGCTGGCCAAGTCGCGCTGCAGGCGCGGGTTGCTGGGCTCCAGCGCCAAGGCCTCTTTGGCCAGGGCCTGCGTCTTGAGAATCGTCTTGAGCACGCTGTCCCAGGCGCTGGGCAGCGTTTCTTTAACGGGCGCGGCCTGGCTCAACAAGCGGATGTGGGCCTGCGACTGGGTCCAGTCTCGTTGGTACCAGGCCTTGCCTGCTGCGCTGTCAGCACTGCCCAGCCTCTGCGTGTCAGCGCTCGAGCGCTCGTTCTCAAAGGCCAGGAACTGCGTCAGCAAGGCCGTGCCGGCGATTTGCTCGCCCTGGCGCCTGACCTCGTTGATCACGCTGCTGGTGTAGACCACGCCGTGGGCAATCTCGGCGCCGGTCATGCCTTGGGCCAGCCAGAGCTCGGCGGTGCTGCCGCCGGCCGCACCAAAGCTGGCCTGGCCGCTGCTGGCATCGAGCACGATGCCGGCCGCCATGACGGCAATGACCTCGCTCATGGCGCCGGCGTGCGACAAGGCGGCCAGCACCAGACCGTAGTCGTTGGGCGTGGCCGTGGCAGCGCCACTCGGGTCGTTGACCGGGGTGACGACCGAGCTGGTGATGTCAATGGCACCGAGCCCGAGCATCTGCGCCAAGGCCGTGTTGGTCTGGCTGACCTGCCCAGGGCTGACGCCGACCGACTGGTAGCCCGTGGCCGCCGCCTGGGCAGCGGTTTTTCCGGTGATCAGCGTAGCTGCAATTTCTGTCAAGGGCGTGACGTTGGCCGTGACGCTCACCCCCGCCTGGCCAACCACCGTGATGGTGCGCAAATCGGCCACCAGGTCGCTCGGCCCGTTGGCCTCGTCCATGTAGTCGGCGCCAGGGCGCGCCGGGTCGAGGTCAACGTCATGAATGACCACAACGACCACGCCAACATAGCTGACCGCAAAGGTGTAGGCGCCGTCATCCCCCACCTTGGTGCTGGTGAGCAACTCACCGTTGTCGGCCCGAAAGACCTGCAAGATCAGCCCGTTGCCACTGGTGGCCGGACCCGCGGTGAAGGAGCCGCCCAAGCTGCTGGGCACCGCCTTCAGGCTGAGGGTGTAGTTGCTTACAACAGCAGTGCTGCCGCCGACAGACGCGTCGATAGCCTCGACGGTGACGTGGTAACTGCTTTGCAGTCCGTAGTTGAGCGCCACGCCGGCTTTGAGGTAAAGCGCCGTGCCAATGACCTCAAAGCTCGCCGCGTCGGTACCGCTCAAAGAGACGGTGTTGCTGCCCAGTGCGTCGTCGGCCACCGCGATATCGGCGACTTTGGTGCGGCTGGCGGTGCTGGCGGTCTCTATCAGCGTGTTGGCGCTGAGTGCTGATGTGAGCGTGACGGTGCTGGGGGCTTCGTTGACGTCACTCACGTTCAGGGTGAATGGGGTGCTGACGGCTGTGCTGCCGGTCACGCTGGTGTCGGCGACGTTGACAGTGACGTCGTAGCTCGGCTTGGCTTCGTAATTGAGCGCGACGCCAGCTCTGAGGTAGAGCGCCGTGCCAATAACTTCAAAGCTGGCCGCATCGGTGCCGCTCAGGGTGACGGTGTTGCTGCCCAGCGCGTCGTCGGCCACCGCGATGTCGGCGACTTTGGTGCGGCTGGTGGTGCTCGTGTTTTCTGCCAGCGTGTTGGCGCTGAGTGCCGGGGTGAGCGTGACGGCGCTGGGGGCTTCGTTGACGTCGCTGACGTTCAGGGTGAATGGGGTGCTGACGGCGGTGCTGCCGGTCACGCTGGCGTCGGCGACGCTGACAGTGACGTCGTAGCTCGGCTTGGCTTCGTAATTGAGCGCGACGCCCGCTCTGAGGTAGAGCGCCGTGCCAATGACTTCAAAGCTCGCCGCGTCAGTACCGCTCAAGGTGATGCTGTTGCTGCCCAGCGCGTCGTCGGCCACCGCGATGTC